>CAZVLY010000062.1:5978-16552 GCA_964628175.1 uncultured Piscinibacter sp. | reverse complement strand
GCTGCAGCCCGGACCAAGCATCAAATTTAGTTGCCGGGCAGCATCACTCTTAGTTGTGCGGGCGGGTGGCTCGGCTACTCCCAATATTCATTCGCCAAATGACGTCCTGATAAGAACACTTCTCAGGACAGTGCGGACGCGTTGGCCAGCCTCGCGGCGCGACTGCAGCACCGTTGCCGGACGAGTTGGCCCGATGCGATGCGTGCGAGAGGGCAAGCACAGCACGCTACGTATGCCGTCAGGGAGCGTGCGCCGAACTACGGCACAAATCCGTCACAACCGCCCGCAGCAGCCGTCCGATGCATCCAAGAAAAAAGGACTTAGCTCGCGCTAAGTCCTTGTTTTCTAACCAAGAATTTTGGTGGGCCCTGTAGGATTCGAACCTACGACCAACGGATTAAGAGTCCGCTGCTCTACCAACTGAGCTAAGAGCCCGAGATCTTTCCACCTTCGGTGGTGGGTCGTGCGTGACTCGAACACGCGACCAACGGATTAAAAGTCCGCTGCTCTACCGACTGAGCTAACGACCCGAAAAGCCCACGATTATAGCGGCTTGTTCGATCGAGTCTTCAGCTCCCGACAGCCGCGCATTCTAGCGCAACTTGCGCGGCCACCAGACCGAAGGTGGCCGTCACGCTCACCGTCGAGCCGTAGCCGTGGCAGTTGAGATTGCCCTCCACGTCGCAGGAGTCGTCCGGCGCGACCACCGGCTCGCGCGAGAACACGCAACGCAGGCCGATCGCGCCCTTGCGCGCCGCGCCGTGATGCTGGCGCAATCGCTGACGCAGCGCGGCGAGCAAGGGGTCGTGCGTTGCCGCGCTCAGGTCGTCGAGCTCCACCGCCTGCGGGCGCCGCTTGCCGCCGGCGGCGCCGACGACGACCAGCGGCGTGCCCGTCGCGATCGCCCAGGCGGCCATCGCCGCCTTGGCCCGCAGCCTGTCGCAGGCATCCATCACCACGTCGACGGGCTCGGGCATCACGGCAGGCCAGTTGTCGGCCTCGGCGAAGGCCTCGACCTCGTGCACCACGCAGCCGGGGTGGATGTCGGCGATGCGCTCGCGCAGGGCGTGCACCTTGGCCATGCCCAGCGTGGCGCCGAGCGCCTGCACCTGGCGGTTGATGTTGGATTCGGCGATGTGGTCGAGGTCGATCAGCGTGAGCTCGGCCACGCCGCTGCGCGCCAATGCCTCCGCCGCCCAGGAACCCACGCCGCCGACGCCGATCACGGCGAAGCGCGCCGCGCGGATGCGGCCGTAGGCCAGGTCGCCATAGAGGCGGCGCAGGCCACCGAATCGCCGCTCGAGATCGGCCTCGGCGAGCGCGGTCTCGACGCTCATGCCGAACGCTCGACCTGCCAGAACTGGAAGCGCAAGCCGGCCACCGCGCCGGCGATGATCGCCGCCACGGCGACGAAGCTTGTCAGGCTCAGCGTGGACAGGCCCGACAGGCCCTGCCCGATGGTGCAGCCCATCGCCGTGACGCCGCCGATGCCCATCAGCACGGCGCCGACCACGTGATTGGCCGTGTCCTGCACGCCGCGAAAGCCCTCCCAGCGGAAGCTGCGCGTGGCGATCGCGTAGAGCGCCGAGCCCACCACCACGCCGACCGTGCTTACGATGGCGATGGTCAACACCTTGCTCCTGTCGCTGAAGAAGATCAGCCAGTCGATCGTGTAGGCCATCGGCGCGACGAAGGTCAGTGACTCCATGCGCTGCGAGTTGGTGGCGACGAAGGCTTCCTGCAGCGTGTTCGGGTCCTCGGCGACATGCCCGAGGCGGCCCGACACCCACCACAGCAGCGCGACCACGGCGCCCAGGCCCAGCCCGCCGAGCAGGTTGTCGGCGCTGCGGCCCTCTTGCCGCGACAGCGCCCACGCGAGCAGGGCAGCACCGAGTCCGACGCCGACGATGCCGGCGAGCGTCTGCTTGGCCATGCCGGTGGCGGCCGCGAGCAGCGAGGGCAGGTCCTGACCGCCGGGGATGTCGATCGCCACCGCATCCACCGTCGCCACCCGCAGCACGGCGGTGATGCCACGCAGCGTGGCGAAGGCGGCGACACCGAGCACGAAGAACACCACCAGCGACTTGAGGTTGCCCCCGCCGATGCGCACCAGCGTCTTGCTGCCGCAGCCCGACGCCAGCACCATGCCGAAGCCGAACATCGCGCCGCCCACCAGCGCCGACAGCCAGATGAAACGCGGCCCGGCGTAGACGGTCTTGCCGGCGTCCAGCCAGCCCACGGCCACCATGGCATTGAAGCCGACCATGGCCACGCCCATCGCGGTGACCCACATGCGCATGCGCGACCAGTCGCCCATGGTCATGATGTCGGACACCGCCCCCATGGTGCAGAAATGGGTGCGCTGGGCGATGGCGCCGAAGACCACCGCGAGCGCGAAGGCGGCCCACAGCACGGTGCGGCCGAGGGCCTGGATGTCGATTTCCTGCATGCCGCGATTTTAAGCAGCGCCCTTGCGCTGCCCGTCGCGGCCTGCGCCGACGACCTATTTGATCGAGGCGAGGCGCTCGCGGCCGGCCTGCGCGGCCTCCGACTTCGGGTAGGCCTGCACCAGCTCGCCGATGGTCTTGCGCGCGCCCTTCGGGTCCTTCAGCTCGACCTGGCAGTTGGCGATGGCCAGCATCGCCTCGGGCGCCTTCGGGTGCTCGGGCCGCGCAGCCAGCAGCGCGCGGAACGAGCCGATCGCCTCCTTGTACTCACGCCGGCCGTACTGCGCATTGCCGAGCCAGAAGTGGGCGGAATCGAGATAGCCGCTTTGCGGATAGCGGCGCACGAAGGTCGAGAGGCCGGCCGCCGCAGCGTTGAAGTCGCCCTTGCGGATGTAGGCGAAAGCCTCGTCGTACATGCGCTTTTCTTCCGGATCGGCGAGGAACTCCTTCTCGTCGAGCGACACCTTCACCGGCTCGAGCTTGCGGATGCGCTCGTCGATGCCGGACTGCACGTCCTTCTGCTTGCGCTGCAGTTCGGCGACGTCGCGCGCGAGCTGCTCGTCCTGGCCGCGCATCTTGGCCATCTCGGAGCGGATCTGCTCGAGCTGGTTGTTCAGGTCGAGCAGGCTGCGCTTGAGCTGCGAGAGCTGATCGGCCATCTGCGCGTTCAGCTCGGCCTGGCGCACTCGCTGCGCCTCGTTGCTCTGCTCGAGCTTCTGGCGCAGATCGAGGATGGCCTTGCGCGCCTCGTCGTCGTCGAAGATGCCGGCCTGGGCCGGCGCGAGCAGCGCCCCTGCCAGGCCGAGCACGGCGACGCCCCGCGTGAGTACCGACATCGGCGACATCAGCAGCCCCGCCTCAACGGTAGATCAGCTCGGCGCGGCGGTTCTTCGCATACGCCGCCTCGTCGCTGCCCTGCACTGCCGGGCGCTCCTTGCCGAAGCTCACCGCTTCCATCTGCGCATTGGTGGCGCCAAGCAGCGCCAGCGACTTGGCCACCGCCTCGGCGCGCTTCTGGCCCAGTGCGAGGTTGTATTCGCGGCCACCGCGCTCGTCGGTGTGGCCCTCGATGGTGACCTTCTTCTTGGCGTCGGCGGCGAGCACCTTCGCGTTGGCCTCGACGGTGGAACGGAACTCGTCCTTGACGACGTAGCTGTCGAAGTCGAAGAACACGATGCGCGGCAGGTTGCTCATCATCGCGTTGTCGGTCTTCGCCAGGTCGACCGGCGTGACCTTGCTCTGCGAGGTTCCCGCGCTCGCACCGCCGGCGCCTGCGCCGCCCGCGGCACCGGCATTGCGCGACTCGACCGGCGCCTTGGTGTCTTCCAGCGGTGTGCTCGCGCAACCGGCCAGCACGGCCGCGGCGAGCAGGGCCAGAGCAGCCCGGGGCAGATGAGGGTGGTGCGTCGAGTTCATGGTGTGCTCCTCTTCGGATCGGTGGGACAGGGCCGCGATGCGCGGCGATAGGGAACGGGTTGCGGTCTGCATGGCGTGCAGGCCCTCAGCGGCCGTACGGGCTCCAGTTGGGCTCGCGCACATCGGCGGTCGTGGAAACCAGCCGGGCCTTGATCTTGCCATCGAGCGTGGTGGTCATCAACACGTCGCGGCCGCCGGCACGCGTGGCATAAATGATCAGCTTGCCGTTGGGCGAGAAGCTCGGGCTCTCGTCGTCGCTGGTGTCGGTCAGCGGCACCGGCTGCGAGCCCGGCGAGGACAGGTCCAGCGTGTGCAGCTTGAAGCTGTTGCCCTGCCGCGCGATGAAGGCCAGGGTGCGCCCGTCGGGGCTGACGGCCGGGCTGATGTTGTAGCTGCCGCTGAAGGTGATGCGCTCGACGTTGCCGCCGCCGGTGGCGATGCGGTACACCTGCGGGCCGCCGCCGCGGTCGCTGACGAAGTAGATGCGCTTGCCGTCCGGGTACTCGAACACCGGCTCGGTGTCGATCGCCTGGCTGCTGGTCAGGCGCCGCACGTTGCCGCCGTTGCGGTCCATCAGGAAGAGCTGCGAGCCGCCCTCGCGCGACAGCGTGGCCGCCAGCGTGCTGCCGTCGGGCGACCAGGCCGGCGCGCTGTTGGAGCCGCGGAAGTTCGCGATCGGCCGCCGCTTGCCCGACATCACCTCCTGCGCGTAGACCACCGCCTTCTGGCTCTCGAAGGACACGTAGGCCAGTTCGCGCCCGTCGGGCGACCAGGCCGGCGAGATGATTGGCTCGGGGCTGTTCAGCGCCACCTGGCCGCCTTCGCCGTCGGCATCGGCCACGCGCAGCGTGTAGCGCCCGCCGCCGCGGGTGACGTAGGCGATGCGGGTCGAGAACACGCCCTTGTCGCCGGTGAGCTTCTCGTAGATGTAGTCGGCGATGCGGTGCGCCGCCAGGCGCAGGTCGGCCGCGTCGACGGCGCTGGCCTGGCCGCCGATCTCGCTGCCCTTGACGACGTCCCACAGCTTGAAGCGCACGTCGAAGCGGCCGTCGGCCAGGCGCTGCACCGAACCGGCCGCCAGCGCATCGACGCTGCGGCCACGCCAGTCGCTCATCGCAGGGCGCGAGGTCTCGTCGAGCGCCACGCCGTTGGCGTCGATCGGGCGGAAGAAGCCGCTGCGCTCGAGGTCGGCGCGGATGATCGCCGAGATCGGCTGCGGCGCCTTGTCCTCGTCACGGAAGCGCGGCACGGCGATGGGCAGCTGCGTCGCGCCGACGCCGGAGATCTCGACGCGGAACTGCGCCTGCGCAGTGCCGAACAGGCCGAGCGAGGCAGGCAGCGCAGCGAGGTGAAGGACGGTTCTTCTTTTCATGGTGGTCGTGGCGACGGGCCATCCAGGCCGCGCCGCAGGTGGCTTCGGTGGGATCGGCGACAATTCGGATCATAGAGGGCGATACCCCACGCACCATGCCGAACCCGCATTCGCTCACCATTGTGGTGGTCGCGAAAAACGAAGAAAGAAACATTGCGGAATGCATCGCGAGCGCCTCGTTCGCCGACGAGGTGCTCGTGCTCGACTCCCGCAGCACCGATGCCACCGCGCGCCTGGCGCGCGAGGCGGGTGCGCGCGTGGTCGAGACCGACTGGCCCGGCTACGGGCCGCAGGTGGCGCGTGGCTTCTCGATGGCCACGAGCGAATGGGTGCTGTCGCTGGACGCCGACGAGCGCATCAGCCCGGCGCTGCGCGACGAGGTGCAGCAGGCCATCCGCAGCGGCACGCACGACGGCTACCGGCTGCCGCGCCTGTCGGAGTTCTGCGGCAAGTTCATCCATCACAGCGGCTGGCGTCCCGACTACACGCTGCGCCTGGGGCGGCGTGCCAAGGCCGGCTTCACCGACCACTTCCTGCATGCGCACATGACCGTGGACGGCAGCGTGGCCGACCTGAAAGCCAGCATCGTGCACTTCAGCTACCCGAACATGCACGACGTGCTGGAGAAGCTCGACCGCTACTCCAGCGGCCATGCACGCGACATGCTGGCGGCAGGCAAGCGGGGCAGCGTCTTCAAGGCCGTGCTGCATGGGGCGATGGCATTCCTGCGGACCTACGTGATTCGTCTGGGCTTCCTGGACGGGCAGCACGGCTTGATGCTGGCCATCTACAACGCCGAGTACACCTACTACAAGTACATCAAGCTGATGTTCCTGCAGAGTCCCGCACAGCGCCCGGAGTTCCCCGGATGAGCGAAAAAGCCGCGGAAGTGGCCTCGCGCACGGTCTGGCAGCGCATCGGCGCGATCGCGCCCTACTTCCGTTCCAGCCGCCGAGGCCTCGTGCTGGCCTTCGCCGGCTCGGTGATCGGCGCGCTCACCGAGCCGATGATCCCGTCGTTCATGCAGCACCTGCTGGACGCCGGCTTCCAGCAGCGCAGCATGCCGCTGTGGCAGATCCCGGTGATCGTGATCGGCCTGTTCGGCCTGCGCGGCTTCGCCGGCTTCATCGCCCAGTACGGCCTGGCCTGGGCGGCCAACCGCGGCATGGTCGAGCTGCGCAGCGCCCTGTTCGCGCGGCTGATGAATGCCGAGCCGGCGCTGTTCGCGCGCAACGCCGCCAGCAGCCTGATCAACACCGTGACCTACGAGGTGCAGGCCGGCGCCGGGCAGCTGATGCACGCGATGACCGGCCTGGTGCGCGACTCGCTCACGCTGGTGGCGCTGCTGGGCTACCTGATGTGGCTGAACTGGCGGCTCACGCTGTTCGTCGGCGTGCTGTTCCCGGCCGTGGCCTGGATCATGCGCACGCTGAGCAAGCGGCTGCACCGGCTCACGGTCGAAGGCCAGCGGGCCACCGACGAGCTCGCCTACGTGGTCGAGGAGAACGTGCTCGCGTGGCGCATCGTGCGCCTGCATTCGGCGCAGGCCAGCGAGGCCTCGCGCTTCGCGCGCGTCAGCGAGTCGCTGCGCCGCCTGTCGGTCAAGGCCGCGGTCGCCGCCGCCACGATGACGCCGCTGACGCAGATGCTCGCCGCCTGCGCGCTGTCGGCCGTCATCGTCGTGGCCCTGTGGCAAAGCGGCCAGAGCGGCGGTTCGGTGGGCGGCTTCGTGGCCTTCGTGATGGCGATGCTGCAGCTCGTCGCGCCCATCAAGCACCTGTCCGAGGTGGCCGGCCCGATCACCCGCGGCGTGGCGGCCCTGGAGCGAGGCATCCACCTGGTCGACACCACGCCGGCCGAAGTGGGCGGCACGCACGCGCCGGCGCGCTGCGAAGGCCGGCTCGAACTGCGCGACGTCACGCTGCAGTACCACGGCGCGGCGGCACCGGCCCTCGACCAGGTGTCGATCACGCTCGCACCGGGCGAGACGGTGGCCCTGGTCGGCCCGTCGGGCGCCGGCAAGAGCACCATCGTCAACCTGCTGCCGCGTTTCCTCGAACCGAGCAGCGGCACGCTGCTGCTCGACGGCACGCCGCTGCGCGACTGGAACATCGACGCGCTGCGCCGACAGTTCGCGCTGGTCAGCCAGGACGTGGTGCTGTTCAACGACAGCATCGCCGCCAACGTGGCGCTGGGCGACACCGTCGACCGCGCCCGCGTCGATGCCGCGCTGCGTGGTGCCAACCTGTACGACTTCGTGCAGACACTGCCGCAAGGCATCGACAGCGCCATCGGCCACAACGGCAGCCAGCTGTCCGGCGGCCAGCGCCAGCGGCTGGCGATCGCCCGCGCGATCTACAAGGACGCGCCGGTACTGATCCTCGACGAGGCCACCTCGGCGCTGGACTCCGAGTCGGAGCGCCTCGTGCAGGACGCGCTGGAACGGCTGATGACCGGGCGCACCAGCATCGTCATCGCCCACCGCCTGTCGACCATCGAGCGCGCCGATCGCATCGTCGCGCTGGAGGGCGGCCGCGTCGTCGAGCAGGGCACGCATGCCCAGCTGCTCGCCGCCGGCGGCCTGTATGCCAGACTGCACGCGCTGCAATTCCGGAGCCCCGCATGAGCCAGCCCATTTCCCGCTACCCCGTGCCGGCGATCGAGTCGCTGCCGGCCGACGTGAAGCAGCGCATCCTCGAGGTGCAGGAGAAATCGGGCTTCGTGCCCAACGTGTTCCTGGCCCTCTCGCACCGGCCCGACGAGTTCCGCGCCTTCTTCGCCTACCACGACGCCTTGATGCTGCGCCCCTCGGGCCTGAGCAAGGGCGAGAAGGAGATGATCGTGGTGGCCACCAGCGGCGCCAACAAGTGCCTCTACTGCGTGGTCGCACACGGCGCGATCCTGCGCATCTACGAGAAGAAGCCGACGATCGCCGACCAGGTGGCGGTGAACCACCGCAAGGCCGACATCACGCCGCGCCAGTGCGCCATGCTCGACTTCGCGATGAAGGTCTGCCTCGATTCCGCCTCGGTGGGCGAGGCCGACTTCGAGGCATTGCGCGCGCACGGCTTCGGCGACGAGGACATCTGGGACATCGGTGCCATCACCGCGCTGTTCGGCCTGTCCAACCGCATGGCCAATCTCACCTCGATGCAGCCGAACCCGGAGTTCTACCTGATGGGCCGCGTGCCCAAGGCTGCGTCCGCCGACAAGGCCCGATGAGCCTGACGCGCAAGCGCCGCTGGCTGATCCTGTCCCACGCCTACAACGTGGACGGCCGGGCCGAGAGCGTGACCATCACCGACAAGATCCCGCACCTGCTCGCCGCCGGCATCGAGCCCGTGGTGTTCAGCAGCGTGATGGGCCAGCCCGACCCGCAGGTCCGGCACGTGCAGATGCTGCCCTGGGGCCCGGCCGGCATTCGCTTCGACCTGCGCCACGTGCTGGCGCGGCGCTTCGGGCGCGGTGTCGCCTACCGTGTGCTGAGCCTGCTCGTCACCGTGCTGCTGGCGCTGCCCATCCTCGTCGAGCGCGTGCTCGGCGGCCTGCGCAGCCAGTGGTCCTGGGCGATCCCGGCGCTGCTGCGCGGCCGCGGGCTGGTGCGGCGCGGCGAGGTCGAGCTGGTGTTCTCCACCGGCGGCGTGTTCTCGGCGCACCTGGCCGGCTACTGGCTCAAGCGCTGGACGGGCTGCCGCTGGATCGTCGAGGTGCACGACCCGCTCGTCATTCCGGGACGGCCGCCGCAGGGCCGGCACGAGCGCTTCCTGGCGCGGCTGGAAGAACGCATCTGCCGCCATGCCGACCTAGTCTGGTGGTTCACCGACGGCGCCTTGGCCGCGGCGCGCCGGCGCCACCCCGAGCTCGGCGGGCGCGGCATCGTCGTGCTGCCCGGCGCCGAGCCGCCGGTCGTGCGCACCGAGTACCGGCGCGGGCCGCTGTGCGTGTTCGGGCACTTCGGATCGCTCTCGCCCACACGCAGCCTGGCGCCGGCGCTCGAGGCCATCGCCCAGCTGCTACAGCGCGATCCGTCCTTGCGCGAGCTGCTGCGCCTGGAGGTCTACGGCAGCGCGCTCGACCCGCAGGCGGCACAGCTCGTCGAGTCGCTGAAGCTCGCCGGGGTGGTGCTGCCGATCGGCCGTCTCGAGTTCGACCCGGCCACCGGCCTGTCGGGCCGCGCCCGCGTGATGCAGCGCATGCAGCAGTGCGATGTGCTGCTGATGATGCATGGCGACATGGCCGAGGCCGGCGAGTACATCCCGTCCAAGCTCTACGAGTACTTCTGGGCGCGCCGCCCGGTGCTGGCGCTGACCTGCGAGAACGCGCAGCTCGACGCGCTGGTGATCGGGCACGGCGGCTGGGTGGCGCCGACGCGCGACATCCCGGCGGTGGCCGAAGCCTTTGCGTCGGCCATTGCACGCTGGCGCGAGGGCGGCCTGCCCGACGTCGACGTGCCGCCGGTGACCGTGGCTGACGCCGTCGGACAGATCCTGCGCGCCGTCGACGAGGTCGCCCATGGCTGACTTCATGTTCGTCTGCAAGTCCTACCGCGGCGACGCGGTGCGCGTGCGCCGGCTGCTCGACTCGCTGGTCGATCACAACCCGGAGCAGATCCCGGTGGTGGTGATCGTGCCCAAGGACGACCTGTCGCTCTTCCACGAAGTGCTGGCCGGCCGCCGGCACGAACTGGTCTGCGACGACGACGTGGTCAACAGCCACCCGCAGGCCGCCGACCGCCACCTGCTCGAGCGCTACCGCGCCACGCCCGGCTACCGCGCGCAGCAGGTGATCAAGGCCGAGGCCTGGCGGCTGCTCGGCTGCAGCGCCTACCTGTGCATGGATTCCGACACGGTGTTCCTGCGCGCCGCGCATCGCAGCGACTTCATCACCCCCGCCGGCCACCCCTACACGCTGCTGCACCAGTCGCGCGAGCTGCTGCAGCTGGCGGTGAACCGGGGTCACGCCAAGGTGGCCGAGGCCTTCGTGGCCGAAAGCCGCAAGCTCAAGGCCCTGTTCGGCCGCGAGGGCCCCGACTACGACTTCGGCCCGCAGCCGCTGATCTGGTCGGCACGGGTGTGGAACGACCTGCACGAGAAGTTCCTCGCGCCGCGCGGCTGGACCCTGTGGGACGCGATCGACCACGCGCCCACCGAGATCCGCTGGTACGGCGAGGCGCTGCTGGCCTACCGCAGCATCCCGCTCGACCCGATCGAGCCGCTGTTCCGCGTCTACCACCACGAGTGGCAATGGTTCGTGCAGCAGCGCCTGGGCGAGAGCGCGCTGACGCTTCCCGCGCAGTTCATCGGCGCGGTCTACCAGTCGAACTGGGAGTACGAGCTCGA
>CAZVLY010000062.1:0-5878 GCA_964628175.1 uncultured Piscinibacter sp. | reverse complement strand
GGCGCGGCACAGCGCTGCGCCGAAGCGGCCGCGGCTCGCCCGCGCATCCGCTACGCGCCGGAACCCACCAACCTCGGCTTCGCCGGCGGCATGAACGCCGGCGTGGCGCTGGCGCGCGGCGACTGGGTCTGCCTCGTCAACAGCGACACGCTGTTCCCGGCCGGCGCACTGGAGGCCCTGAAGGCCGCGCTGCAGTCCGTGCCGCCCGAAGTCGCGATGGTCGGCCCGGTCACCAATGCCGCCGGCAACGGCCAGCGCCTGCCGCTGCCGGGGCTGGACCTGCAGGCCGTGCCGGCCATCGGCGAAGCGGCGATGAAGCAGCGCACGGGTCTGGTCACGCCCAGCTACCGCACCGACTTCTTCTGCGTCGCCGTGCGCCGCGCCGTGTGGCAGCAGCTCGGCGGGCTGGACCGCATCTTCGGCCTGGGCTACTACGAGGATTTCGACTTCAGCCTGCGCCTGCGCCGCGCCGGCTGGCAGCAGGTGATCGCCGAAGACGTGTTCGTCGCCCACGTGGGCAGCGCCTCCTTCTCCGCGATGGGCTCGAAGCAGCACGAGCTGATGCGCCGCAACCGGCAGCTGATGAAGGAGCGCCACCCCGACGTGCACTTCGAGCATGTGCGCGAGGGCAATGCAGAGGTGCTGCGCGCGCTGATCGCGAGGGCTGCGCAGGCCGGCTGGACCGATGCGCTGCGCGCTCGCGCGGCCTGGCGCGCGGCCGCACTCGACTGGGACGAACCGCGCAGCCCCTTCAAGCGCCTGCGCTGGCGCTGGAAGAACCGCGACCTGCGCCGGCAGCTCGCCGCGGCCGGCATCGAAGCCCGCTTCCCGCACACCGCATGAGTTTCCGGAGACCCGCATGAGCGCCCTGCCCGACCGCCACCTCGATCTCGGCTGCGGCGACGCGCCGCGCAACCCCTACGGGCGGCGCGAGCTGTGCGGCGTCGACCTGCGCGAGATGCCCTCGCGGCCCGGTGTCGAGCTGCGCGCGGCCAACGTCGTGCTCGACCCCATCCCCTACCCCGACGACCATTTCGCCTCGGTGTCGGCCTACGACTTCATCGAGCATGTGCCGCGCATCCTCTCGACTCCCGACGGCAAGGCCACCTGGTTCCCCTTCATCGGCCTGATGAACGAGATCTGGCGCGTGCTCGCGCCGGGCGGCCGGCTCTATGCGCTGACGCCGGCCTACCCCAACGCGGCGGTGTTCGTCGACCCGACGCACGTCAACTTCATCACCGAACACACCCACGAGTACTTCAGCGGCGACAAGCCGCTGGGCCGCATCTACGGCTTCGAGGGCGGCTTTCGCGCGCTGCGCACCGAGTGGGTGGTGAACCTCGACTCGCTGGTGGCGCAGCCGCGCACGCTGCGCCAGTCGCTGCGCCGCTGGAACCGCCAGCGCAGCGGCAAGCTGACGCACTTTCTCTGGGAGCTCGAGGCGCTCAAGCCCGGCCGATGACGCGCGGCCTGCGCCGCGCTACATCAGCACGATGTCGTACTGCTCGGGCGACGCGAAGGGCTCGGCCTTCAAGGAGATCGGCTTGCCGATGAAGTCCGACAGGCCGGCCAGGTGCTGGCTCTCCTCGTCGAGCAGCATCTCGACCACCGAGGCCGAGGCGAGCACGCGGAATTCCTTCGGATTGAACTGCCGCGCCTCGCGCAGGATCTCGCGCAGGATGTCGTAGCAGACGCTGCGCGCCGTCTTGATCTGGCCCTTGCCCTCGCAGGTCGGGCAGGGTTCGCACAGCATGTGGGCGAGCGACTCGCGGGTGCGCTTGCGCGTCATCTCCACCAGGCCGAGCTGCGTGAAGCCGCTCACCGTGATCTTGGTGCGGTCGCGCGCGAGCTGCTTGCGCAGCTCGGCGAGCACCGCGTTCTGGTGCTCCTCGCGCGACATGTCGATGAAGTCGATGATGATGATGCCGCCGAGGTTGCGCAGCCGCAGCTGCCGCGCGATGGCCTGCGCCGCCTCGAGGTTGGTCTTGAAGATGGTGTCGTCGAAGTTGCGCGCGCCGACGTAGCCGCCGGTGTTGACGTCGATCGTCGTCAGCGCCTCGGTCTGGTCGATGATCAGGTAGCCGCCGCTCTTCAGGTCGACGCGCCGTGCCAGCGCCTTGGCCACCTCGGCGTCGATGTTGAACAGGTCGAAGATCGGCCGCTCGCCCTTGTAGTGCTCCAGCCGCGCCACCGAGGTCGGCGTGTAGACCTCGCCGAAGGCCTTCAGCAGGTCGTACTGCATCTTCGAGTCGATGCGGATGGCCGCGGTGTTCTCGTGCGCCAGGTCGCGCAGCACGCGCTCGACCAGGCTCAGGTCCTGGTGCAGCAGCGTGCCCGGCGGCGAGCTGAAGCCGCGCTCGCGCACCGCCGCCCAGGTCTTGCGCAGGTAGGCGATGTCGTCGGCGAGCTCTTCGTCGGTGGCTTCCTCGGCGTTGGTGCGCAGAATGAAGCCGCCGGGCGAGCCGGCGCCCTCGGGCAGCGCGGCCAGTCGGTTCATGCGCGCGCGCAGCTGCTCGCGCAGCTCGTGCGAGCCGATCTTCTGCGAGATGCCGATGTGGTCGTCCTGCGGCAGGAAGACGAGCAGCCGCCCGGCGATGCTGATCTGCGTGGACAGCCGCGCGCCCTTGGTGCCGATGGCGTCCTTGATGACCTGCACCATCAGCGTCTGGCCTTCGAAGACGAGGCGCTCGATCGGCGTGGGCGGCGTGTTGCCGGCGTCGCTGCGCGGCGGCGCGCCGGCCACGTGCACGTCGGCCACGTGCAGGAAGGCGGCGCGGTCCAGCCCGATGTCGACGAAGGCCGACTGCATGCCGGGCAGCACCCGCGCCACGCGGCCGGTGTAGATGTTGCCGACGTGGCCGCGTTCGAGGGCGCGTTCGAGGTGCAGTTCCTGCACCGCGCCGTTCTCGACGATGGCGACGCGCGTCTCCTGCGGCGCCCAGTTGATCAGGATGTCTTGCATGAGGCGGTACTTCCTGGCTGCGGGTCAGAACCGCACGCCGGCCTGCCTGAGGAGCTGTGCCGTCTCGAAGAGAGGCAAACCCATGATACCGGAGTAGCTGCCGTCGATGCGCTCGATCCAGGCCGCGACGGCGCTCTGGATCGCGTACGCGCCGGCCTTGCCGAAGGGCTCGCCGCCGGCGACGTAACGCGCGATCTCGCCCGGCGGCATGGCGGCGAAATGAACGCGCGACGTGCTCACCGCCAGCCACTCGCGCCGACCCGCGGCGACGGCCACCGCGGTGATCACGCGGTGCGTGCGGCCGGACAGTGCGGTGAGCGTCTCGGTGGCGTGGGCGGCGTCGGAGGGCTTGCCCAGGATGCGGCGGCCCAGCGCCACCGTGGTGTCGGAGCACAGGATGGGCGCGGCCGGCAGGCCGCTGGCCGCCAGCCGGGCACGCGCCGCGTGCAGCTTGGCGCGCGTGACGCGCTGCACGTAGTCGGCCGGCAGTTCGCCCGCATGCTCGGCCTCCAGCGCCTCGGCATCCTCGTCGGCACGCGGCAGCAGCAGCTCGAAGCGCACGCCGATCTGCGCGAGCAGCTGGCGGCGGCGCGGGCTCTGCGAAGCGAGGTAGACGAAATCGTGCTTCATGCGCCCGTCATTCGCGGTGGTAGGGATGGTTCACCATCACCGTCCAGGCGCGGTACAGCGCCTCGGCGAGCAGCACGCGCACGAAGGCGTGTGGCAGCGTCAGGTCCGACAGGCGCAGCGTCTCGTCGGCGGTGGCCTTCAGGTCCGGGTGCAGGCCGTCGGGGCCGCCGATCACCAGCGCGACGTCGCGCCCATCGCGCTGCCAGGCCTGCATCCGCTGCGCAAGCTGCGCGGTGGTGAGGCGTTCGCCGCGCTCGTCGAGCACGACACGCCGCGCTCCCCTGGGCAACACGGCTTCGAGGCGCGTGGCCTCCGCGGCCATCAACTGCTCGGCCGTGCGCGAGCCGCGCGGCTCGGCCTTCACGGCCTTGAGCTCCAGCCGCATTTCAGGTGGAAAGCGCTTGGCGAAGTCCTCGTAGGCCGTGTCGGCCCAGGCCGGCTGGCGCTGGCCGACCGCGGCGAGCACCAGCTTCATCGCACGCGGGTCACGCCTTGGCGCGCTTGCCGGCCGGGGCCTTCTTGGCCGGGGCGCTGCGCTTGACGCCGACCGTCCGGGTGACCGGCTTGCGCGGCGCCAGCGCCTTCTTCGGTGCGGACTTCACCACCACGGTTTTGGTGGCGGCGCTGCGCGCCGGTGCAGCCTTCTTCGCCGGCGCCTTGGCCGCAGCGGACTGACGGGCCGCGGGCGCGGAACGCTTGGCGGGCGGCGATTTCCGCGAAGGCGCCGGCTTGGCGGACACCTTCGCGGCCGGCTTGGGCGCCGGCTTCGCTGCGGTCTTGCCGGCCGACTTGCCCGCGGCCGCGGCCTTCGCGGCAGCGCCCTTCTTCGCCGTGGCCTTGGCCGGCGCGGGCTCTTCGGACGCCTTGACCAGCCGCACCGGCGACTCGTCGACCTTCATCTTGACCGGCTTGCCGCCCCAGATCTCCTCGAGGCGGTAGTAGTCGCGGATGGACGGCTGCATCACGTGGACCACGGCGGCGCCGCAGTCGACGATGATCCACTCGCCGTTGTCCTCCCCTTCGGTGCGCGGGGGCGGCAGCCCCTTGCTCTTGACGGCGTCGCGCACGCTGGCGGCCAGCGCCTTCGTCTGCCGGTTGCTGGTGCCCGACGCGATGATCACGCGTTCGAACAGCGGTGACAGGTGCTCGGTGTTGAAGACGACGATGTTCTGGGCCTTCACGTCTTCGAGACCGTCGACGATGGCGCGTTGCAGCTTGCGGATGTCCAGGGGGGGCTCCTGTTGATTCAGCCCGGAGGGCGTGGGGGACGTTGATAGAGGTGGTGCGCTTCAATATATCCCGCCACGCCCTCAGGCACCAGCGCACCGATGTCCCGGCCGGCGGCGACGCGTTCGCGGATGTCGGTGGAGGCGATGTCGAGCATGGGCAGCGGCACGGCCCGGTGCGAGAAGGCGAGCACGTCGGCATGCGGCGCCTGCGCCGGCCCGGGCCGGTTGGCCACCGCCAGCGTGACCCGACCGAGCAGCTCGCGCCAGTCGCGCCAGGTGTGCAGGCCGGCGTACTGGTCCTGACCGATGACGAGGAACCACTGTGCACCCGGCTCGGCCGCCTGCAGCTCGCGCACGGTGTCCAGCGTGTAGCTCGGGCCGCGGCGCTGGATCTCGCAGCGCTCGAGCACGAAACGAGGCTCGCTGCCCATCGCCAGGCGCACCATCGCCTCGCGGTGCGCGGCCGGCGTGATCACGCGCGCCTTCTGCCAGGGTTCACCGGCCGGGATCCAGCGCAGTTCGTCGAGCGCGAGTTCGTGCAGCGCCAGCGTGGCCAGCGCGACATGCGCCTTGTGCGGCGGGTCGAAAGTCCCGCCGAACAGACCAATGCGCCGGACATGGGGAGTCAAGCTGGCTTCCAGTCGGCCCAGTCGCGCGGACGCAGGAAGTCGCTGTACAGACGCGCCTCCGGCGTGCCGGCCGCGGGCTTCCAGTCGTAGCGCCACTTCACGATCGGCGGCATCGACATCAGGATGCTCTCGGTGCGCCCGCCCGACTGCAGGCCGAACAGCGTGCCGCGGTCGAACACCAGGTTGAACTCGACATAGCGGCCGCGCCGGTAGGCCTGGAAGTCGCGCTCGCGCTCGCCGTAGGGCGTGTCGCGACGGCGCCGCACGATCGGCAGGTAGGCGTCGAGAAAGGCGTCGCCCACCGCCTGGATCATCGCGAAGCTGCGTTCGAAGCCCAGCTCCGAGAAGTCGTCGAAGAACACGCCGCCGATGCCGCGCGGCTCGCCGCGGTGCTTGAGGAAGAAGTACTCGTCGCACCAGGTCTTGAA
>CAZVLY010000061.1:0-16562 GCA_964628175.1 uncultured Piscinibacter sp. | reverse complement strand
CGACGGCATGCGCGACCCGGCCTTCTACGAGCGCGACACCTTCTTCCTCGACCGCCTCGAGGTGCTGCGCGGCTCGGCCTCGATGCTGTTCGGCCGCGGCTCCACCGGCGGGGCGGTCAACCAGGTCAGCAAGCTGCCGCGACTGATCGACGAGAACCAGCTCGACGTGACGATGGGCAACCACGCCTACCTGCGCGCGGTGGGCGACTTCAACCTCAAGCTCGGCGAAAGCAGCGCGCTGCGCCTGGGCACGATGGTGACCAAGGCCGACAACAACGGCGCCGGCACCCGCCTGGACAAGCGCGGCGCCGCCCTGACCTACCGCTGGGGCATCGGCGAGCGTGACGAGTTCTCGCTCGGCGCCTACGTGCTCGACAACGACAACGGCATGAACTACGGCATGCCCTGGATCCGGCCGACGCTCGCCTCGCCGGTGGCCGACACCACGCTGCTGCCGATCTCGCCCTCGGCCTACTACGGTATGGCCAGCGACCGCAACGCCGGCGGCGCGCAGACGCTCACCGCCACGCACACCCACCGCTTCGGTGCCGGCACCGAGCTGGTCACCAAGTTGCGCCGCGGCGCCTACGAGCGCGACCAGCGCGCCGGCACAGTGCGCTTCGCCGCCGCGGCGCTGCAGCCCGGCGGGCAGGGCGTGAGCCTGGCGAGCTTCGGCCCCGGCAGCGTGATCAACCGCGGCACGCAGCTGAAGATCCAGAACATGGACACGATCCATGCGCAAAGCGACCTGAGCACGCGCTTCCAGGCGGGCGGCGTGGGCCACGAACTGCAGGCCGGCGTCGACTTCGCGCGCGAGGAGAAGGAAGTGTTCGCCGCGCGCACGGCTGCGCAGGGCGGCGTCAACCTGGGCAAGCCGACCACCACCATCGGCACGCCCGACGACGGTGCGGCGATCGCCGAGGATTCGCGCGTGCTGCGCCGCTCCAGCGCCTACACGTCCAAGGCGGCTGGGGTCTACCTGCAGGACCTGGTCGAGTTCATGCCCGACTGGAAGCTGCTCGCCGGACTGCGCTACGACCACCTCGTCGGCTCCTACGACACCTTCGCGATCCCCGCCAACGCGCCCGGGCCGCAGACCACCGCCAGCTACTCGATGAAGGTCTCCGAACTCAGCAAACGCCTGGGCCTGCTCTACCAGCCGTCGCCGCGAATGAGCTTCCACCTGTCGGGCGCGACCTCGTTCAACACCTCGGGCGAGGCCTATTCGCTCAGCGCCGCCAACGCCGACATCCCGCCCGAGCAGTCGGTCAACGTCGAGCTCGGCGCCCGCATCGACTCGGCCGACGGCCACTTCACCAGCCGCGCGGCGATCTTCCGCACCACCAAGCTGCACGAGCGCAACACCGACCCGCTGGTGAACCTGGTCACGCTGTCGGGCAAGCGCCATGCCGCCGGCATCGAGCTCGACCTGACCGGCCGCATCACGCCGGCCTGGGAGGTCTACGGCTCCTACATGTGGATCCCGGTGGCGAAGATCGACCAGGGTGTGGCCGGCTCCGAAGGCCAGGGCACGCGCCCGTCGCTGACGCCGCGCCACTCGGGCACGATCTGGAGCACCTACAAGCTGACGCCGGCACTGCGCGTGGGCGGCGGCCTGAACGCGCGATCGAGCCAGTCGCCGATCCGCAACCCGGGATTCGATGCGCCGCGCTTCGTCACCGCGGACCTGATGGCCGAGTTCACCGCGCTGCCCGAACGGCTGACCTACAAGATCAACGTCAGCAACGTCACCGACAAGCTCTACGCCGACCAGCTCTACACGGGGCACTACATCCCGGGCCCGGGGCGGCTGATCCAGGCCACGGCGAGCTTCAGGTTCTAGCGAGGGCGTCCACCGCCATGCTCATCCGCATCCCCGCCGTGCTGTCGCCCGAGGCCCTGGCCCGGGCCCGCCAGCTGCTCGAAGACGCCCCCTGGGAGCACGGCGAGGCCACCGCCGGCGCGCAGGCCGCGCAGGTGAAGAACAACCTGCAGCTGCCGGCCGGCTGCGCGCCGGCGCTCGCGCTGCAGGCGCTGGTGCTCGGCGCGCTCGAGAAGCACCCGCTGTTCTTCTCGGCCACGCTGCCGAAGAAGGTGTTCCCGCCGATGTTCAACCGCTACGAGGGCGCGAACAACGCCTACGGCGACCATGTCGACAAGGCCGTGCGCTACGCCCACGGCAGCGGCCTGCGGGTGCGCACCGACGTCAGCTGCACGCTGTTCCTGGCCGAACCCGACAGCTACGAGGGCGGCGAGCTGGTCATCGCCGACACCTTCGGCGAGCAGCGGATCAAGCTCGCCGCCGGCGATGCGGTGGTCTATCCCGGCACCAGCGTGCACCGGGTGGAGCCCGTCACGCGCGGCGCGCGGCTGGCCAGCTTCTTCTGGATCGAGAGCATGGTGCGCAGCGACGAGCAGCGCCGCCTGCTGCACGACATGGACAGCGCGCTGATGCGCCTGCGCTCGCGCGACGGCGAGAGCGACGAGGCGGTGGCACTGACCGGCACGTACCACAACCTCCTGCGAATGTGGGCCGACACGTGAGCGCCGACCCAGCGCTGCCGGTGTGCCTGGACGACTACGAAGCCCTGGCCCGCGAGCGGCTCGATCCGGACGCCTGGGCCTACTTCGCCGGCGGCGCGGCCGACGAGCGCACGCTGCGCGCCAACCGCGAGGCGTGGGATTCGCTGTGGCTGCAGCCGCGCGTGCTGCGGCCGCTGGCGCACGGGCACACCCGCGTCGAACTGTTCGGCCGCACGCTGGCGCACCCGCTGCTGCTCGCGCCCGTGGCCTTCCAGCGCCTGGCGCATCCGCATGGCGAACTGGGCGGCGCGCTGGCCGCGTCGGCGCAGGGCGCGGGGCTGGTGCTGAGCACGCAGTCGAGCACGCCGCTGGAAGAGGTCGCCCGCGCGGTGCGCGACGACGCGCAGCGCGGGCCGCTGTGGTTCCAGCTCTACCTGCAGGGCGACCGCGGTTTCGATCTGGCGCTGGTGCGGCGTGCCGAGGCCGCCGGGTTCGAAGCGCTGGTGCTGACGGTCGACGCGCCGGTGCACGGCGCGCGCGACCGCGAGCGGCGCGCCGGCTTCCGGCTGCCGGCCGCGGTGTCGGCGGTCCACCTGCACGGCGCGCCGCCGCGGCCGCTCGGCGGTGAACTCTGCGGCGGGTTGCTGCAGGCCGCGAGTTCGTGGCACGACGTGGCCTGGCTGCGCAGCGTGACGCGGCTGCCGCTGCTGCTCAAGGGCGTGCTGCATCCCGAGGACGCGCGCCTTGCCCTGGCGCAAGGCGTGGACGGATTGATCGTCTCCAACCACGGCGGCCGCACGCTCGACACCGCGCTGCCCACGGCGTGGGCGGTGCCGCGCATCGCCGACGCGCTGGACGGCGCGTTGCCGCTGCTGGTCGACGGCGGCATCCGCCGCGGCACCGACGTGCTCAAGGCCGTCGCGCTCGGCGCGCGCGCCGTGCTGATCGGCCGTCCGGTCGTGCATGCGCTGGCCGTCGCGGGGGCGCAGGGCGTGGCCCATGCACTGCGTCTTCTGCGCGATGAACTCGAGATCGCGATGGCGCTTTCGGGCTGCGCGACGCTCGCCGATGCGCGTCGCGAATTGCTCTTCGAGCGCCCTGCGAGCCTCCTGGGAGCGCCCTAGGTGACGCTCAGGAGAGACAAAAGCACCATTTACCTCGACAAGAACATCATTCTTCGAGTGAAAACTGCTTCTCAACGCAGTACTGACGCATTACCATTCGCTCCGCACGGTGCTATGGAGAAATGAGAGTCCATGCGACTCTCGCCCATCCCGGGCACATCAACAAACTTTGATGGAGAGAATCAACATGGCAACTGCGAAGAAGGCTCCCGCGAAAAAGGCGGCAGCGAAGAAGGCCCCGGCCAAGAAGGCGGCACCGGCGAAGAAGGCTCCGGCCAAGAAGGCCGCTCCGGCCAAGAAGGCGGCTCCCGCGAAGAAGGCCCCGGCCAAGAAGGCTCCCGCCAAGAAGCGCACCCCGAACGCGGCGTTCCTGAAGCCGATGACGCCGAGCGCCGCGCTCGCCGCGATCATCGGCGACAAGCCGCTGCCGCGCACCGAGGTGACGAAGAAGGTGTGGGAGTACATCAAGAAGCACGGCCTGCAAGACAAGGTCAAGCGCACCCTCATCAACGCCGACGCGAAGCTGAAGGAAGTCGTGAAGCAGGCTCAGGTCTCGATGTTCGAGCTGACGAAGTACGTCAACGCGCACCTGAAGTAAAGCCTGCCGCGGCCTTCGGGCCTCGCGGACTGGAAGCCGGCGCTTGCGCCGGCTTTTTCATTGGCGCGGCGAGATCCGGCCTCGGGTGTCAGGCCAGCACGCGGTCCAGCCCGGCCAGCACCTGCGGCACGTCGATCGGCTTGGTCCAGTAGTCGTCGAAACCCGCCGCACGTGCGCCATCGATCTGCTCGGCCAGGGCGTCGGCCGAGAGCGCGATGCAGCGCAACTGGCGGGTCTGCGCGCTGCCGCGCAGGGCGCGCACGATCTCGATGCCGCCCATGTCCGGCAGGTGGATGTCGATCAGCACCGCGTCGGGCTGCAGTGCCGCGGCCATCGCCAGCCCGTCGCGCCCCGTGCCCGCGACGCGCAGCTGCCAGGCGCCGCGCAGCCGGAAGACCTCCTGCATCAGCAGCACGTTCAGCGGCTCGTCCTCGATGTAGAGCACCACGCGAGGTGCGCCGCCGGCCCGTGCAGCCGATACGGTGCCGCCGGCGGTGGCCGGTGGCGGCGCGTCCTGTGTCGGTGCAGCGCAGGCCGGCAGCACCAGCGTGAAGGTGGAGCCCGCGCCGCTGCGGCTGTGCACCTGCAGCTCGCCGCCCATCGAGTGCGCCAGCTCGCGCGAGATCACCAGCCCCAGCCCGCTGCCGGGCACCCCGCTGGTCTCGGCACCGAGCCGCTCGAAATGCTGGAACAGCCGCGCCTGGTGCGCCGGCGAGAGCCCGGCGCCCTCGTCGCTCACGGCCAGGCGAACCGAGCCGTCGGCAGCGTCGATGCGTACCGTCACCCGCCCGCCGCGGCGGTTGTACTTGATCGCGTTGGACAGCAGGTTCATCAGCACCTGCTCGAGCGCGCGCCGGTCGGCCCTCACACCGCAACTGCCGGCCGGCGCGGCGGGCAGTTGCACGCCCATCTGCTCGGCCAGCGGCGAGATCATCGACAGGCAGCGCGCCATGGCCGCCATCGCATCCACCGCCTCGGGCTGCAGCGTGCCGTGCTGGTGCTCGACGCGCGCGAGCTCGAGCACGTCGTTGATCAGGTCCAGCAGGTGGCGCCCGGCATGCACCATGTTGTCGAGCCGATGCTGCTGGTCGGGCGAGAGCGGCGCGCTGCGGTCCAGCGACATCAGCTGCGCGAAGCCGAGGATGCCGTTCAGCGGCGTGCGCAGCTCATGGCTCATGCGCGAGAGGAACTCGCTCTTCGCGCGGTTGGCCTGCTCGGCGCTCTCCTTGTCCTGGCGCAGCCGTTCGTGCTCGGCCTGCTCGGTGACGTCACGGCAGGTGGCGAGGATGCCGGTGGCCGCGCCCGCGGCGTCGACCAGGGTCTGGCCGACGAACTCCAGCACGCGCTGCCCGCCGTCCGGGTGGATCACGCGGGCCCGGTCGTTGAGCGGGCCGAGCGTCTGCACCGCCTGCCGCACCGACGCGGCGGCGTGCTCGCGGTCGTCCGGGTGCATGGACTGCACCCAGTCGGCCAGCACGAAGTCGGGCGACGGCCAGGGCAGGCCATGGTTGCGGCAGGCCCGTTCGTCGAACTGCAGGCGGCCGGTGGCGAGGTCGAGTTCGGCCAGGCCCATGCCGGTGGCCTGCGCTGCCATCTCCCAGCGCGCCTCGCCCAGGCGCAACGCGGCCTCGGTCTGCTTGCGGTCGGTGACGTCGGCGCTGAACGCGTGCCAGAGCGTGGCGCCCTCGGGCAGGCGCTCCGGCGAGGCGCGCGTCTCCAGCCAGCGTTGCTGGCCGTCGCGCCGGACCACGCGGTACTCGGCTTGCCACAGCGTGAGCTCGGCGGCGGACCGCTCGATGCCGGCAAAGACGCGCTCGCGGTCCTGCGGATGGACGATCTCGAAGGCATGCGAGGGTTCGCGGGCCACCTCGTCGGCGCTGACGCCGAACACCGCCTCGACGCCGCGGCTGACGAAGGGGAACTCGCCGCGGCCGTCCGGGTGGCGGATGTACTGGAAGATCAGCCCCGGGATCTGCGACGACAGCTTGCGCAGGCGCTCGTCGTGTTGGCTGGCGCTGGTCTGCGCATCGATCTGCGCGGTCACGTCGCGCGCGGTGCCGCGCCAGCCGCGGAACTGCCCGGCCTCGTTGACCACCGGCAGCGCGCTGCGCGACACGAGCAGCCGGCCGCGCGGCGTGGGCTTGGCGGTGACGACGCGGCTGAAGGGCAGGCGCTGCTGCAGCAGCCCGAGCAGCCGCCCGCCGCCGGCCAGCGGCACGCCGGCGGCATCGAGCAGCGCCGCGTCCTCGATCTCGCGGCCGAGCAGCGCCTCGGGCGGGATGCCGGTGACGGGCTCGAACTGCCCGGAGATCCAGCGGTAGCGCAACTGCGCGTCCAGCTCCCACATCCAGTCGCCGGAGGCACGCGCCAGGTCGTGCAGACGCGTGCGCTCCTCGTGCAGCGCACGCACGCGGCGGCGGCTGCGCAGCAACTCCACCGCCACGCGCGCCAGGCCGATCAGCGCCTGGCGCTGCGCGGGGCCGAGCTCGCGCGGTCGCCGGTCCATCACCGCCAGCGTGCCGAGCGTGGCGCCGTCCAGGTGCAGGGGCATGCCGGCGTAGAAGCGGATGCCGTCGGGCGCGGTCGCGAAGGGGTTGTCGCGAAAGCGTGCGTCGACCAGCGTGTCCGTGATGACGAACAGCGATGGCCCGAGGATGGCGTGCGCGCAGAAGCTGTTCTCGCGCGGCAGTTCGCTCAGCGCGAGGCCGTGGGCGGCCTTGAGCCACTGGCGCGTGCTGTCGATCAGCGAGACCGAGCCGATCGGGCAATCGCAGGCCAGCGCGGCGGCGGCCGCCAGCGCGTCGTAGCCCTCTTCCGGCGCGGTGTCGAGCACGCCGAGTTCCTGCAGTGCCGCGATGCGCTGCGGTTCGTTCGCGGGAAGGGGGGCGGCTGACATGGTGGGCGCGAAGGGCGCCCGACCATTGTGCGGCAGCGTTTCGCGTCAGCGCTCGCTCGCGACGGGCGGGATTCCGAACAATCGCACACCGTTCTCCCACGCGATGCGCCGCGCCGCGGGCTCGGGCAGGTCGGCCAGCCAGCGCCGCGCGTCGCTCATCAGGCCTTCGTAGCCGGCCCAGCGCGCATTCACCCAGGTGTCCGAGCCGACCAGGAAACGATCGGCGTGGGCGCTCAGCAACGCCTTCCATTCAGCGCTCAGCCCGCCGCCCGACGCCGTCAGCCCGGGCCGGTACGACAGCTCGCCCATCAGCTTCGGGTACTTCACCAGCAATGCGCGCACGCGTTCGGCCGGCGCGCCGCCGATGCCGGTGTGCGCCCAGATCAGCCGCGCCTGCGGCGCATGCGCCATCAGCAGGTCGATGGCGCTGTCGTCCACGTGGGCGAGCACGGCCAGGTCCTTGTCCTGCGCCAGCTTCATCAGCTTGCGCGCCACCGGACCGTTGGCGTTCGCGCTGTCGTACAGGTGGAACTCGCCGATGCCGCGGTAGGGCCCGGCATCGGTGCCGGCGGCCAGCTCGCGCTGCACCATCTCGTAGATCGTCTCGTCCTGGAACCAGCCGGTGTAGTCGGCGCGGTTGCGGTACAGGCGGATGAAGGGCACCACCGTCACGCCGGCGGCCTTCGTCTTCTCGCGGGCGCTGGCGAGCGACCTGGTGCCGTCGTTGGGCCGGCTGTTGGCGACGATGGCGCGCACGCCGCTGCGCTGCATGCGGCCCAGCGCATCGTCGATCGGATGCGCCGACATCCAGGCCTCCTCGTTGTAGTGCAGGTGCGCGTCGAAGATCGGGCCGGTGTAGCTCTGCGCCGCGCACGCGCCGGCGCAGAGCAGCGAGCCCAGGGCCAGCAAGGCGCGGCGCATGGCGATCAGCCCTTGGCCAGGCGCCGTTGCACGAAGTCCAGCCGGTCCTGGCCCCAGAAGAGCTCGCCCTCGATCACGTAGCTCGGCGCGCCGAACACGCCGGCGTCGATGGCGCGCTGCGTGTCTTCCTCGTAGCGCACGTGCACGGCCTGGCTCATCGAGTCATCCAGGCGCCGCGCGGGCAGGCCTTCTTCTTCCAGCATCCTGGCCAGCTCGCGCGCGTCGGCGATGTTGCGTTCGTCGACCCACACGCCGCGCAGGATGCGCCCGGCGATGCGCATCGCGGCGTCCGTGCCGTCGTGCATGTCCACCGCGATGATCAGCTTGGCGGCGTCGTCGGCGTTCACCGGGAAGTACTTCGGCTGCAGCACGATCGGCTGGCCGAGGTACTCGCTGAATCGTTTCAGCTCGATCAGGCGGTAGGCCTGGCGCTGCGGTGCGCGCTTGGCCAGCGGCAGCCCGCCCGACACCGGGAACACCTTGCCGCCCAGGTCCACCGGCAGCACCTTGATCGTCGCACCGGCGGCCTTGGCGATCTCGGCGAAACGCTGGTGGCCGAGGTAGGTCCAGGGCGAGTTGGGGGCGAAGTAATAGTCGACGCTCAGGGCCACGGCTGTCTCCTCTCGTTGTTCGGGCGCAGTCTAGCCACCCGGAGGAAGACCCTGCGCGGCGCTCGGCCGCCGCTTGATCGATGTTCAGCCGGCCAGCAGCGGCGCCAGGTAGCGCCCGGTGTGGCTGGCCGGGTTCGCGGCCACGTCTTCCGGCGTGCCCTGCGCCACCACCAGGCCGCCGCCGGCACCGCCCTCGGGGCCCATGTCGATGATCCAGTCGGCCGTCTTGATGACGTCGAGGTTGTGCTCGATCACCACGATGGTGTTGCCGGCGTCGCGCAGCTGGTGCAGCACCTTGAGCAGCAGGTCGATGTCGGCGAAGTGCAGGCCGGTGGTGGGCTCGTCCAGGATGTAGAGCGTGCGGCCGGTGTCGCGCTTGGACAGCTCCAGCGCCAGCTTGACGCGCTGCGCCTCGCCGCCGGACAGCGTGGTCGCGCTCTGGCCGAGGCGGATGTAGCCCAGGCCCACGTCGAGCAGGGTCTGCAGCTTGCGCGCGATGTTCGGCACGGCGTTGAAGTAGCCGTGCGCGTCTTCCACCGTGAGGTTCAGCACCTCGGTGATGTTCTTGCCCTTGTAGAGCACCTCCAGCGTCTCGCGGTTGTAGCGCCGGCCGTGGCAGACGTCGCAGGGCACGTAGACGTCGGGCAGGAAGTGCATCTCCACCTTCAGCACGCCGTCGCCCTGGCAGGCCTCGCAGCGCCCGCCGGCGACGTTGAAAGAAAAGCGCCCCGGACCGTAGCCGCGCTCGCGCGCCGCCGGCACCTCGGCGAACAGCTCGCGGATCGGCGTGAACAGGCCGGTGTAGGTGGCCGGGTTGCTGCGCGGCGTGCGGCCGATCGGGCTCTGGTCGACGTTGATGACCTTGTCGAAGGCGTCCAGCCCCTCGATGCCGTCGTGCGGCTCGGCCTCGGTGTGCGAGTTGTAGAGCTTGCGCGCCACCGCGGCGTACAGCGTGTCGTTGACCAGCGTGCTCTTGCCCGAGCCCGACACGCCGGTCACGCAGGTGAACAGGCCGACCGGGATGTCGACGTCGACACGCTTGAGGTTGTTGCCGCGGGCGCCGGTGATCCTCATCACCTGCGGATCGGTGCTGTCGGCCAGCGAGCGGCGTTTGCCCGGCACGGCGATCTTCAGCACGCGGCCGAGGTAGCGGCCGGTGAGCGACTCCGGGTTCGCCGCGACCTCGTCGGCCGTGCCCTGCGCGATGATGCGCCCGCCGTGAACGCCGGCACCGGGACCGAGGTCGATCACGTGATCGGCGGCGCGGATCGCGTCCTCGTCGTGCTCGACGACGAGCACGCTGTTGCCCAGGTCGCGCAGGTGGCGCAGCGTGCCGATGAGCCGTTCGTTGTCGCGCTGGTGCAGCCCGATGCTCGGTTCGTCGAGCACGTACATCACACCGGTGAGGCCGGAGCCGATCTGCGAGGCCAGCCGGATGCGCTGGGCCTCGCCGCCGGACAGGCTGTCGGCGCTGCGGTCCAGGCTGAGGTAGTTCAGGCCCACGTCGTTGAGGAACTTCAGGCGCGAGCGGATCTCGCGCACCACCTTGTCGGCGATCTCGGCCTTGCTGCCGGCCAGCGTGAGCGACTCGAAGTAGGCCAGGCACTCGCGCAGCGTGAAGTGCTCGACGCGGTAGATCGGCTCGCGCGGCGTGTCCTTCGCCTCGTCGCCGTTGACGAGGAACACGTTGCGCGCTTCTCGGCGCAGCCGCGTGCCCTGGCAGTCGGGGCAGGGCTTGGCGCTCTGGTAGCGCACGAGATCTTCGCGCACGGCAGCGGAATCGGTTTCGCGAAAGCGCCGCTCGAGGTTCGGCAGGATGCCTTCGAAAGGGTGCCAGCGCTTGACCACGCGCTGCCTGCCCTTGGTGCCCTCGGCCTGGTAGACGAACTCCACGTCTTCGCTGCCCGAGCCGTGCAGCAGCACCTGCTGGGCCTTCTTCGGCAGCTCCTCGAAGGGCAGGTCGATGTCGAAGGCGTAGTGCCGTGCCACGCTCTCCAGCAGCGAGAACGTGTAGGCGTTGCGCCGGTCCCAGCCCTTCACCGCGCCGCTGGCCAGGCTCAGCGAGGGGAAGGCGACGACGCGCTCGGCGTCGAACACCGTCACCTGGCCGAGGCCGTCGCAGCTCGGGCAGGCACCCACCGGCGAGTTGAAAGAGAACAGGCGTGGCTCCAGCTCCGGCAGCGAATAGCTGCACACCGGGCAGGCGAACTTGCTGGAAAACAGGTGCTCCGCGCCGCCGTCCATCTCCAGCGCGATGGCGCGGCCCTCGGCGATGCGCAGCGCGGCCTCGAAGCTTTCGGCCAGGCGCTGCTGGAGCCCCGACTGCACCTTGACGCGGTCGATGACCACGTCGATGTCGTGCTTCTCCGCCTTCTTCAGCTTGGGCACGTCGGCGGCTTCGTACGCGGCGCCGTCGACACGGAAGCGCACGTAGCCCTGCGCCTGCATGTCGGCGAACAGCTCGACGAACTCGCCCTTGCGGTCGCGCACCACCGGTGCCAGTACCATCAGCTTGGTGCCCTCGGGCAGCGCCAGGGCGGCGTCGACCATCTGGCTGACGCTTTGCGCGCGCAGCGGCAGGTCGTGGTCGGGGCAGAAGGGCGTGCCGGCGCGCGCATAGAGCAGGCGCAGGTAGTCGTGGATCTCGGTCACCGTGCCGACGGTGGAGCGCGGGTTGTGGCTGGTGGCCTTCTGCTCGATGGAGATCGCGGGCGAGAGGCCCTCGATCAGGTCCACGTCGGGCTTGTCCAGGCGCCCCAGGAACTGGCGGGCATAGGCCGACAGGCTCTCGACGTAGCGGCGCTGCCCTTCCGCGTACAGCGTGTCGAAGGCGAGGCTGGACTTGCCCGAACCCGACAGCCCGGTGATCACCACCAGCTGGTGGCGCGGGATGTCGAGGTCGATGTTCTTCAGGTTGTGCGTGCGCGCGCCCCGCACCCGGATCATGGGCGATTCCGCGCGGAGGGGAGGACTGGCGGGCGCGGGAGGGGTCGGCATCGGGTCGCGGGGGCGCAAACCGCCCATCATAGCGACGCGGGCCGTTCGAACTTCAGGGGCCCAGGGCGTCGAGCGAGGACAGCAGCGCCGCCGCTTGCCCGCGCGAGAGCTCGGCGGACTCGGTCTTGCCGCCGCGCGTGAGCCGCATGCCGGTCGGGCCCAGGCGCAGCACCGCGCGTACCACGCCGTCGCGCGTGAAGCGCAGCGTCGTGGTCGACTGTTCGGCGCCCACGGCGCCGGCCTGCCACACCGTGCGTGCGGCGCGATCGGTCTGGGCGATCCAGGCCTCGGTGGCCTCGTCCACCGGGCGCGCTGCGCCCTCGTCGCGTGTCCAGGTCCAGGCTTCCGGCTTGCGGCGGATCTCGAACCGCAGGTTGCTGAAGCCCGGCGTCTCGAGGGCGGTCGAAGCTGCCACGGCGCGGCCGGCAAGTGCGCTCGGCGCGGTCGCTTCGGTCTGTTGCGGCGCGCCGGCGCCGGCAGGCGCGGCCGACTTGGCGGCGGCCAGGTCGCGGCGTTCGGCGGATTCGCGCGCACGCGCCGCCGTGTCGGCCGCAGCGGCGTTCTGCGGCGCCGGCGCGGCCGGCATGGCCGCAGGTGCCGGAGCCGGTGTCGGCGGCGCGGCGGCCACCGCCACCGGCGGGGCTTCGGTCCTGGGCGGCGCGGCCGGTGCAGCGGGCGCCGGGGTCGGTGCCGCCGCCAGCTTGCGCGCGGGCGCCTCGGCGTCCGGCGTGGCCGCCACGCGCGCGGAGGCGTCGGCCGCGCGGCGGGCAGCTTCGGGCAGCGTCGTGGCGGCCGCCGGCGCTGCGGCCCGCTCCTCGGCTCGTTCGGACGGGGTCGGCGTCGCCGCGGCGACGGGGGCCTCCTGCGGCGGCTGCATGTCCTCGGGACTGCGGCCCCACCACATCACGCCGACGACGGTGGCCACCATCACGCTGGCGAATCCGGCCGCCACCGGCGGCCGCGCCAGCCAGGCCCACAGCGAAGCCAGGCCGTCGGTCCAGCTGCCGGACGAAGGCAACGGTGCCGGTGTCGCATGCACCGGCCGCTCGACGCGCGGCGCCACGGCGGCACGGCCCATGCGCAGGATGTTCTCGTCGACCTTGTGCGAGGGCGCCGCGCCGGCGTCGGGCGCATGGCGCAGCGCTTCGCGCAACCAGGCATCGCGCGGCACGCCGTCGTCGTCGGGCGTGCTCATCGCGACTCCGGCGCCAGGTAGGCGCCCATGCAGGTGCGCAGCTTGTTCATCGCGTAGCGCAGCCGCGTCTTCGCGGTCTCGAAGCCGACCTCCAGCGCACGCGCCACGTCGTCGAGCGACAGCCCGTCGTCGTGGTGCAGCAGGAAAGCGCTGCGCTGCGCCAGCGGCAGTTCGTCGAGGCAGCTCAGCAGGCGCTCGCCGGCGCGGCGCCAGAAGGCGAGCTCGTCGCCCTGCAGCGTGGCCGCGGCCGGTGCCGGCCAGTGCTGCCACGCGGCCGTGTCGGGCTGCCAGGGTTCGCCGTCCTCGCCCTCGAAGGCGTCGATCGCGACCTCGCGGCCGCTCTTGCGCAGCAGGTCGATGGCGCGGTGGTGCGCCAGCGTGAACAGCCAGGTGCGAAAGCTCGCGCCCTGCGGCTGCCAGCGCGAGCGCGCCTGCACGACGCGCAGCCAGGTGTCCTGGAACACCTCGTCGACCTGCGCCGCGTGGGCGCTGCCGAGCAGCCGGCGCACGAAGCGGTACAGCGCCTGCCGGTGGCGCTCGTACAGCTGCTCGAAGGCCGCCGCCTCGCCCTGGGCGTAGGCGGCCATCAGCGTGTCGTCGTCGGTGGAGCTCATCGCGGGTGGGAGTCTGCCTGATCCGCTGCTGATACGGCCGGCGGGCGGACTCGGGGTGATCTCAAGTTGTTTTCACGCCGCGTCACCCCGTCGTGGAACCTGCCGCGTATCACCCCGCGCCCCATCACCCCTTCAGGAGCACTCCGATGAGACTTCCCCGCCTTCCGCTGCGTGCGGCCGCCGTGCCGGCCGTCGCTGCGCTTGCGCTGCTGGCCGCCTGCGCGGCCGCGATCGACGCGCCACTCGCTCACGCCGCCGCCCCCGGGGCCTGGCCACCGGCCTGGCAGGACACGCCGGCATCGCCGCAGGACTACGGCACACCGCGCTTCGATGCACCGCAGGCCAGCCACTGCCACCGGCTGCCGTCCACGCGCGAGGTGCCGGGCGGTGGGCAGTCCGGCCACAGCGGCCATGGGCGCGAGCTGCGCAGCGACGCGCCGGCCCGGGCCGCTCTCGAGGACCGCCTGTCGCGGCGTGCCGAGGCCGCCAAGAGCGCGGCGCCGTCGGCCATGCCCGCCGCACCGGCGGGCGCGGTGGCCGCCGCGCCTGTCCCGGCCAATGCCGCCGAGCGAGAAGCCGACAGTGCCCTGCAGTCGCTGCCATCACCCTTCGCCCCGCGCCAGCGACCGCGCCACGAGACGGTGACCGCAGGTCTGGTCGACGACAACGCCGACTTCGGCGAGTACCTCGCCTACCGCCAGCGCAGCGCCGGCCTGCCGGTGCGCGAGCGCGACATCGGCGAGCGCTACCTGCTCGAAGTGACCGATGCCGCCGGCCGCCCGGTCCACGACGCCGAGGTGGCGGTGCAGCGAGCCGGCCGCGCCGAGCCGGTGATGTGGGCCCGCACCGACACCGCCGGCCGCGTCTGGCTGCACCCGCGCGCCTTCCTGGCACCGAACGTGTCGGACCGCGCGCTCGGCGTGGCGGTGCGCAAGGGCTCGGCCTGGTCGCGCGCGACGCTGGTCCGCGGCGAGCGCGCGGCGCTGCAGGTGCGGCTCGGTGCCGCGCCGGTGGTGCAGCGCCCGCGCCTGGACCTGGTGTTCCTGGTCGACGCCACTGGCTCGATGGGCGACGAGATCGCCAAGCTGAAGAGCTCGATGCGCGCGATGTCGCAGCAGATCTCGCAGCTGCCCGGCCAGCCCGACATCTGCTACGGCCTGGTCGCCTACCGCGACCGCGGCGACGCCTTCCTGACGCGCACGCACGACTTCACCGACGAGCTCGGCGCCTTCCAGAACGTGCTCGCGCGCGTGCAGGCCGGCGGCGGCGGCGACACGCCGGAGGCACTGAACGAGGCGCTGCACGAGACGGTGCACGGCCTGAGCTGGCGCGCCGACGCGGCGCGGATGGTGGTGCTGGTGGCCGACGCGCCGCCGCACCTCGACTACGGCGGCCCGCAGTACGACATCGACATGCAGGCGGCGCTGGCCAAGGGCATCAAGCTGTTTGCCGTGGGCGCGAGCGGCCTAGACCCGGTGGGCGAATACATCTACCGGCAGATGGCGCAGTACACCGCCGGTCGATTCGTCTTCCTCACCTACAAGGACGCCGCCGACCCGGGCAGCGGCCCGGGCACCCAGACCGTGCACGACGTGGGCAACTACTCGGTGCAGACACTCGACAAACTCGTCGTGAAACTCGTCGGTGACGAACTGGCGCGACTGTCACGCGGCTGAGGCCGGCGGGCCGCGTCGCACGGGCGTAGCATTCCCGCCATGACTCGCGCGGCCCGCTTCTTTCTCCATGCCCTGGCCCTGTTGCCGATGCTGCTCGCCGGCTGCGGTGGCGGGCTGTACATCGGCTGGGGCGACTACGGCGACGACAACGCGCCCTCGGTGAGCATCGCCACCGGCCAGCTCAGCGTGGCGGCCGGCGGCACGCTGCGCGTGGTGGCTGCGGCCTCCGACAACGACAGCGGCATCGACGAGGTGGCCTTCTACCGCCTCGACGGCAGTGCGGCGACGCGGCTGGGCAGCGTGGGCGGCCCGCCCTACGAGTGGGACGTGTTCGTGCCCGCCGACGGCCGCACCCAGGTGCGCGTGTTCGCGCGGGCGCGCGACGGCGCGGGCAACGAAGCCGACAGCACGGTGCTCGCCGTCACCGTCACCCCCTGAGACCCTGAAGCGCGGCGCTCAGCCCGCCTCGCCGAGCACGCGCAGGATCTCGCGGCCGTAGGCCTCGAGCTTCTTCGCGCCCACGCCGCTGATGCCGCCGAGTTCGTCGAGCGAGCCCGGCTGGTCGCGCGCCATCTCGGCCAGCGTGGCGTCGTGGAACACCACGTAGGCCGGCAGGTTGTGCTCGCGTGCCACCTCGGCGCGCCAGGCCTTCAGCGCGGCATAGCGGCGCTGGCCCTCGTCGTCCAGCGCGATCGGCGCGGGTTTTTCGCGGCCGCCACCGGCCTTGGTCACGCGGCCCGTGCGTCCCCGCTTCGGCGCCTCGCTGGGCACGCGCAGCAGCAGCGCCACCTCGCCCTTGAGCACCTCGCGGGCGCTTGCCGTGAGCTCCAGCGTGTTGTATTCGCCCTCGGTGCGCAGGTGGCCCAGCGCGATGAGCTGGCGCAGCACGCCGCGCCACTGCGTCTCGGAGAGATCGGCGCCGATGCCGAAGGTCGAGAGCTGTTCGTGGCCGTACTGCGTCACCTTGTCGGTGACCTTGCCGCGCAGCACGTCGATCAGGTGGCCGGCGCCGAAACGCTGGCCGCGGTTCTGGTGGAAGCGGTAGATGCAGCTCAGCGCCTTGCGCGAGGCCTCGGTCGCGTCCCAGGTGGCCGGCGGGTTCAGGCAGTTGTCGCAGTTGCCGCAGGGCGAACTCTCTTCGCCGAAGTAGGCGAGCAGGCGCACGCGGCGGCAGTCGTGCGCCTCGGCCAGCGCCAGCAGCGCGTCGAGCTTGCTGCGCTGGCCGCGCTTGAACTCCTCCTCGGCCGGGCTCTCGTCGATCATGCGGCGCTGGTTGACCACGTCGGCCAGCCCGTAGGCCATCCAGGCATCGGCCGGCGCGCCGTCGCGGCCGGCGCGGCCGGTCTCCTGGTAGTAGCTCTCGATGTTCTTCGGCAGGTCGAGGTGGGCGACGAAGCGCACGTCGGG
>CAZVLY010000060.1:16418-16728 GCA_964628175.1 uncultured Piscinibacter sp. | reverse complement strand
CCGGCTTGTTCCAGCGCAGCTTGCGGTAGATGGTGTTGCGGCTGATGCCCAGGCGCTTGGAGGCCTCGGAGATGTTGCCCCCGGCCGCGTCGAGCGCGGCACGGATCATCGCGATCTCGGCTTCTTCGAGGGTGCGCATGTCGGCCGGCGTCGCAGCTGCCGCCGGGGGCTCGACCGGCGCGACGGCCTGGATCGCGGCCGGCACGGGCCGCGATGCGGCCGGGGGCGCCATCGGCGTGGGCTGCATCGGCGCGGGCTGCATCGGCTGTGCCGGCGCCGTGCGCCGCACGTCCTCGAGGAAATCGGCCGG
>CAZVLY010000060.1:316-16408 GCA_964628175.1 uncultured Piscinibacter sp. | reverse complement strand
AGGTGCGCCTCGGTGATGGTTGATTCGCCGGTGGCCATCACCGCTGCCGTGCGCAGCACGTTGGCGAGCTGGCGGATGTTGCCGGGCCAGTGGTAGCGGCGCAGCAGCTCCATCACCGAGGGGCTGATCTGCGGGGCGCCTTGCGGGCATTCGGACTGCAGGATGCGGTGGGCCACGACGGCGAGGTCGGTGCGCTCGCGCAGCGAGGGCAGGCGCAGCACCAGGCCGTTGAGGCGGTAGTACAGGTCCTCGCGGAACTGCTGCCGCTCGATCATCTCGCGCAGGTTGCGGTGCGTGGCGCCGATCACCGCGATGTCCACCGCGATGGTCTTGTGGCTGCCCAGCGGCGTGACGCAGCGCTCCTGCAGCACGCGCAGCAGCCGCGCCTGCAGCGACAGCGGCATGTCGCCGATCTCGTCGAGGAACAGCGTGCCGCCGTTGGCCTGCACGATGCGTCCCACCGCGCCCTTGCGCCGCGCGCCGGTGAAGGCGCCTTCGTCGTAGCCGAACAGCTCGGCCTCGATCAGCGATTCGGGGATCGATGCGCAGTTCACCGCCACGAAGGGCTGTTTGGCGCGGTTCGAGTCCTGGTGCACGGCACGCGCCAGCAGTTCCTTGCCGGTACCCGTCTCGCCGAGGATGAGCAGCGGAATGTCGCGGTTGAGGATGCGGTGCACCTTCTGCACCACCGTCTCGACATGCGCGTCGCCGGTCTGCAGGTAGCGCAGGCCGCTGGGCGGCTTGGCGAGCGCCTCGCCGCGCGGGGCGGCCGGCGCGTTCGCGGCGGGCGGCGCGGCGGCGGCGGGGCCGTCGTCGAAGCCGTCGGGCAGGCCGCCGAAGACGCGCCGCGTCGACCAGTCGATGCGCGCGCTGACATGGAAGTGCAGGCCGTTGGGCAGGCTCAGCTTCATCGGCACCGGCAGCGGCATGCGGAAGTGGTCGTGCACCGCCGCCACCGTGGTGCCGAACAGCGTCGTCAGCGTGTGCCCGCGCAGCGAGATGCCGGTCATCGCGAGCTGGTCGAGCGCGCTGCGGTTGGCGCCGAGGATCTTGCCGTCGGCGCCGACGACGACGATGCCTTCGAGCAGCGTGCCGATGAACTCGACGCGGCTGTGGAAGTGCAGGCGCAGCCGGTTGCTGTAGTCGTCGGAGAGCCAGTGGTTCTCGATCATGCGCGCCGACATGCGCACCAGGCCCATCGTGTGCTGGTGGTAGCTGCGATGGTCACCCGACACGTCGAGCACGCCGAGCATGTTGCCGCGCGGGTCGAAGATCGGCGCGGCCGAGCAGGTCAGGAAGTTGTTGGCGTGCATGAAGTGCTCGTCGGCATGCACGAGCGTCGGCCGCTCCTCGAACAGCGCGGTGCCGATGGCGTTGGTGCCCTTGCTGTGCTCGGCCCAGTTCACGCCGGGCTGCAGCGCCACCTTGCCGGCACGCTCGAGGAAATCGTTGTCGCCGATCGAATGCAGGATGGTGCCCTGCGCATCGGTCAGCACCAGCATGCTCTCGGTGTTGACGATCTGCTCGTAGAGCATCTCCATCACCGGCGCGGCATGCGCGAACAGGCGCTGGTTGCGTTCGCGCGCGATCGTCAGGTCGCTGCGCATCAGCGGCTCGTAGTCGGGCCGCTCGATGCGCGTCAGGCCCAGCGCCGCGCAGCGTTCGTGCGATTGCTGGATCAGGTCGACGCGGCCGTCCTGGCGCGACGCCGCGGCGGGCGAGGTCTCGATTCCGCTCCAGCTGCGGCCGCTCGAATTCCGGCTCGTGGACATGACTGATGTTCCATCGCCTGCGTTCGGGCAGGACGTCTCCAAAGGGTGTGCGGCCCGTGATCGGGCTCGTGATGGCCGCGACTGTCGGTCAAGCGGGTCGGCTTGTCCATCCGGGCCGATGCGGTCGCCGGCCCGGCCACTGTTCGCGTTTGAAACACCGGCTCTTGGCACAGCGTTTGCAGACGCAGAGGATAGTTCAAACCGAAAGTCCAGGAGACATTCCATGCGTTGCAGCCGTCCCCGCCATCGATTCTCACTCGCGCTCTGCCTGCTTCTCGGCGCCGCGGCGCACGCGCCGTCCTGGGCCCATGGCGACGTCACGCCGCAGGCGGTGGACACCTCCAGCCTGCCCAAGCTCGGTGACGAGTGGCGTGCCGAGAATCCGTACCGCAAGAATGATGCGGCGGTGAAGGTCGGCACCTCGGCCTACAACCAGAACTGCGCCCGCTGCCATGGCCTCGAGGCCGTCTCCGGCGGCATCGCGCCGGACCTGCGCAAGATCGACGGCGAGTGCGCCACGCTGAAGGACGACAAGAAGAAGGCGGCCTGCGTGAAGGAGATCGACGAGTACTTCGTCACCACCGTGCGCCGCGGCCGCACGCGCAACGGCGCGGTCTACATGCCGCCCTTCGAGGGCATGATGAACCAGGAAGCCGTCTGGTCCATCAAGGCGTATCTGGAAACGCGCCGCGAGAAGCCGCTGTGATCTCGCGACGCGTTGTGCTGAGTGCGGCGGCGCTGTCGGCGCTGCCCAGTCTCCTGTCGGCCACGCCGCTGGACAAGGTGAAGTCGCGCGGCACGCTGGTGGTCGGCCTGTACAAGGACATGGCGCCGTTCCATGCCGACGGCGCTGGCATCGACGTCGAGCTCGCGCAGGCGCTGGCCGAGGCGCTGGGGGTGAAGCTGTCGCCGCTGCCGTTCCCGGCCGACGACAACATGAACGACGACCTGCGCAACATGGTCTGGAAGGGCCACTACCTGGGCTACGGCCCGGCCGACGTGCTGCTGCACGTGCCGGTGGACCGCCCGCTCATGCAGGCCAACCCGCAGGTGAGCATCTTTGCGCCCTACTGGCGCGAACGCGTGGCCCTGGCGCGCCGCGTCGATCAGGTCCCGGCCATCGAGTCGCTCGGCCAGCTCGCCGGCAAGGCCGTCGCGGTGCCCGGGCAGTCGCTGGCCGGCTGGCTGCTCATCGGCGCCGAGAACGGCGCACTGCGCGAGCAGCTTCGCACGCAGTGGAAGGACGGCGTCGAGGCCGCGCAGGCCCTGAAGCGTGGCGAGGTCCCGGTGGCGGCCGGCCTGATGTCGGAGCTGCAGTCGGTGCTCGGCGGCGACGCGCGCTTTGCGGTCGAGGCGCTGCCCTCGCCCCGGGCGCCGCGCGAAGGCTGGGCCGTGGGCATGGCGGTGAAGAAGGACGCCACCGAGCTCGCCCAGGCGCTGCAGGCCGCCGTGAACCAGCTCGCTTCGAACGGCCGCCTGGCGGCGATGTTCGCCCGCGCCAACGTGCCCTGGCGCCCTGTTTGACCCGGCTGCAGCCGGCGCTGTGGCGCGCTGGAGCAAACCCTAGGGTTTGTCCCGGGTGGTGGTTGCCTCTCGCGCTCAGCAAGCTATGAATGTTCGTGCATAGCGCCCGAGGCGGGACGCCGCCCCACACAGAAAAGGAAGCTCTCCATGCAGAAGACGCTCAACATCAACCCCGAGAAGTGCACGGGGTGCCTCCAGTGCGAGATGGCCTGTTCCTTCGAGAACTACGGCACCTACGCCACGGCCAAGTCGCGCATCAAGGTGTTCGACTTCCATCACACCGGCCGCAAGGTGCCCTACACCTGCACGCAGTGCGACGAGGCCTGGTGCCTGCACGCCTGCCCGGTCGAAGCGATCACGCTGGACAAGCTGACCGGCGCGAAGGTGGTCAACGAGACCACCTGCGTGGGCTGCAAGGTCTGCACGATCAGCTGCCCCTTCGGCACGATCAACTACGTGCAGGAGACCGGCAAGGTCCAGAAGTGCGACCTGTGCGGCGGCGACCCCGCCTGCGCCACGGCCTGCCCGACCGGCGCCATCACCTACACCGACGCCAACTGGACCGGCCTGAACAAGATGGCGGCCTGGGCGGACAAGCTCGGCAATCAACCTTCCGCCGCGTAAGAGGAGTACACACATGTCCTGGGCTGGAAAAATCCTCCGCGTCGACCTCACCGCCGGCACCGTCAAGTCGGAACCCCTCAACATGGACTGGGCGCGCGCCTACCTGGGCTCGCGCGGCCTGGCCACCAAGTACATCGTCGAAGAAGTCGACCCCAAGGTCGACCCGCTGTCGCCGGCCAACAAGCTGATCTGGGCCACCGGCCCGCTGACCGGCACCATGGCCTCCACCGGCGGCCGCTACACCGTCGTCACCAAGGGCCCGCTGACCGGCGCCATCGCCTGCTCCAACTCGGGCGGCTACTGGGGCGCCGAGCTGAAGATGGCCGGCTGGGACATGGTCATCTTCGAAGGCAAGTCGGCCAAGCCGGTGTTCCTCTACATCGAGGACGACGTGGCCGAGCTGCGCGACGCCGGCCACCTGTGGGGCAAGAGCGTCTGGGAGACCGAAGAGACGCTGAAGAAGCAGCTGCAGCAGCCGCTGGCACGTGTGTCGAGCATCGGCCTGGCCGGCGAGAACCTCGTGCTCTACGCGGCCGTGGTGAACGACCTGCACCGCGCCGCCGGCCGCTCGGGCGTGGGCGCCGTGATGGGCAGCAAGAACCTCAAGGCGATCGCGGTGCGCGGCACCAAGGGCGTGGGCAATGTCGCCGACCCCAAGGAGTTCATGAAGGTCACCTTCGAGAAGAAGAAGATCCTCGCCGAGAACGGCGTCACCGGCCAGGGCCTGCCGACCTACGGCACCCAGGTGCTGATGAACGTGATCAACGAGATCGGCGCACTGCCCACGCGCAACCACCGCGACGTGCAGTTCGAAGGCGCGAAGGACATCTCCGCCGAAGCGATGGCCACGCCGCGCAAGACCGACGGCAAGAAGCACCTGGTGACCAACCAGGCCTGCTTCGGCTGCACCATCGCCTGCGGCCGCATCAGCAAGATGGACCAGGGCCACTTCACGGTGCAGAACAAGCCGCAGTACTGGGGCGCCTCCGGCGGCCTGGAGTACGAGGCGGCCTGGGCGCTCGGTGCCGCCAACGGCGTCAACGACCTGGAAGCGCTGCAGTACGCCAACCTGCTGTGCAACGAGCAGGGCTTCGACCCGATCTCCTTCGGCGCCACCGTCGGCGCGGTGATGGAGCTCTACGAGATGGGCGTGCTCACGGCCGAGCAGCTCGGCATCGACGCCAAGTTCGGCAGCGCGCAGGCACTGGCCCACTTCGCCGAGATCACCGCCAAGGGCGAAGGCTTCGGCAAGGAAATCGGCCAGGGCTCGGCACGACTGACCAAGAAGTACGGCCACCCCGAGCTGACGATGAGCGTGAAGGGCCAGGAGTTCCCGGCCTACGATTCGCGCGGCATCCAGGGCATGGGCCTGGCCTATGCCACCAGCAACCGCGGTGCCTGCCACCTGCGCGGCTACACCGTGGCCTCCGAGGTGCTGGGCATCCCGGTGAAGACCGATCCGCTCACCGCCGAGGGCAAGCCCGAGCTGGTGATCGCGTTCCAGGACGCCACCGCGGCGTTCGACTCGGCCGGCATCTGCATCTTCACCAGCTTCGCCTGGGGCCTGGCCGACGTGGCGCCGCAAGTCGCCGCGGCCTGCGGGCCCGAGTTCACGCTGGAGAACCTGGCCAAGATCGGCGAGCGCATCTGGAACATGGAGCGCGACTTCAACAACCGCGCCGGCTTCACGTCCAAGGACGACTCGCTGCCGCCGCGGCTGCTGAACGAGCCGGCCAAGACCGGCCCGGCCAAGGGCCTGGTCAACAAGCTGCCCGAGATGCTGCCGAAGTACTACGCGGCACGCGGCTGGGACGCCGACGGCCAGCTCAAGCCCGAGACGCGTTCGCGTCTGAGCCTGTGACCGTCGACATGCTGCAGTGAACCCGGAAGGCGGTTTGCGGACCGCCTTCTGCTTTTCAGGAACCCGAAAACATGAACCACGTGATCCTCGGCGCCGGCCCTGCCGGCGTGATCGCCGCGGAGACGATCCGCAAGCACGCGCCCAACGACCGCATCACCCTCGTCGGCGACGAGCCGGAGGCGCCGTACTCGCGCATGGCGATCCCCTACCTGCTGATCGGCAACATCCAGGAAGAGGGCACGCACCTGCGCCACACGGCGGGCCATTTCGACCAGCTGTGCATCGAGCTCAAGCGCGGCCGCGCCAAGGGCATCGACAGCGGCCGCAAGCAGGTGCACCTGGAAGACGGCAGCTCGCTGCCCTACGACAGGCTGCTCATCGCCACCGGCTCCAGCCCGATGCACCCGCCGATCCCCGGCATGGACCTGCCCGGCGTGCAGACCTGCTGGACGCTGGCCGACGCCCGCGCCATCGCGCAGCGCGCGCACAAGGGCGCGAAGGTCCTGCAGATGGGCGCCGGCTTCATCGGCTGCATCATCATGGAGGCGCTGGCCGCGCGCGGCGTCGAGCTGACCGTCGTGGAGATGGGTGACCGCATGGTGCCGCGCATGATGGGCCCCACCGCCGGCGGCATGATCAAGGACTGGTGCGAGAAGAAGGGCGTGCGCGTGTTCACCGGCACGCGCGTCGAGGCGATCGAGGCGGGCGCTGCAGCCGAGCCTGCGGGACTGCTCGGCAAGATCGCCTCGGCCGTCGGCCTGGGCACCGGCGGCAAGGCCGAGGGCGGCGCGATGAAGGTGAAGCTATCCAACGGCCAGTCGCTGGAGGCCGACCTCGTCATCAGCGCCACCGGCGTGCGGCCGAACATCGGCTTCCTGAAGGACTCGCCGATCAAGTGCCTGCAGGGCGTGCTGACCGACGAGCACATGCAGACCACCATCCCGGGCGTCTACGCCGCCGGCGACTGCGCCGAGGCCTTCGACGTGACCAGCGGCAAGACCATCGTCAGCGCGATCCAGCCCAACGCCGCCGACCAGGCCTACATCGCTGCCATGAACATGGTCGGCAAGGGCGCCACGCTGAAGGGTGTCACGCAGATCAACGTGCTCGACACGCTGGGCCTGATCTCCACCAGCTTCGGTGACTGGCAGGGCGTGCCCGGCGGCGAGCACGTCGAGCTGACCGACCGCGCCGCCGGCAAGCACCTGAGCCTGCAGTTCAAGGGCGACGTGATGGTGGGCTGCAACAGCATCGGCTGGACGGATCACGTGGGCGTGATGCGCGGTCTCGTCGAGGGCCAGGTGAAGCTCGGCGAGTGGAAGCAGACGCTGCTGCAGGACCCGACGATGCTGATGGAGGCCTATCTCGCCAGCGCCCAGGGGCAGAGCCAGCGCGCGCTCGTCGCGCCGAAATGAAGATCGTCTTCAAGCTCTACGCCAGCCTCACGCAGTACCTGCCCGCCGACGCGCGCTACGACAACCGCGTGCCGCTGGACCTGCCCGCGGGCAGCACGGTGGCTCAGGTCATCGAGCCCTTCGGCCTGCCGGAGAAGCTGGTGCACCTGGTGCTCGTCAACGGCACCTACGTGCCGCCCGAAGAGCGCCTGAGCCGCGTGCTGGAGGAGGGCGACGTGCTCGCCATCTGGCCGCCGATCGCCGGCGGTTGATCGCATGCAGGCCTGGTACCCCGCGGAATTCAGGCGGGAGATGGGTTGCACCGAGGCCGAGCTGCTGAGGTGGCTGCCCGGCGCGGCGAACGGCCATGCGCTGAAGCTGCTGCCGCGCTCGGCCGAGGTCGCCATCGACGGCGGCCGACTCGAGCTGGCCTGGCGCGAACTGCCGCCCCGGCAGATCGCGCTGATGCGCATGCCCCGGCTGGCGATCGTCTTCCACTTCGAGGGCGTGGGCGAGGCGCCGCGCCAGGCCTTCATGCGCCACTTCGACCTGTACACGCAGCGCGGCGGCGGCTGAGGCGGGTTCCGCCGCGTGCGTGCACGAGCGCACCGATCGGGCCCGGCCGGCTTGCTAGGATCGTCGCATGTTCCGGTTGCTGGTCCGTCGTCTCGCCCTGCTCGCCGCAGCCGCGACGATGCCGCTGGCCCTGTCTGCCGCGCCCGCCGCTGCCCAGCAGACTGTCTGCACCATCACCGTGAACTCGGCCGACGAGAAGGAGGCACTGCGCCGCCACCTGCCCGAATCGAAGTACCGCTTCGTCGAGCTCGTCGAGCGCGGGCGGCCCGACTGGCTGGCCTCGTCGTGCCGCGCCGGCATCTCCTGCGACCTGCTCGTCATCTCCGGCCACTACGACGGCGGCAACGCGTTCTTCTCGGACCAGCTCGAGGTGCAGGAGTACCTGCCGGTCGACGAGCTGGAGCGGGTGTCGTGCAGCGGCGCCTGCCCGGGGATCTTCTCGCGCCTCCAGGAGGTGTACCTGTTCGGCTGCAACACGCTGAACCCGCAGCCGCAGAGCAGTGCCTCGTCGGACATCGTGCGCAGCCTGGTCCGCGAAGGGCTCGCGCCGAAGCAAGCCAGGCGCGAGCTGGACTCGCTGGCCGCCGCGCATGGCGAAAGCAGCCGCGACCGGATGCGGCAGATCTTCAAGGACGTGCCGGTGATCTACGGCTTCTCGTCGACGGCGCCGCTCGGCCCGATCGCGGCATCGACGCTGGAGCGCTACCTGCGCGGCAGCGGCGACCGCGAGATCGCGCGCGGCCACCCCAGTGGCCGCCTGCTCGCCTACTTCGCGCCCTTCTCGATGGCGGCCACCCAGGGCATGACCGACGAGGACCCGCACCTGCAGGCGCGGCAGGACATGTGCCAGTTCGCCGACGACCGTCGCTCGACGGCCGACAAGCTCGGCTTCGTGCACCAGATCCTGCAGCGGCACACGGCCGAGGCACGGCTGTACGTCGATCGCATCTTGCGCCTGACGGGCGCGCTCGATGCGCGGGCGCGGCAGCAGCCGGCCGTGGCGCAGGCGCTGAACGGCATCGCCGGCGACGCGGCGGCGCGTGCTCGCTTCCTCGAGGATGCCCGCGTCGCCGAGCCGCCGCCGGCGCGGATCCGCCTGCTCGACGTCGCTCGCGACCTGGGCTGGCTGACCGAGGACAGCCACTGGGCGGAACTCGCGCTGATGCTGGGCGAACTGCAGTCGCGCCATGACGTCGGCGTGCCCGAGATCGGGCTGGCCTGCAGCCTGAATGCACAGGGCGACCTCGACGGTGCGTTCAACCGGCGTGTGGTGCCCGACAGCGCGGCCGACGACGTGCCGCATGCGGCGCTGCGCGCCTGCCTGGGCAGCGCCGAGGGCCGCGCGCGCATGCTGAAGGCCTTGCAGAGCGCGAACGAGGCCGACGTGGTGATCGCGCAGGCCTACCTGCGGCACCGGCCGATCACCGATGCCGCCGAGTTGCGCAGCGTCATCACCGGCATTGCCGGCATGGCGCCGGGCGATGCGCAGGTGCGCGCACTCGAGTCGCTCGGCCGCCACTACCTGTCCGACCGCGAGGCGCTTGACATGCTGACCGACCTGTTCGCGCAGACGCCGTCCTGGGACGTGCAGAACGCCATCGCGGGCATCCTGATCCGGGCCGACCGGCGGTCGCTCGGCCGCACGCGGCTGCTGCTCACGCTGCTCGAGAAACGCCGCTCACCCGCAGCCGGCGACAGCATGGTCGACGCGCTGATCCTTCGCCTGCAGATGCCCTGAAGTGCCGCGCGAACGCGTTCGCGCATGACCTGAGTCAAGCCGCGGACCCCTCAGCGGAACTCGCCGGCAGTTACCGGCTCTTTCCACGCCGAGCCCGCTTGTGGAAGACTGATCGCATGGTGAATCGAAGCCGCTTTTCCCGCCTGCTCCCGCGCGTGTCGGCCGTCGTGCTGGCCGGTCTGGGCGCGGCTTGTTCGCTCGGCGCGCAGGCCGCGCCGAAGACGGTGTGCACCGTGACGATCAACTCGTCCGACGAGAAGGAGTCCTTCCAGCGCCACCTGCCCCCGGGCGAGTACCAGTTCGTCGAACTGGTTCAGCGCGGCAAGCCGGACTGGCTGGCCTCGGCGCGCCGGCGTGGCGTGAGTTGCGACGTGCTCGTCATCTCCGGCCACTTCGACGACGGCACCGAGTTCTACACGGACCGCCACGACGACCGCGAATTCCTCACCGTTCATGAAATGCAGCATGAATCGTGCAGCGCATCGGGTAACGGGTTGTTCTCGAAGCTCAAGGAGGTGTACCTGTTCGGGTGCAACACCTTGAAGTCCGAACCCCGCCACGTGGCCGAAGGCGAGATCCGGCGCAGCCTGCTGCGCTCGGGCCACACACCGGCCGATGCCGAACGCGTGGCCGCGCTGCTGAGCGCACGTTACGGGCAGAGCAACCGCGACCGCCTGCGCCATGTGTTCAAGGACGTGCCGGTGCTCTACGGCTTCTCGTCGAAGGCGCCGCTGGGGCGCACGGCCGGGCCGCTGATGGAGCGCTATTTCCAGACTGCGCCGGCCGGCGAGGTCGGCAGCGGCCGGCCGAGCCCGACGCTGCTCAAGCTGTTCGGTCCGAGCTCGATGATCGCGGTGGCGGGCCTGACCGACGCCGACCCGCACGCCGCCTTCCGCCGTGACATGTGCGGCTTCGCGGACGACCGGCCGTCGGATGCGCAGAAGCTCGCCTTCATGCACGAGGTGCTGCAGCGCGACGTCACCGAAGTGCGCATGTTCCTCGACCACCTGGAGCGCTACGTCGCCGTGCTCGGCCCGCAGCGGCGCGCCGTGCCCGAGGTGGCTGCGGAACTGGCCTCGATCGAGCGTGACCGCAGCGCGCGCGACCGCTACCTCGAGTTCGCCCGCGATGCCGACGAATCGACGGTGCAGGCGCGCATGATGACGCTGGCGCGCCACCTGGGCTGGCTCACGCCCGCGCAGGAGCAGGCCGAGTTCCTGCGCATGGTCAGCGACCGCATGGCGCGTGGCACGCTGGGCAAGACCGAGGTGGATCTGGTCTGCGACCGCCACCAGGAGCGCGAACCCGGCCTGGCACGCCAGGTGATGGCCAGCGGCGCGGTGCGTGCGGGCAACGTGGCGCATTCGGCGGTGCTGGCCTGCCTGGGCAGCGCGCAGGCACACGACGAGACGGTGCGTGCGCTGACCAGCTCGCGCGACGAGGACGTCGCCACCGCGCAGGTCTACCTGCGCCACCGTTCGCTCGCCGACATCGGCGAACTGCGAGCCGTGGCTTCGGGCATCGCACGCATGACCGCGCCGGCCGCGCAGGTGCGGGCGCTCGAGACGCTGGCCAAGCAGCGCCTGGCCGATGCGCAGAGCGTGCAGGAGATCGCGCGCCTGTTCCCTCTGGCCCGTTCGCTGGAAGTTCAGCGGGCGATCGCCGGCATCCTGATCCGCTCCGACACGAAGGGGCTCGAACGCGCCGACCTGGCCCGCACGCTGAGGCAGCACCGCCTGAAGTCGCCCGACGGATCGGACGTGATCGACATGCTGATCCGCGTGCTGCAGTCGACCTAGCTGCGGCAGCGGGGCATCGCGCGGATGCGCGGGCCGCGCCAGCGAGCCCGCGCGAGGGGGATCAGGCTGCCGCTTCGGCGCGCTCCGCCTTGGGCGCCGCGCGACGCGCCGTCCCGGCCTTCGGCGCCGGCTTGGCGGCCCGCTTGACCGGCGCCGCCTGCTTGCGCATGGCCTTGGCCGGGGCCGGCTTCGCCGCCCGGGGCTTGGCCGGCGCCGTGGCGCGGCGTGCGGCCTTCACCGCGGACTTGGCGCGCTTCACGGCCTTGACGCCGCGCAGGTGCTTGCCCCCGACGGCCTCGGCCAGCTTGTCTGCGCCGGCGGCCAGCTTCTCCGACACCGTCAGCGCGGCTTGCGCGCCGGTCAGGCTGAAGCGGGACACGGCTTCCAGGCCCGTGGCCACGTAGCGGTTCTCGATGCCCTGGGCGAGATCGGCGACGCGGTCGATCTGCGCCGTGACGCCGGCGCTGCCGATCTCGATGGCGCGCTCGGTGCGCGCGCTGACGCTGTCGATGCCCTTGGCGGCGACGGCGCCGACCTTGGTCGTGGTCTGTTGCAGTGCCTGCGCCAGCTTCGGCGTGATGCGCCGGGTGCCGCGCTCCAGGTTGCGGCTCATCATCGCCAGCAGCCGGTGGCCGCTGGCTCGGTAGGCGCCCACCGCGTGCTCGGCCACCTGCCGGTAGTTGGCAACGGTCTCGAGGGCGACGGTGCGCAAGGTGCTCTTGGTCATGATGTGCTTCCTTCAGTGGGGGATCTGTTCGCTTGCCCGACCGCAAGGTCGCGGTCACGCAACTCCATCGATAGTTTCGTGACCTGCCACTAGAGGGCGAAACCCAATCGGCGCGGAGAATCTAGGCTGTGCACTCGAAATCGGACGGCACGACGAGCGGCGCCGGCCGCAAGGTGGTCCACCTTGCCTCGGGCGGCGCGCTGCATGGCTGGAGCGCGGCGACGCCACCGGGCCCGCCCTTGCTGTTCGTGCACGGCGTGGGCGGCGCGGCGTGGTCCTGGGCGCCGCAGGCGCAGGCGCTGTCGGACCGCTTCGAATGCCTGTGCTGGGAAGCCCGCGGGCACGGCGCCGCCGCACGCGTGGCCGACGCCGGGCTCGCCGACTACGCGCAGGATGCGCGCGAGGCGCTGCAGGCGGTGTGGGCCGAGCGCCGCACGCCGGTGCTGCTGGCCGCGCATTCGATGGGCGCCATGCTGGCGCTGATGCTCGCCTGCGACGAGCCGGCGCGGGTGCGCGGCCTGTTCCTCGTCGATCCCGTCTACGCCGACTCCGGCAGCCGGCCCGCGGCGCTGCGCCCGCTGCTGCGCGGGCTGTGCCTGCTCGCCGCGCCGCTCGTGCGCTCCTACCAGCGCGACGGCGGGCTGTCGCGGGCGGTGTCGAGGCTCGTGTTTCGCCAGGCCTTTGTGGACCCGGTCGCGCGGGACGAGGCCTGGGCGCTGCAGCGCACGGTGGTGCCGCTGGAGTACCCGCGCATGCTGTACGAATCCATCACGGGGGTCGAAGGCTTCGCCTTCCGGCCCTTCGCCGATCTGGTGACCGCTCCCACCGTCATCCTGGAGGCGCGCCCACGGCCGAAGGCTCGCCCGCGGCTGGCCGCCGTGGCGGAGCGATTTCGCGCGCGCCCCGGTGTGTGCTGCGAGTACGAGGTGCTGGACGGCGGCCACTACCTGCAGTGGGACCGCCCGGCGGCGGTGACCGCCCGCCTGCGCGCGTTCGCGCAGCGCCTGGCGGCAGGCTGAGGACCCGCCGCGGCGCCGGTGGCCGTCAGGCCGCCTCAGAGATTGCTGATCGCCCGCACCTCGTCGATCATGGTGACGCCCTGCCAGACCTTCTCGATGCCGTCCTGGCGCAGCGTGCGCATGCCTTCGCGCAGTGCCGTTTCCTGCAGCGCCTCGGCGCGTGCGCCGGTCTGGATGAGGCGGCGCATCGCGCGCGACACCACCATCAGCTCGTGCACGCCGGCGCGCCCGCGGAAGCCGGTGTTGTCGCAGTTCGGGCAGCCCGGCGCGTGGTGCATGTGCAGCCGGCCGTCGCGGCCATGCCGGCCGATCCAGCCGGCCAGCGTGTCCTGCCGCGCCTGCGGCGTGTCGCCCTCGCCGAAGGCGTGCATGTAGTCGGCCAGCAGCTCCTGCACTTCCTCGTCGGTGGCGGGCCGGCTCGTGCGGCATTCACCGCACAGGCGCCGCACCAGCCGCTGCGCCAGCACGGCGAGCAGCGAGTCGGCGAAGTTGAACGGGTCCATGCCCATGTCGAGCAGCCGCGTCACCGTCTCCGGCGCGCTGTTGGTGTGCAGTGTCGACAGCACCAGGTGGCCGGTGAGCGAGGCCTCCACCGCGGTCTGCGCGGTCTCGGTGTCGCGGATCTCGCCGACCATGATCACGTCCGGGTCGGCGCGCAGGAAGGCGCGCAGCGCCTTGGCGAAGGTCCAGTCGATCTTCGGGTTGACCTGCACCTGGCGCAGCCCGGGCTGGGTGATTTCGACCGGGTCCTCGGCCGTCCAGATCTTGCGCTCGGGCACGTTGATGTGCGAGAGCGCGGAGTGCAGCGTGGTCGTCTTGCCCGAGCCGGTGGGGCCCACGCACAGCACCATGCCGTAGGGCCGCTCGACGACGCGCTGCAGCTCGGCGAGGTTGCGCTCCGACAGCCCGATGCGCGGCAGCGGGATCGGCTTGGCCGAGGCGAGGATGCGCATCACCACGTCTTCCAGCCCGCCGCTGGTGGGGATGGTCGCCACGCGCAGCTCGATGCGGTGCTGCGCGACGAACTTGGCGAAGTTCATCTTGCCGTCCTGCGGCTTGCGCTTCTCGCTGATGTCGAGGTCGCACATGATCTTGATGCGCGCGATCATCGCGTTGCGGTAGTTCGGCGGCAGCTCGAGGTAGGTGCGCAGCAGGCCGTCCTTGCGGAAGCGGATGCGGATCTTCTCGCGCCCCGGGTAGCTCTCGATGTGGATGTCCGAGACGCCGTCCTTGTGCGCCTCGGCGATCATGTTGTTGATCAGGCGCACCAGCGAGTTGTCGCTCTGCTCGATCGGCACGTCCTCGCCGCCGGGCTGCGCGCCTTCGCGCTCCAGCGTCTCGATCAGCTTGTCGGTGTCGGTGAGCTGGAAGTCGATGGCCTGCAAGGCATCGTCCGAGAAGGCCTTCGGGCCCTCGGCGGCGCCGATCTTCTCGTAGGCGGCCTGCAGCGTGTCTTCGATGCTGCGGCATTGCGCGAGCACCGGCACGACCTTCATCTGTGCGCTGAACTCGGCCTCTTCCACCGCGGCACGGCGGCGCGCCGGGTCGTCCAGCGCCACCACCAGCCGGCCGTCGCGGATCAGCAGCGGCATCAGGCGCAGCCGCTGCGCCACGGCGAAGGGGATGCGGCGCAGCGCTTCGGGCTCCACCGGGAAGGCTTCCAGGTCGACCAGCGGGTAGCCCATCTTGCGCGACAGCGCCACCTGCAGGTCGGCGCGCGAGACCACGCCCATGCGCACCAGCAGCTCGCCCAGCGGCACGCTGCGGTCCACCTGCTGCTGCTGCAGGGCCTCGCCCAGCTGCTCCTGCGTGATCATGCCCAGCGAGATCAGCGCTTCGCCGACACGCACCATCGGCATCTTCGCCTGCCGGTCGATGGCCTCGAAGAGCTGCTCCGGCGAGACCACCTGGCGCATCAGCAGGATGTCGCCGAGCTTCTGCGTGCGCATCGCCTGCTGCGTGTCGACCGCCGCCTCGATCTGGGCCGGCGTGACGCGGCTGTGGCGGATCAGCACCTCGCCGATGCGCGGGCCGAGCTCGTAACTCTCGAAGGCCGCGCGCGGCACGAACATGCGGCGCACGCTGCCCGATTCGTCGGCCGGCGGGAACAGGAACAGGCCGTGGTCGGTCTCGACATGGCCGATGGTTTCGCCGCGCGCCTCGCCACCGCCGGCGAAGGCGATGCGGTACTCGCTGCAGCTGCGTTGCCCGAGCAGGACCGAATGCGGGTCACCCATCGGCACCGGCTGAGGCGCCAGCGGCGTGCTCAGCGTGATCGAGCGGAACTGGTCGAAGCGCAAGGGCAGCGTGGTGCGTGCCGGCGGCAGCTGCACATGGGCGACGGCTTCCTCGGGCACGAAGAAGGTCAGCCGGCCGGTGAGCTGCTTCTCGTTCAGGCCGACGATCTGGCAAGGCAGCGGGTCGGTCTGCGGCGAGGGCGCCGGGTAGCTGGCGAACGGCGGGTTCGGCCAGCAGAATTCATCGGGCGCGGCCTTCTCGGGCGCGGCAGGGCCGGAGCCGGGGCCTTTCGGCGGGTTCCAGTCCAGGGGGGTCGACAGATCGGCCATCGCGGTCCTCGTACAGCGCGACCCGTGCGCGCCGGGCAGGGGAAGGCCGGGTCGCAGGCAGTCGCAGTGTCGATGGTGCGCCGCGGCAGGCGGCGGCGATGGGCGGAAATGGCGGGACAGCGCCCGCCAGTTCAGCCCTTCATCTGCTCGGGCAGGAAGGTCACGATCTGCGGGAAGACATACAGCAGGATCACCATCAGCACCATCAGCCCGAAGAAGGGCAGTGCGGCGCGCGCGATGGTGCCGATGTCCTTCTTCGTCATGCCCTGCAGCACGAACAGGTTGAAGCCCACCGGCGGCGTGACCTGCGCCATCTCGACCACGATGACGACGAAGATGCCGAACCACAGCGGGTCGATGCCGGCCTTCTGGATGGTCGGCATGATCACGCCCATGGTCAGCACCACCATCGAGATGCCGTCGAGGAAGCAGCCGAGCACGACGTAGAACACCGTCAGCGCCAGGATCAGCTCGAACTTGCTCAGGCCGAG
>CAZVLY010000060.1:0-306 GCA_964628175.1 uncultured Piscinibacter sp. | reverse complement strand
ATGGCCAGGGCGATCATCAGCATGAAAGGCGACAGGCCCAGCGACGTCACCCATTCGGCCAGGTGGCGCGGCAGGCCGATGTAGCCCATCGACAGCGTGAGGAAGGCCGCGCCGGCCAGGATCATCGCGATCATGCAGTACAGCCGCGTGCCGCCGAGCAGCGAGTCGCGGAAGGTGGCCCAGTTCATCGAGCCCTGCGCGGCGGACAGGATCAGCGAGCCGACCACGCCCAGTGCCGCCGCCTCGGTGGCGGTGGCGATGCCGCCGTAGATGGAGCCGAGCACCGCGGCGATCAGCAGCACCACC
>CAZVLY010000059.1:0-16766 GCA_964628175.1 uncultured Piscinibacter sp. | reverse complement strand
GACGACGACGACGCTGTCGCACAGCCGCTCCACCTCCTGCATGATGTGCGTGGAGAAGACGACGCACTTGCCGCCGCCCGAGGGCGAGGCCAGCCACTGCAGTGTCTCGCGCAGCGCGCGCGTGGCCAGCACGTCCAGGCCGTTGGTCGGCTCGTCGAGCACGATGTTCGCGGGGTCGTGCACCAGTGCCCGCGCCAGCGCCACCTTCATGCGTTCGCCCTGGCTGAAGCCTTCGGTGCGGCGGTCCAGCAGCGCGGTGCAGTCGAGCATCTGCGCCAGCGCTTCGGCGCGCGCCTGCGCCTCCTCGCGCGACATGCCCTGCAGCGCCGAGTAGTAGACGATGTTCTCGCGCGCCGTCAGTCGCGGGTACAGGCCGCGCGCATCGCTGAGCACGCCCATGCGGGCCAGCGCCTCGCGCGGCCGCGTGGCGACATCGATGCCGTCAACTTCGATCCGGCCCGCGTCGGGCGGAATCAGCCCGGCCAGCATGCGCAGCGTGGTCGTCTTGCCCGCGCCGTTAGGGCCGAGCAGGCCGGTGATGCGGCCGTCCGCGGCGGCCAGGCTGACGTCGCGCACCGCCTGCACCGGCGGCGCGGCGCGGCCGAACCCGCGGCGCGGCATGGCAAAGGACTTGGCGAGTTGCTCGATGCGGATCACTTCGCGGCCTCCGGTGCCGGCGGCACGAAGGCGCCGGGCCGCGGGATCGACGTGATGCAGGCGGTGTCGAGCGCCAGCGCCTGCGCCTCGTCGGCCGCGTCGATGAATCGGTAGAGCAGGTCGGGTACGCAGCCGCTGCCGAGCAGCCCGTGGCCCGCGTTGGGCACGATCACGTGGCGGGCCTTCGCACCCAGCGCCTGCGCCACACGCGCGGCGTGGCGCGGCGGCGTGGCCGGGTCGATGCCGCCGCTGAGCAGCAGCACCGGCGTGGCCGCCGGGCCGATCGTGAAGAAGGCCTCGGGCACCGTCGACCGCGGCCACGCGGCGCAGGCCTGCGCGTACAGCGGCGCCATGCCCTCGCCGAAGTCGCGCGTGGCGGCGGCGCGGGCCGTGGCAAGGCGCGGCGCGTCCTCCGCGCAGATCACCGCGAAGTGCATGCCGGTGAACAGGCGCGGCCCGCCGCGCCGCGACAGCGCGCCCGCCAGCGCCGCCAGCGCCTCGAAGCGCCCCTGCGCTGCCGCCTGGATCGCCGCCGGCAGTGCCGCGGCGAGCGTGGGCACGTACAGCGGCGCACGCACCGCGCCGAGCAGCAGCTCGCGCGTCAGCGTGAACGACTCCGTCTTGCCGGTCAGCGGGTCGGCGACGCTGACGGGACGCGGCAGCGAGGCCAGCAGCGCGTCCCAGGCCTGGCGCAGCAGCGGCCATTCGCGCGCGCAGGCCGCCTCGGCGGCGCAGGCGGCGAACAGGGCTTCGAGCGCCGCCTGCGCATCGGTGGCGGCGCTGGCGGGCAGCACCATGTCGGGCGGCGCCACGCCGTCGAGCACGCTGCGCCGCACGGCGCCTGGGAACTGCCGCAGGTACTCGAGCCCGGCCCGCGTGCCGTAGGAGGCGCCGACGAGGTTGATGCGCTCCGCGCCGATCGCCTGGCGCACCGCATCGAGATCCTGCATCGCCAGCGTCGTCGTGAAGAAGCCGAGGTCCGCGGCCGTGCGCACGTACGGCAGCTTCAGCAGCCGCTCGCGGCAGGCCGCCAGCCGGCGCAGCTGCGCCTGCGGGTCGGCCGACTCGGCCAGCGCGGCCTCGCGCGGCTCGTCGCAGTCCAGCGGTGCCGAGCGGCCGGTGCCGCGCTGGTCGACGAAGACGATGTCGCGCCGGTTGTTCAGCCGCGCGAACACGCTCATGACCTGCGGCGCCAGCGAGATCGCACTCTGGCCCGGCCCGCCGGCGAGCAGGAACACCGGGTCGGGCAGCTTGCGCCGCGCCAGCGCCGGCACGATCACGTAGTGCACCTCGATCTGCGGTCCGTCCGCGCGTGCCGGGTCGAGCGCGCGCGCCACCGCGCCGCACATCACCTCGTGCGCCAGTCCGTCGATGCGGCAGGGCTGCGGCGGCGCCGCGTGCGCTGGCAGCGCCGCGCCGGCCCAGGCCAGCACGGCGACGGCGGTCGCGACGCGCAGGGCTTTCACACCTCGCCGAGAAAGCGCTTGAACTCGCCGCTGTCGAGCAGCCGCTTCAGGTCGTCGCAGCCGCCGATCAGCACGCCCTTGGCGAAGACCATCGGAAAGGTCGGCCAGCCGGTCCACATCTTCAAGGCGCCGCGCTGCCGCCACTGGCCCAGGTAGCTGCCGTACTCCAGGTAATGGTGCGCCAGGCCGGCGGCGTCGAGCAGCTTGCGGGCGCGGCGGCAATGCGGGTTGCCGGCCATGCCGACGACGAGGATCAGGTTGGAGGCGGCGGCCGCCTGCACGTTGTGCACGACATCGGCGTGGTGGTTCGCGACACGGTCGCGGATCGCCGAATGGAGCCGGCTTTCCTCCAGGATGGTGCGGGGCATGGGTCGGGATCCTCGGGCGCGTAAAGACCCGAGGTTAGCCCAGCCGCGCCACGCTCTGGTTTCAGCTGGCCAGCGCGCCGCTCTGGAAGTCGGCCACGGCCTGGTGCAGCTCCTGCACGGTGTTCATCACGAACGGGCCGTACTGCGCGATCGGCTCGCGCAGCGGCGCCCCGGCCACGAGCAGGATCTGCGCGGCGCGCTCGCCGGCCGGCGCGCTGAAGCGCACGCCATCGGCGGCCGCGTCGTTGGTCAGGATCGCCATGTGCTCGCTGGCCACCGTGGCGCCGCCCACCTGCGCCGCCACGCCGCCATACACGTAGGCGAAGGCGTTGTGGCCGGCGGGCAGCGGCACGTCGAACGTAGCGCCCGCGGGCAGCACGATGTCGAGCACCAGCGGCTCGGTGGTCGGCCGCGTGACGGCACCCGTCACGCCGTGCGTCGTGCCGGCGATCACGCGCACCTGAGCGCCGCTGTCGAGCGCGAACACCGGCACGCCTTGCGGCGGCACGTCGCGGTAGGCGGGCGGCTGCATCTTGTCGCGCGCGGCGAGGTTGACCCACAGCTGGAAGCCGGCCATGCGGCCCTCCTCCTGCTCGGGCATCTCGGAATGGATGATGCCGCGCCCGGCCGTCATCCACTGCACGCTGCCGGGCTCGAGCAGCCCGGTGTTGCCCACGCTGTCATGGTGTCGCATGCGCCCGGCCTTCATGACGGTGACGGTCTCGAAGCCGCGGTGCGGGTGGTCGGGGAAGCCGCCGATGTAGTCGCTCGCCGCGTCGCTGCCGAAGGCATCGAGCATCAGGAAGGGGTCGAGCCGCTGCTGCAGCGGCTGCGTCAGCACGCGGGTGAGCTTGACGCCGGCGCCGTCGGACGTCGGCTGGCCGCGCACGAGGCGCTCGACGCCGCGCGAGCGGGTGACGGTGGCGGGGGAGGCGGTGGTGGTGGTGTTCATGCTCTCAATGTAGTGGCCGCCTTCTCGCCATTCGAGTCAGCGGATTTGCATGCCGCGCTGAATCCGCTTGCATGGCGGCCCGGGGGCGGCGGGCTGTAATGTCAGCGTCCCCCACCTCGACCCAGGAGTCCCCATGAAGCTCTACTACAGCCCCGGCGCCTGCTCGCTGTCTCCGCACATCGTGCTGCACGAGTCCGGCCTGGCCTTCGAGCCCGTTCTCGCCAGCACCAAGACCCACAAGCTGCTGGACGGCACCGACTACTACGGCATCAACCCCAAGGGCTACGTGCCGCTGCTCGAGCTCGACAACGGCGAGCGCCTGTCCGAAGGCCCGGCGATCGTGCAGTACATCGCCGACCAGGTGCCTGCCAAGAAGCTCGCCCCCGCCGCCGGCACGATGGCGCGCTACCGCCTGCAGGAATGGCTGAACTTCATCACCAGCGAAGTCCACAAGGCCTTCGGCACGCAGTTCAACCCGGGCCTGGGCGACGACGCCAAGGCGGTGTTCCGCAAGAAGGTGCTGGAGCGCCTGACCTGGATCGACGGCCAGCTGGCCGGCAGGAACTACCTGATGGGCGACGACTTCAGCGTGGCCGATGCCTACCTGTTCACCGTCACCAACTGGGCGGGCCCGACCGGCGTGGACATCTCCGGCCTGACGAACCTGAACGCATTCATGGCCCGCATGCGTGCCCGCCCGGCCGTGCAGGCCGCCATGAAGGCCGAAGGCCTGCTGAAGTAAGCTGGACCCATGCGTCGCGTCGCGTTCGTGCTCCTGCTCCTGGCGGCTTCGGCCGCCGGCGCCAACGCGCCGGCGCCGGGCCGCTACGACGGGCAGTTCTGCGTCACCGTCGCCTCGGACAGCGCCGCCAGCTGCGGCCCGGCCGAGGTCGACGTGCTGCGCGGCCGCCAGCTGCGCGTGCGCATCAGCGACATCGTCTACCGGCTCAAGCTCCACAGCAGCCAGGTCGAGGTGGTGCTGATGCACGGCCCGATGCAGATCGACGAGTTCGTCGCTGCCTACGATTGGGCGGGGTCGGCGCTGCAGTTCGACGACCTCGACAAGCGCACCCGCTACGAGCTGCGGCTGTCGCCGCGCAAGCCATCGCGCTGAGGCGCCGGACTCGGGCGCCGGCGCGAAATCCGGCACGGAGCGACGGACCGTGCCGCGGGTAAACCCGGGCCGTCATATATGCGCTCGACCGGGAGACTCTGCGAAGTCTTCGCCCACTCTCCCTCTCGAACCATGCAACGACGACATTTCTCGGCCGCGATCGGCGCCGCCGTGTTCGCACCGGGGCTGCGCGCCGCCGAACCGGGCGTCAGCGATACCGAGGTCGTGTTCGGCCACACCGGCATCCTCAACGGCCCGCTGGGCGGGCAGATCAAGGTCATGCTCTCCGGCGCCGACCTGGCCTTCGCCGAGTCGCGCGCCCAGGGCGGCGTGAACGGGCGGCGGGTGCGCGTGGTGTCGCTGGACGACGAGCTCAAGCCCGACCGCGCGGTCGCCAACTACGAGAAGCTGCTCGGCGACGGCGTGTTCGGCTTCTTCGGCTGCGTGGGCTCGGCGACCACGGCCGCGGCGGCGCCGATGCTGATGAAATCCGGTGCGCCCTGGGTGGCCGGCTATGCCGTGGCCGACAGCGCGCGCGACAAGCTCAAGGGATCCGGCTTCTTCGTGCGCGCCACCTCCGGCCGCGAGGCGCAAGCGCTGGTGCAGCACCTGACCACGATCGGCGTGACCCGCATCGCGATGGCCGTGCTCGACAACCCGGGCGGCAAGGAGGCCGCCGCGCTGGTGGAGTCCGCCTTGGCCAGCCAGAAGCTGCAGGCGGCCGCCTCGGTGGCGATCAAGGGCGACGGCGCCAACATTCCCGAAGCGGCATCCGCGCTGGCCAAGGCCGCACCGCAAGCCATCATCATGTACCTGGGCGGTGCACTGCCCGGTCAGCTGATGAAGGCCTCGTGGGCCCTGGACGCACACCCGATGTTCTACGGCATGTCGATCGTGGCCGGCGAAGTCACCGTCAAGGTCGCCGGTGAGAAGGCGCGCGGACTGGCCATCTCGCAGGTGGTGCCGTACCCCTGGAGCGACTCCGACCCGACCACGCGCGAGTACCGCCGCCTGGCCGAGGCCGCCAAGGTGCCGGTGGGCTACTACAGCTTCGAGGGTTACCTCAATGCGCTGGTGCTTCTGGAAGCGCTGCGGCGCAGCGGCCGCGAACTGACTCGGCCCCGGCTGCTCGCCACGATGCGCAGCATGAAGATGCGCGTGGCTGGCGTCGACCTCGACTATGCCGCCAACGGCGTGACCGGCTCCCGCTTCGTGGAGCTGGTGCAGGTCACCCACGAAGGTCGCTTCGTGCGCTGAGCCGCCTTCGGCCCGGGCACGTCGGCCCGTCTCAGGCCGATGAACCGGGCTTGAGCACGCCGTCGCAGGCGCTGCGCGACTCGCCGGCCGGCAGCTTCGTGCAGACCCCGTCGAGTTGCCGCTGCAGCCGCTTCATCGCGTCGCCGTGCGCGCCGCCCTTGGCCCAGCCCGACAGGTGGCCACCGATGCGCTGCAGCGAGCGCGCACTGCGCGCCTCGAAGGCATCAGGCATGGCCGCGGCTTCGTCGAACAGCTGCCTGGCGACCCGCTCGATGCGCTCGCCGTCCTGCGGCGCCAGCTCGACCAGCGCACCGAGGTAACGCGCGCCCCACTGCAGCCGCGTCGCCGGGCCTTCGCTGCGGTCGAAGGCCTGGGCGTTCCAGTCCAGCGCCGCGGCCTTGTCGCCGCGCTTCTTCGCGTTGTCGGCCAGGTCGGCCATCAGGTAGTAGGGCGAGTGGCTCTTCGCCAGGTTGGCCTTGAGCAGCAGATCGGAATCGTCCATCAGCCCGGCCTGCTCGAGCGCCCAGGCCGCAGTGGAGATCACCGCCTGGCGCTCGTAGCCGTCGCGGATCTCGCGGTCGAACCGTGCAGCGATCTCGCGCACCTCGGTGCGCAGCGCGTCCGGCGTCGCCGCGGTCTTGTCCTGGCCCGGCGCATCGAGCTGGGACAGTTGCAGCCGCGCCACCAGCGCGGTCAGCCGGTCTGCGCGCGACAGCGTGGCGTCGGTCTGCAGGCGAACCAGTGCCGCATCGAAGGCCTGGACCAGCGCGGCGCGCTGCGACGAGCCGGCGGCGCTGAGCGCGCCGACGAGTTCGGGCGCGCTGTTGCCCAGCACGTCCATGTGGCGGCGCGACTGCGTGACGTCGGCCAGCAAGGCCAGCACCGGCACACGTTGTGCGGCGGCGTCGCCGACCGGGCCGGCCTTGGCGCCGGCGGCGAGCGCCTTCAGCCGCAGGCGCATCGCACTGTCGGCGTGGGCGGCGGGGCAGGCCTGCGCCAGTGCCTTGAGCACCGGTGCCACGCCGTCCGCGCCGGCGAGGCGCTGCTGGTCGGTCTCCCACGAGTAGTAGGCGAGCAGCCGCCAGTCGGCCTCGGTCAGACCCTGGCCGCCGGCGCGCGCCTGCGCCAGCACCACCTTGGCCGAGCGCTGCGCCGCCATGGCCAGCGTCAGCACCTCGTTGTACTGCTGCGCATCGACCTCGCCGGGCAGGCGCGTCAGCTCCTGGCCACTGCGGTCGAACACCACCGTGGTCGGGTAGCCGCGCACGGCGAAACGCGTGCCCAGCTTCTGCGCGCCCGGCATGTCGCCGTCGACGTAGACCGGCACGAAGGCGCGCGAACGCTCGATGAAGTCCTGCCGGTTGAACAGCGTGGCCTGCAGCTGGTTGCACGGCGGGCACCACTTCGCGCCCCAGTACACGAACACCGGCTTGCCCTCGCCGCGCGCGCGGGCGAAGGCGGCGTCGACCTCGGCATCGGTGGCCGCACGCACCCAGGCGATGCCGGCGTCGGCGGGCGCCGCCTGAGCGGTGGAGGCGGCGGAGGCGGGCGGCGCGGTCGGCGCTGTGGCCGGCGGCGTGTCGCGCTTCGAGCAGGCGGCGAGCACGGCCACGGCCAGCGCGGCGCACAGGATCGGCGCGGATCGGTTCATGGGCACCCCCGGACGTTCACCGCAGTGTGACGCATCACGGCGCGCGCCGCACGCCGTCGAGCTTCTCGCACAGGCCGCGGATGCCCTCGGGCATGCGGTCCGAGGAGCGGTGCAGCGTGTCCGGGTCGACCACGAGCAGGGCGCCGCGGCGTGTGGCCGTGAGCTGCGTCAGCTGGCGCCAGGTGTCGAGGTGGTCCGGTCCGTCGGCACCGGCGCGGGCAGTGACGATGGCGTCCGGGTCCTGCGCGACCACCGCCTCGTCGCTGACCGTGGGCGTCAGCGGCGCCAGCGTGCCGAACACGTTGCGCGCGCCGCAGATGCCCAGCGCCTCGCTGATCAGGTGGCGGTCGTTGATGGTCAGCAGCGGCCGGTGCCAGATCTGATAGAAGACCCGCAGCGTGGGGCGCCCTGCATAACGCTGGCGCAGGGCCTGCAGCTCCTGCTCGAAGTCGCTGGCACGCGCGTTCGCCGCGGCCTCGGTGCCGGCCAGCCGCCCGAAGCGGCGCAGCGTCGAGGCGATGTCGGCCAGCCGGCCCAGCTCGCTCGCATAGACCGGGATGCCCAGCGTGGCCAGGCGCTGCAGCTGCTGCGGCGAATTGCCGTCGCGCCAGACCACCAGCAGGTCGGGCTTGAGGGCCAGGATGCGTTCGAGGTCGAGCATCGCGGCGTCGCCCACGCGCGGCAGGGCCTTGGCCGCCGCAGGGAAGTCGCTGTAGGCGCCCACGCCCACCAGCTGCGCGCCGGCACCGGCGGCGAACAGCAGCTCCGTGAGGTGCGGCGCCAGGCTGACGATGCGCTGCGCCGGGCGGGCCAGGGTGATCGTGCTGCCGGCGTCGTCCTTCACCTGCACGGCAGCGGCGGCTGCGGCGGGACCGGCCACCACGTCGAACAGCAGGCACAGGAGGAGCAGGGCGCGCCGCATGATCAATCTGCGACGAACACGGTGCGGTGGCCGAACCGTTCGCCGGCCACCGGGTGGCCGAAGGCGGCGCTGAGCACCACCTCGTTCATCGTCGATTCGGCCGGGCCCTGACGCAGCATGGTGCCCGGACCGAGCACCAGCGCGTGGGTGGCGAATCGCGCGGCGAGGTTGAGGTCGTGGATCGACATCACGATGGCGCGGCCGCGTTCGCGCGTGAGCCGGCGCAGGTGGTCGAGCACCGTCACCTGGTGGTGCAGGTCGAGGTGCGCCACCGGCTCGTCGAGCAGCAGCAGCGGCGGGTCCTGCGCCAGCAGCGCGGCGATGCCCACGCGCTGGCGCTCGCCGCCGGACAGCGTGGTCACGTCGTGATCGGCCAGCGTTTCGAGGTCCATCGAATGCAGCGCGGCGCGCGCCACGCGGCGGTCCGCGGCGCTCTCCCAGGCCCAGCGGCCCAGGTGCGGGTGGCGGCCGAGCAGCACCACCTCGAGCGCGCTGGCGCTGAAGGCGTCGTGCTGCGTCTGCGGCAGCAGGCCGCGCAGCCGCGCCAGCTCGCCCGGCGGCCACTCGGCCAGCGGCTTGCCCTTGATCGACACCGTGCCGGCGTGCGCCGGCCGCAGCCCGGCCAGCGTGTGCAGCAGCGTCGTCTTGCCGCTGCCGTTGGAGCCCATCACGCACCAGAGTTCGCCGCCATGCACCTGCAGGTCGAGCGACTCGATCAAGGTGCGCGGGCCTGCGGCCACGCGCAGGCCCTGCGTCTCGAGCAGCAGCTTGCCGCTGTTCACCGGCGACCTCCGCGGTGCAGCAGCAGGGCGATGAAGGTCGGCACGCCGAGCAGCGCGGTGATCACGCCCACCGGCAGCTGCTGCGGCGCCACCACCGTGCGCGCCAGGGTGTCGGCCAGCAGCAGCAGCGTGCCGCCGGCCAGTGCGCAGGCGGGCAGCAACACGCGCTGGTCGTTGCCGGCCACCAGGCGCAGCGCGTGCGGCACGACCAGGCCGACGAAGCCGATCGCGCCGCCGGTGGTCACCGCCACCGCGGTGGCCAGCGAGGCGAGCAGGTAGACGATGCGACGCAGCCGCACCACCGACACGCCCAGCGCCTGCGCACTGGCGGCGCCGCGCAGCAGCACGTTGAGTTCGCGCGCCAGCGGCCAGGCCGCCAGCAGCAGCGCGGCCAGCACGGCCAGCGGCCAGCCGGAGGCGTCGCTGCCGCCCAGGTCGCCGGCCAGCCAGAACAGCATGCCGCGCAGGCGCGCTTCCGGCGCCAGCATCAGCAGCAACGTGATCACCGCCGACCACAGCGCGGCCAGCATCACGCCGGTGAGCAGCAGGCGCGGCGCGCTCTCCAGCCGCGCGGTGGTGTCCACGCGCGACAGGTCGCGCTGGGCCAGCGCGAAGACAAGCACGATGGTGACCAGCGCGCCAGCGAAGGCGCCCGCGTTGACGAGCAGCGCGCTGCCGGCCAGCAGCAGCGCGAGCAGCGCACCCACCGCGGCACCGCCGGAGATGCCCAGCACATAAGGGTCGGCCAGCGGGTTGCGCAGCAGCACCTGCATCAGCGCGCCGGCCACCGCCAGCAGCCCGCCGACGCCGAACGCCGCCAGCGCACGCGGCAGGCGCAGCGTGTTCAGCACCTGCGAGGCGCTGCCGCCGTCGGGCTGCCAGAGCAGGCGCAGCACGTCGGCCGGCGCGATCGCCAGGCTGCCGCTGGCCAGCGCGAGCAACATCGCGGCGCCGGCCAGCAGCGCCAGCAGCAGCCAGAGTTGCAGCGCGCGGGCCATGGCGGCGATCTTCGCCTACAGCGCCGAGTAGGCGAGGGAGACGAACAGGTTGCGCCCGGGCGTGTTGTAGCCCTGCACCAGCTCGTAGCGCTTGTCGGCGGCGTTGTTCAGCCGCGCCGACAGCGACCAGCTCGGCGTGACGAACCAGCTCGCGTTCAGGTTCACGAGGCCGTAGCCGCCCATGCGCGAGGCCTCGGTGTTGGCCGCCGTGCCGAAACGATCCCCGCTGAGCACCCACTCCACGCCCGCCCGCCAGCGGCCGGTGGTGGCGCTCAGGCTGGCGCTGCCGAACTGGCGCGCGCGGCGCACCAGCCGGCTGCCGGTGTCGGCGTCTTTGGCCTGCTGGTGGGTGAACTCGCCGCGCGCCGTCCACATGCCTTCGCTGAACGACGCGTCGAGCGTGGCGCCGCGCAGGCGCGCGCGATTCACGTTGATCACCGTGGTGAAGCTCGGGTCGACGGCGATCAGGTCGCGCACGCTGCTGCGGAACAGCACCAGCCCGCCCTGCAGCGCGCCGCCGTCATGGCGCAGCGCGAGCTCGGCGCTGCGCGCGCGCTCCGGCTTCAGGTCGGGGTTGCCCGAGAAGCCGAAGGCGCTCGGGTAGTACAGGTCGTTGAAGCTGGGCGCCTTGAAGGCCGTGCCCAGGCTGGCCGAGGCGCGCCACTGCGGCGCGAAGCGGTAGCCGTAGGCGAGCTTGCCGGTGCCGTGGCCGCCGAACTGCGAGTCGTCGTCGTGGCGCGCCGAGGCCTCGATCAGGTGGGCATCCAGGCGCGCGGTGTAGCCGACGAAGACGGCCCGGAAGGTGCGCGTCGACACCGTGTAGGCGGTGTCGCTGCGAACCTTCTCGCGCCGCCAGTCCAGGCCGGCCGCCCACTGCCCACCGAGCGCGTTGAGGTCGTTCTGCCAGGTGGCCTGGTCCTGGTCGGTGTCGACGAAGCCGGGAAAGGCGCCCTCGGTGCGGATGTGGTCGGCGCCGCGCGCCAGCCGGACCAGGCTGCGCCAGTCGGCACTCAGGCGGTTGCGGCTCTCCAGCGCGGTGCTCGACAGGCGCTGGCGGTTGACGTCGTCGCTGCCCGGGCCGGCGTCGAAGTGCGTGGCGCCGCGGCTCGTCATCGTGCGCAGCCCGAGCGACTGGCCCTCGGCCCAATCGTGGTCGAGATTCAGGCCCAGGTTGCTGTTGCGGTAGCCGTCCCGGTCGGGCTCGAAGGAGAAGCTGGCGTTCTCGTTGGTGGCCGAGAACGAATCCGACTCGCGCCAGCCGGCCTGCAGCGACAGGCGCGTGGCGCCGAACTTGCGGCCCAGGCCGACGCTGGCCTCGCGCGTGCCCCAGCGCCCGGCGCCGAGGCTGGCTTCGGTGCGCTCGGCGCCCGCCTGCTTGGTGAACACCTGGATCACGCCGCCGATCGCGTCGGCGCCGTACAGGCTGCTGCCCACGCCACGCAGGATCTCGATGCGCTCGATCTGCGCCAGCGGCAGGTTCTCGAAGGCGTTGGTGCCGGCGGTGGCCGAGTTGACGCGCACGCCGTCGATCAGCAGCACGACATGGCTGGCGTTGCTGCCGCGCAGGAAGATGCTGGACACCTGGCCGGGCCCGCCGGTGGCGGCGATCTCGACGCCGCCGCGGGTCTGCAGCAGTTCGGTCAGCGTCATCGGCCCGGCGTTGGCGATGGTGTCCGCGTCGATGACGCGCAGGTCGGCCAGCACGGTGTCGATCGGCTGCGGCGTGCGCGTGGCGGTGACGACCACCGGCTGCAGCGTCTGCGGCTCGGCGGCCAGGGCGGCGAAGGGAAGGGTGGAAGAGACGAGAAGGCCCAGGCCGCGCAAGGCGGACGGGCAAGGACGGAGAGGGAACATCGAATGGACTCCAAGCAGCCAGCGTCCCCGCAGGCTGCATTGTTGGCGTATGCCGGTGGCCCGAAGGTCGCCGGCGGCTGCGCTTGGCAGGCCGGTATCCGGGCTCGCGGGTCGATGCGACGGGCGTCGCACCGCGGCCATCGCCTTCCCACGGGGGTGAGCCCGCAGTGGCACTGAGATGGTCGTGTACCCGCTTACCGGTGCGGGGGCAGCGCAGGCCTTCGCGCCCTTGCGGACGCGGCACCTGCTTCCCGTTTAACTCCCGGCCGTGGAAGGGCCGGAAGCACCTGAAGCCTCTCGATGATAGCCGCGGGCGCAGCTCGCTCCGTTCAGTCGACCGGCGGAACGGAGTCGCGCACCGCGTCGCGCGTGCTCGCCGAGGCGAACTGCGCCCAGGCCACGCCGACCAGCGTGATCGCCGCGCCGAGCAGCTTGATGGCGGTGTAGCGCTCGCCCGTCACCAGCCAGGCCACCAGCGCGGCCACCGGCGGCATCAGGTACATCAGCGGCGCGGTGCGGGCGACGCCGCGCACGGCGTTCACCCAGCCCCACACCAGCCAGCCGAGGAAGGCCGAGATCAGCACCGCGTAGAGCATGCCCACCCAGATCAGCGGCGGCACCTCGGCCCAGTGCACCTGCAGCCCGGCGGGCAGGCTCACCAGCACCACCGGCGCGCTGCCGAGCAGCACGCCGTAGGTCATCACCACCACGCCGCCATGGCGCTCGATCAGCGGCTTGGCCGTCACGGTGTAGTACGAGAAGAACGAGGCGGCGACGAGCAGCGTCAGGTCGCCGCCGCCGGCCTGCCACTGGCCGCCGATCAGCTTGTCGGACAGGAACACCAGCACGCCGACCACCGCCACGATCACGCCGACGAGCTGGCCGCGCGTGAAATGCTCGATGCCGTGCCAGCGCAGGATGAGCAGCGTGAACACCGGCCCGCAGGCCAGGATCAGCGAACTGGAGAAGGCTGTCGACCAGTGGATGCCGTAGGTCACCAGTCCCACGTGCAGCAGGTGCCCGGCCACGCCGAGCTTGAGCAGCGCGAGCAGCTCGCGGCGCGGCAGCCGGGGCCACTTCGTGCCGTAGTGCGCCACCAGCAGCAGCGCTGCGGCCACCGGCATGATCAGGTAGCGCACGAACAGAAAGCCGCCGGGCGACAACGCCTCGAACACCGCCTTCTGCACGCTGAAGTTCGCACCCCACACCAGGATCAGCGCGAGCGCCGCCCAGAGCGCTGCGCGCTCTCTCGCTGCGTGGTCGGTCATGACAGCCCCTCGACCGACGGGTACGCCGGTCGATCCCCCGAGGGGATGCGGGCCGGCTCGGGAGCGGCCCAGCGCTCGGCCCGCCTCATGCGCTGCCAGTCTGCGCGCGCGACAGCTCGGCCGACCAGGCCCAGGCTTGCTCCGCCAGCGCGAGCACCGCGTCCACGCCGCCGTGCGCCGCAGCCAGGGCCTCGCCGATCTCGAGCTCGTGCCGCTCGATCGCCATCGCCAGGCGCAGGTCGGGCCACCAGGGCCCGGAGTGCGACAGCAGCGCCTCGCGCGCCGGCTCGGCCAGCTGCAGCGGCTGCAGCGCGTCGGCCAGCGGCACCTGCAGCAGCGCATCGAGCATCGACAGCAGCCCGACGGTGAACATCGCCGCTGGCGGCGCGTTGCCGCGGGTCGCGGCGAGCAGCTCGAGCAGCCGGGCGCGCGCCAGCGACACCTCCTGCAGCGCGCGCGAGGCCTTGCGCCCGCTGCCCGAGCCGGTGAGCAGCACGCTCAGCCAGCGGTACAGCTCGCTGCGGCCGAGAACCATGACGGCCTGCTCGATCGACTCGATCGGCTGGCTCAGGCCCACGGCCGGGCTGTTCACGCTGCGCAGAAGCCGGTACGACAGGGCCAGGTCGGCACGCAGTTCCGCGCCCAGGTGGGCGGTGTCGCGGTCCGCCACCACGTCGTTGAGCAGCTGGCACAGGCGCTGCGTGGCCGGCTGCACGATGCGGCGCTGCGCGAACGCCGCGTCGCCCGACTCGACGCGGCCGGCGGCCAGCGCGACGCCGCATTCGAGCGCCTGCTCGATCGCCTCGACGCCGGGCAGATCCACCGCGACGCGCGTGCGCGCCGGCTGCGTCTGCTGCCAGCGCACGCAGCCATGGAGCACGTCGTCCAGGCCGTTGGCGCCCGGGCGCAGCAGCACGAAGCTGGCGCCGGGCGGCTCCGGCGCACCGTCGGCGGCGCCGAGTTTCACCCCGCGCGTGCGCCACAAGGTCAGTGCGCCGGCGATGCTCTGGCCCGGCTCGAATTCGCCGGTGACGGCCAGCCAGGCGCCGTCGGGCACCTGCTCGGCCACCGCCGGCCGCGCCAGCAGCGAGGCCGGCAGTTCGCACAAGGCGTGGCGACCGGCGGCGAGCGTCGAGCGCATGGCCGACAGCAGCGCGATCGCGTGCGCCGCCGCCGCCGGGCCATCGCTGGCCTCCTGCATGCGGCGCTGGGTCGACGAAGCGAGGCGGAATTCGAAGCCCGCCAGTTCGCCGTTCGCGCCCACCAGCGGGCGCCGTGCGCCGAAACTCGGCGCCGGCACGGCGGCCCGCGGCGGCGCCACCGGCGCGCGAGGCGGCTCGGTGCGCGTGTCGGGAGGCTTCGCGCCGCCGAAGAGTTTCGACCACCAGCCGCTCATGCATCCCCTTCATCGGCCGGCCCGCCCAGCCAGGCCTGTGCGTCTTCGCCATCGGGCCCCGGCTCGGGCGTGGCGCGTGCCAGCGCCATCCAGGTGGCCAGCGGGAGCCTCATCGCGCGTTTCGGCGCCGGCCGGGCCACGTCCAGTTCGCCGCCGGGCAGCGCGAACATGACGCCGAACTCGGCGGGCACCTCGTCCGCCTCGGCGATGCCCGCCTTCAGCACGTACCAGCACTGGCCGGACAGCGCGAGGTAGGCATGCCGCTTGTGCGGGTGGCGCAGGTCCGACAGCAGGTCGGCGCGCGTCACCTTGATCTCGTGCGCCACCGGCTCGAGGTAATCCTCCACCGTGGTGTGGCGGATCGAGAAGACGTCGGGGATGGCGACCACCCAGCGACCGGCCTCGCCGTCGCCGACCCGTGCGCGCAGGCCCAGACCGCGCCAGGCGATGCGGCCGGCACGCGCCATGTCGCGCGCCACGCGCTCGACCAGCGCCTCGTGGGCATCGCGCCGGATGCGGTTGCGCTGCAGCGTGCCGGCCAGCACGGCCACGCCGGCGTCGGTGACGCGCAGGGTCTCGTGGCCGCTGGGCTGGCGCACCCGCTCCAGCAGGCCGGCGGCGAGCAGTTCGGCCTCGACCAGGTCCTGGCAGGGCCAGCCGGCCGAGCGCCATACTTCCCGCAGGCGCCGATGGTGCACGGCGGAGCCGGCGAGCGGCGGCAGCGTGACAGGGGGCGGGTGGACGGAGGCCATGGCCACAGCGTAGCCGGTCCGGCCGATCCGCTTGATTTCTATACCCCACCAGGTATATACTCCACCCCGTATGCAACACCACGCTGCCATGAAGCCCCTTCTTGCCGTCCTGCTCGTCCTGCTGCTCGCGCCTTCGCTGGCTGCCGCCGCGCCCGAGACCTCCGTGCCCACGGTGGCCGCCTCCGCCGCTTCGGCCGGCGCCGTGGCCGACTTCGATGCCGTGCTGCAACCGGTGCGACAGGTCACCGTGACGGCGCAGGTGGGCGGCAACGTGCTCGCACTGCGCGTCAAGGCGGGCGACACGGTCAAGCGCGGCCAGACCCTGGTGCGCATCGACGACCGCGACATGCGTGCCGGCGTGGCGCGCAGCGATGCCGCGGTGGCGCAGGCCGAGGCCGAAGCCCGCAACGCCGAAGTCGCGCTGGCGCGCAACCGCGACCTGCAGAAGAGCGGCTTCGTCAGCCAGGCGGCGGTCGACACCGCCAGCACCCAGCACCAGGCGGCGCAGGCCGGGCTGGCGCAGGCCCGCGCGGCGCGCACGCAGGCCACCGTCGCACAAGGCTTCGCCGAGTTGTCCGCCCCGTTCGACGCCGTCGTGCTGGCCACGCATGTGGAAGCCGGCGACCTCGCCCTGCCCGGCCGTGCCCTGGTAACCCTGTACGAGCCTGGGCGCCTTCGCGCCGTCGTGCAGGTACCGGCCTCGCGCGCGACGGCGGTGGCCGCGGCACGCGAGGTGCAAGTGCAGCTGCCCGACGGTCGCAGCCTGAAGCCGATCGCCCGCGAACTGCTTCCCGCAGCCGACCCGGTGTCGCAGACGGTGGAATGGCGCCTGGACCTGTCGGCCGAAGCGAACACCTCGCGGCCCGGGCAGACGATCCGCGTGATCGCCTCCGGCATGCCGGCACCAGCCGTTGCGGCGACGCCGCGCCCGAACATCCCCGCCGAGGCGGTGCTGCGCCGTGGCGAGCTGACCGCGGTGTACGTGGCCCAGGCCGACGGCTTCGTGCTGCGCGCCGTGCGCGTCGGTCCCGCCGCCGCTGGCCGCGTCGACGTGCTGGCCGGCCTGGCCGCCCACGAGCGAGTCGCCCTCGATCCGGTGCGCGCCAGCCTGCAGGGCGCCCGCCCGGCGGCGAACTGAGGTGCCGACGGTGAGCACCGATTCCATCACCCCCCTGGGCGTCTCCGGCCGCCTGGCGCGCGTCTTCCAGACACACGCGCTGACGCCGCTGCTGGCCCTGGTCGCGCTGCTGCTCGGCGCCTTCGCGGTGTTCGTTACGCCGCGCGAGGAAGAGCCGCAGATCAACGTGACGATGGCCAACGTGCTGATCG
>CAZVLY010000058.1:0-16845 GCA_964628175.1 uncultured Piscinibacter sp. | reverse complement strand
CTCGACGTGGCGCCGCAGCGTGGTCACCGCATGCTCGATCCGGATCACCGACAGATCCAGGTCGTCGCGCAGGCGGCGGATCAGCTGCGCCATGTTCTCGATCTCGGACTCGGTCAGCCCCGCGGCGACCTCGTCGAGCAGCAGCAGCCTGGGCCGCGTGGCCAGCGCCATGCCGATCTCCAGCAGCCGCTGCTGGCTTGGCGTGATCGCCGCGGCCGGCAGCGCAGCCTGCGCGGCCAGGCCGATGAGGTTGAGGATGCTGGTCTCGTCCTTCAGCAGCCACGAGGCCGTGCGGTGCCGGCCGGCGAACTGCAGGCCGAAGCCGATGTTGGCGGCGACGCTCAGCTCGGCGAACACGCGCGGCGTCTGGAAGGTGCGCGCGATGCCCTGCTGCGCGAAGCGGTGCGGCTTCGCACCGGTGAGTCGCTGGCCCAGCGCGTACAGCTCGCCCGCGCTCGGCTCGATCACGCCCGACAGCGCATTGAAGAAGGTCGTCTTGCCCGCGCCGTTGGGGCCGATGATGCCGACCAGCTCGCCCGGGGCGAAGGCGGCGCTGACCTCGTCGACCGCGACCAGGCCGCCGAAGCGCACCGTCACGCCGCGGGCTTCGAGCAAGGGGTTGCTGTTCACGCCGGCACCTTCTTCGCCTTGTCGCGGCGCAGCTCGCGCCACCAGCCACGCACATCGTCGCGCCACAGCGTGAAGGTCTCGCGGCGCAGCGAGGCCAGGCCGCCGGGCAGGTAGAGCACCGAGAGGATCAGCAGCAGGCCCAGCGTCATCATGTACAGCTGCGGCAGCTGCAGGCGCAGCGTCTCGGCGAGCAGGCTGAACACCACCGCGGCGAGCAGCGGCCCCCACAACGTGGCGGCACCGCCGATCAGCGCGATCAGCACCGTCTGGAAACCGATGAAGGGGTTGAACACGGTGGCCGGGTCGATGTAGGTCCAGCGCACGCTCATCGCCGCGCCCACCGCACCGGCGAAGGCCGCGGTCAGCGCGAAGCCGCCGATCTTCACCAGGCGGGTGTTCACGCCCAGCGTCTGCGCGCGCTGCTCGTCGGCGCCGATGCCGGCCATCGCCAGGCCGAAGCGGCTGCGCCGCACGAGGATGGAGACGAGGATGGCGAGCACGGCCAGCCCGAGCACGGTGAGGTAGACGGTGTCGCGCTCCGGCACCACCGTGAGCACGCGCCCCACGGTGCCGGTGACCTGCTTCTCCCAGGTGGTGATGGCGTGGCGGATCAGCTCCGTCATGCCGAAGGTCAGCACGGCGAAGTAGGTGCCGCGCAGGTGCAGCACCGCCGCGCCCATCACCACCGCCACCGCCGCGGCGATGGCCGCGCCCAGGCCGATGGCGCCCGCCCAGCCGATCTGCTCGAGCGACAGCGCGCTGCAGTAGGCGCCGATGCCGAAGAAGGCCGAGGTGGCCAGCGACAGGTAGCGCGTGCTGCCGCAGAACAGGCTCCAGCTCGACGACAGCGTCGCGTACATCAGGCAGGTCAGCGCCATCGACACGGCGAACTCGCTGCCGTAGTGCGGCACGGCCAGGGCCCAGCCGGCCAGGGCGAAGAGGACGAGGAGATCGCGCTTCGTGTTCATTGGCGGGCAAACAGGCCGTTGGGCCGCCACAGCAGCACGGCGATGAAGATGCCGTAGGACAGCAGCGACTTCAGCGAGGGGCTGGTGAAGTGCATGCCCACCGCCTCGACGACGCCCAGCGCCAGGCCGCCGACCAGCGCGCCGCTCATGCTGCCGAAGCCGCCCAGCGTGATGACGATCAGCGCGGTCACCGTGTAGGGCTCGCCCATGCTCGGCGAGATCGTGTACGTCATCGACAGCAGGCAGCCGGCCACGCCCGACAGGCCCAGGCCGACGCCGAACATCAGCGGATGCAGCCGCTCGGTGTCGATGCCCACCAGCTGCGCGCCGGTGGGCGACTGCATCAGCGCGCGCACGCCCTTGCCGTACAGCGTCTTCTTCAGCACGACGATCAGCGCGGCGCTGAAGGCCAGCGCCAGCGCCAGCAGCAACAGCTTGTTGGCGGCGAACTGCGCGCCGCCGACATGCACCGGATCGGTCATGAAGTCGTAGCCGCGCAGGTCACCGCCCCACACGGACTGGGCGAAGTTCTGCACCAGGAACATCAGCCCGAAGCTGACCATCAGGCCGCGCGCCTCGAAGACGTCGAGGTTCGGGCTGGTGCGGGTGAGGCGGCGGAACACCAGCCGGTGCACGGCGAGGCCCGTGCCCATCAGCAGCGCGAAGGCGACCGGGATCATCAGCAGCGGCGAGAGGCCGAACTGCGTGCTGGCCATCCAGGTGAGGAAGGCGCCGACCATCAGGAACTCGCCATGCGCGATGTTGAGGATGCGCATCAGGCCGTACTGCAGGTTGAGGCCGAGTGCGACGAGCGCGTACACGCCGCCGGTGATCAGACCGGAGGCGATCAGCTCGAGCCAGGCACCGGCGGTCACGGGCCGTGCAGCCTCAGACCCACGCGGGCTTCTGCGGCACCAGGGGCGCCGTGGCGTTCGCCTTCGGCCACACCACCTCGAACTCGCCCTTCTGCCACTGGCTCACCGTGCCGGGTGTGCCCACGTTCTCGCTGCCGACGAACTTGATCTTGCCGAGGATGGTGTTGTGCTCGCCGCCCGCCACGTAGTCGCGGATCGCCTTGCGGTCCAGGCCGACCTTGCCCACCGCCGCCGTCAGGATCTCCAGCGAGGCCCAGGCCGCGCCGCTGGCCCAGCGGTCGGGTTCCTTGGCAGCGCCGAACTTCTTCACGTGGGCGTCGAAGTAGGCCTTCGCGCCGGCGCTGGTCTTGCCGTTCCACGAGCCCATGCCGAGCACGCCCTCGGCGCCGGCGCCCAGCACGTTGCGGTAGAGCTGGAAGGCCGTGCCCACCGAGGCGTAGAAGAACTTCGGGTTGAAGCCGACCTCCTTGGCCTGCTTGCTGGCCAGGATGGTGTCGGGCGGGTAGGTCAGGCCGATGAAGGCATCGGGGTTCTTGTCCTTCATCGAGCGCAGCACCGGCGACAGGTCCTTCACGCCCAGCGGGTAGCTCTTGTCCTCGACCAGGCTGATGCCGCTGCCGGCCAGCGCCACCTTCAGCGCCGCGTAGTTTTCCAGGCCGAACAGGTCGTCGACGTAGATCGCCGCCGCGCTCTTCACGCCGTTGGCCTTGAGCATGTCGACCAGCGCGTCCATCATCGGCTTGGGCTGCTGCAGCATCAGGAAGAAATACGGCAGCTTCATCTCGATCAGCCGCCGGCTCAGCGCCGTGGGCGCGAGGAAGGGGTAGCCGAAGCGATTGGCCAGCGGCGCGACGGCGAAGTTGGCATTGCTGCCCCACGGCGGCAGCACGAGGTCGACCTTGTCGCTGCCCATCAGCTTCTCGTAGGTGCGCACGCAGGTCTCGATGTTGCTCTGGTCGTCGCTGCTGATCAGCTCGATCGGGCGCTTCGTGCCCTTCACGTTCAGGCCGCCCGCGGCGTTCTGCTGCTCGGCCCAGAGCAGGTAGTTGGGCTCCTGGCTGACCTGCGCGCCGGTGGTCCAGGGGCCGGTGCGGGCAATGGCGTAGCCCACGCGCACCGGCGCGGCCTGGGCGCGCACGAGCGAGGGAAACGCCAGCGCCGCGGGAGCGGTGGCGAGGGCCTGGACGACGGTGCGGCGAGTGCTCATGGTCTGTCTCCGTGATGGGGTGAAACCCGGCTCGATCCGGCCGGTGGACGGTGTCTGACGGGAGCGGATTCTTCGCACCCGCGCCCGACATGGCTTTGCCTGCCGTGCAGCGGTGCTTGACGATCCGTGCACGCCGGCTAGGGCTTTCCCTCGCCCATCACCCCGGGGCTTGAGAGGGCACCGGCGAGCCGCTACGCTGCCGCACCGGTCACCCTCTGGCCGTCCCGCGAGGCACCCCATGGGCATTCCCGTCAGCGCGATGAGCACCGACCAGGTCTCGGCCGCCGAGCGCCCGGGGTTCTGGACCGACTGGATCCACCGCCTCTTCCACGGCCTCGATTCCGACCTCTACGGCGACACCGGTTTCGACGGCCGCATGGCCACCGTGCGCGCCGGCGACGTCGTGCTGACGCGGCTGGAGGCGAACCGCCACCGCGTGATGCGTTCGTCGTCGCTGGTGCGGCAGTCGGAGGTGGGTTACCTGAAGATCGTCGCGCCCTGGGTGGGCTGCGCCGGCGTCGAGCAGAAGGGCCGCGAGGCCTGGGTGACGCCCGACCAGTGGAGCATCTACGACACCACCGACAGCTATGCGGTCGCCAACCCGGTGCGCGTGGAGCACCTGATCGTGATGGTGCCGAAGGACCGCATCGTCGAACGCGGCATCGCGCTCGACCCGCTGATGGCGCGCCGCCTGGGCGGCAGCGGTGGCGTGGCGCGCATCGCACTGGAAACCATGCGCAACGCCTACCGCGAACTGCCCGGCATGTCGGAGACGGGCGCGCGCGGCGTCGGCGACGCGATCACGCAGCTCGTGCAGCTGTCGATGCTCGACCTCGCCGGCATCGGCACCGCGGTGACGCAGCGCGAGGCGCTGCGCGAGCGCATCAAGCAGCATGTCGGCGAGCACCTGGGCGACCCGCAGCTCACCGTGGACGGCATCGCGCTGGCGCTGAACTGCAGCCGCCGCCAGCTCTACAACGCCTTCGCGGAAGAGCCCGACGGCGTGGCCGGCTACATCCTGCGGCGCCGGCTCGAAGCCTGCCGCCGCTGCTTCGACGACCGCACGCAGGCGCACCGCTCGATCACCGACATCGCCTTCGACTTCGGCTTCTCGAACATGGCGCATTTCAGCCGCGTGTTCCGCAGCCACCTGGGCTTGCCGCCCAGCGACTACCGGCGCGGCGCGGCCGGCGCCTGAGCGCGCTCAGGGAAAGGCCGGGATGTTCGGCTCGATGCCCTCGAGCCGGGCCTCCGGATGCAGGGCCTGCAGGCGGCTCTCGATCTCGTCGACACGGCCGCGCGGCACGTCGGCCATGAGCAGGATGCCGCCCTGCTCGATCTCGCCCTGGAAGCGCTTCAGGCGCTCGCTGGGTGTCGAGATGCCGATCATGCTGGAGGCCCAGGCGCCGAGCCCGGCGCCGACGAAGGCCAGCACGGCGATCAGGCCCCATTGCGGCGAATCGCCGACGATCGGGTAGAACACCGCCACCCCCGCACCGAGCACCGCCCCGCAGGCGCCGCCGATCACCAGGCCCGCCTCGGCCGCGCGGATCACGTCGGAGGTCTGCAGCACGTTGGCCGCGTGCAGCCCGGTGAGATCGGCCCCTTCGCGGGCCACGAAGTGGATGTGGCGCTCGTCGATGCGCGCTAGCAGCAGGTCGTCCATCGTGCGCCGCGCGCTGCCCAGGTCGGGCAGCAGCCAGTAGATGCGTCTGCGCATGCTCAGCTCCTTGCCGGTCGCCCGGCGGTCGAAAACCGAATCCCTGCCTGTGCATTAGTACACCCGATCCGCCGCGATCACAAGCCATGTTTCGTGACCCGTCGAAAGCGCTGCGGCAAGCGGTGCGGCGGCCGGCCTCGCTACACTCGCCTTCCATCCCGATTCCCCAGTGGCCAGCGGCCCACCGACCCCATGGGCTGGCACGGCCACCTCACCCTCGACTACCGCCGCGACGGCGACACCGTCGTCTCGCAGGACCGCCACGACGGCCCGCTGCGCGTGCTGCAGCGCCTGTACCCCGAGGGCCCCGGCATCTGCCACCACGTGCTCGTGCACCCGCCCGGCGGCATGGTGGGCGGCGACACGCTGGACATCGACGTGACGCTCGCCGAAGGCGCCCACGCGGTGATCACCACCCCCGGCGCGGCGCGCTTCTACCGCAGCAGCGGCGCGGCAGCGGTGCAGCGCCTGCGCGTGCGCGCCGCAGCCGGCACGCGGCTCGAGTGGCTGCCGCTGGAGACCATCGCCTACAGCGGCTGCGAAGGCGAGAACCTGCTGCGCTTCGAGCTCGCACCGGGCGCCGAGACGATCGGCTGGGACGTGCTCGCGCTCGGCCTGCCCGCCGCCGACCAGCCCTTCGAGCGCGGCCGCTACCTGCAGAGCATCGAGCTGCCCGGCCGCTGGCTGGAGCGCGGCACGATCGCGGCCGACGATCGCACGCTGCTCGACTCGCCGCTCGGCCTGGCCGGGCACCGCGTGATGGGCACGCTGTGGCTGGCCTGCGGCCACGCGATGACCGATGCGCGACGCGACGACTTGCTCGACGCCGCACGCGGCGCCTGCGAAGGCCACGAACTCGCGCGCAGCGCCGGCGCCACGGCACCGCACGACGAGGTGGTGGTGCTGCGCGCACTCGCGCCGCGCGTGGAGCCGCTGATGGCGCTGTTCAGGGAGGTTCGCAACCGCTGGCGCCGCGTCGCCTGGGGCCTGGACGCGGTGCAGCCGCGCATCTGGACGACCTGAACGCTTGTCCACCGGCGGCGCACAATCGTCGGCGCCGCTTGGCGAACACCTGGCGCGCCCCGGCGCGAACCGCATGGCCACCACCCGTACCGAGACCGACAGCTTCGGGCCCATCGAGGTGCCCGCCACCGCGCTGTGGGGCGCGCAGACGGCACGCAGCCTGCACTTCTTCGCCATCGGCGAGCAGCGCATGCCGGCGGCCATCGTGCATGCGCTGGCGCAGGTGAAACGCGCCGCGGCCGAGGTGAACGGCGCACTCGGCCTGCTCCCGGCCGACCGCGCCCAGGCCATCGCCGCGGCGGCGGCGCGCGTGGCGGCCGGCGAGTTCGACGCCGAGTTCCCCCTCTCCGTGTGGCAGACCGGCTCCGGCACGCAGAGCAACATGAACGCCAACGAGGTGATCGCCAGCCTCGCCTCGCTGGCGCTGGGCGGCGGCCTCGGTGCGGCGCGCAGCGTGCACCCCAACGACGAGGTGAACCGCGGCCAGTCGTCCAACGACGTGTTCCCCACCGCCATGCACGTGGCCTCGGCGCTGCAGATGCGCATGCTGTTCACCGCGCTCGGCAGCCTGCGGCAGGCGCTGCAGGCGCAGGCCGCGGCCTTCGCGCAGACGCTGAAGATCGGCCGCACCCACCTGCAGGACGCCACGCCGGTGACGCTGGGCCAGGAGTTCGGCGGCTACGACGCGCAGATGGCGCTGGCCGAGGCGGCGCTACGCCAGGCACTGCCCGCAGTGCACGCGCTGGCCATCGGCGGCACGGCCGTCGGCACCGGCCTGAACACGCACCCGGAGTTCGGCGCGCGGGTCGCTGCGGTGCTCGCATCGCGGCTGGGCGAGCCCTTCGTCGTTGCCGCCAACCGCTTCGCCGCGATGGCCGGCCACGAGGCACTGGTCGGCCTGCACGGCGCACTGCGCCAGCTCGCCATCGCGCTGACCAAGATCGGCAACGACATCCGCCTGATGGGCAGCGGCCCGCGCGCCGGCCTGGGCGAACTGCAGCTGCCGGAGAACGAACCCGGCAGCTCGATCATGCCGGGCAAGGTCAACCCCACGCAGGTGGAGGCGCTCTCCATGGTGTGCGCCCAGGTGATGGGGCACGACGTGGCGATCGGCATCGCGGCCAGCCAGGGGCAGTTCGAGCTGAACGTCTACAAGCCGCTGATCGCGATGGACGTGCTGGACAGCATCCGGCTGCTCGCCAACGCGATGGCCAGCTTCGCGCAGCACTGCGTGGCGGGCATCACGGTGAACGAAGCGCGCACGCAGGAACTCCTCGAACGATCGCTGATGCTGGTGACCGCGCTGGTGCCGCACATCGGCTACGACCGTGCGGCGGCCATCGCCAAGCATGCGCATCGGCACGGCCTCGCGCTGCGCGATGCGGCCATGGCGGTCGGCGGCGTCAGCGGCGAGGATTTCGACGCCTGGGTCGACGCGCGGGCCATGCTCGGGCCGCGCTGACGCCGCGCGCCCGCGCACCGCCGACTCGCGGCGCCCTTGCGTTGCGGACGCGGGCCATGGCGGGCTCCCGACCGTCGGCCACCCGATGCGGCTTGACAGCCACGCCCGACGCACTATGATTTGAACACTCGTTTAAACCAGATGTTCAAGGAGCGACATGGGTGCAACTGCGGCGCTCCGGATCGAAGAGCCGGACCTGACGGCGCTGTTCGATGCGGCGGAGCTCGGCGAGACGAAGGCGCGCATCCTGTCGGCGGCCTTTCGACGCCTGGCCGCTGAAGGTTACGCCGCGCTCAGCGTTCGGGAGATCGCCAAGGACGCGGGCCTCAACCACGCGCTGATCAACTACCACTTCGGCAGCAAGGACCAGCTGGTGATCGAGGTGCTCGACGGCGCCAACCGCCGCCTGCTGGCGCGCCAGGACGAGATGTACCAGGGGCCCGGCGGGTTCGCGCAGAAGTGGGCCCAGGCGCGGCGCTTCTACGAGAGCGACCTCGCCTGCGGCTTCGTGCGCGTGCAGGCCGAGTTGTGGGCCGCGAGCTTGTCCAACCCCGAACTGCGCGACAAGTTCCTGCCCCGGCTGCTGGCGTGGAAACAGCGCGTCCGGGACGCCGTCGGCGCCGCGCTGGCCGCCCTCGAGGCGCACGGCGCCCCCTTGCCCGCCCCCTTCAGTGCCGACGTGATCGCCTGCTGGATCAGCGAGTTCTGGCTCGGCATGGAGTTCGGCGACCTGCTCGGTGCGCCGCAGCAGCGCGAGCGCCACCGGGCCGCGCTCGACGCGATGCAGGTCCTGCTGCAGATGCTCGACCAGCGCATCGCGGCCGGTGCCTCCGAGGAGGCCGTCGCCGAGACAGCCGGCGCGCCGGCGGGTCGATCGAGGAGCCGGCGATGACGCCACCGGACCTGCCGCGCCGATTCACGCAGATCGCCGGCCCGCTGCCTGCGCCGGGAGTCGTCCCGCCCGCGGATCGCCTGCCGTACGAGACCGTGAGCCCGGTGGCCGAGGGCTTCGTCGAGCGCGACGGCGTTGCGCTGTGGCACGCAGTCTGGGGCCGCAGCGGGCCGTGGATCGCATTCGCCCAGCCGTTCCAGATCGTGCACTCGCAACTGCTCAAGCAGGCCGTGCCCTACCTGTCGCAGCACTTCCGCGTGCTGACGATGGACGGCCGCGGCAATGGCCGGTCGGGCCGGCCGCGCGGGCAGGAGGCCTACAGCTTCGATCATTTCCACGACGACTTCGTCGCGGTGCTCGACGCCCTGCAGATCGATCGGGTCGCGCTGGTCGGCCACTCGGCCGCGGCGATGATCGTGTTGCGTGTCGCCGCCGAACAACCCGACCGCGTGAGCCACCTCGTGACGGTCGGCGGCTTCGCCGACTCGCTGGTGCAGACCGAGGCGATGCAGCGCCGCATGGCCATGGAGTCCGAACTCCTCGGCCGCGACTGGCCGGGCTACCTCGACTACTTCATGTCGTGCATCTTCAGCGAGCCGCACTCGAGCAAGGCCTACGAAGACGGCGTGCACTACGGCTGGGCCACGGATGCGGAGGTGATCCAGTGGGTCCGCAACGCATGGATCGGCCTCGACCTGCGCGACCACGCGCGCCGCGTCCGCTGCCCGACGCTGGTCATGCACGGCGACGACGACCGGCGCGTGCCCCATGCCAAGGGGGCCGAGATCCACGGGCTGGTGCCCGGCGCGCGATTGCTGACGATCGGCGGCGGCGGCCACGTGCCGATGGCTCGCGACCCGGTGGTCTTCAACCGTGCGCTGCGCGAGTTCGTCGGCGGCCCGCCCGCCGCCCGCACCTGGGTGCGCGGCATGAAACGCTCGCGCAAGGCCCTGTTCATCTCCAGCCCGATCGGCCTGGGGCATGTGCAACGCGACCTCGCGATCGCCAACGAGCTGCGCACCCTGCAGCCGGACCTGGCGATCGACTGGTTCACCGTCGACCCGGCCGCGGCCTATCTGCAGCGCGAGGGCGAGCATGTGCACCCGATCACCGCGCGCCTGGCCAACGAGAGCCGGCACTTCGAGCGTTGCGCGGGGTCGGAGCATGATCTGTCGGCCTTCTTCGCGCTGCGCACGATGGACGAGGTCATGACGAGCAACTTCATGACCTTCTCCGACCTGATGGAGGCCGAGCACTACGACCTGGTGATCGGCGACGAAGCGTGGGACGTGGACTACCAGTACCACGAGAACCCCGAGCTGAAGCGCCAGCGCTTCGTCTTCCTGACCGACTTCGTCGGCTGCCTGCCGATGAACCCCGACGATCCGCGCGAGCTGCACCTGTGCACCGACCGCAACGCCGACGACATCGAGCACGTGGCGCGCTACCCGCACGTGCGCGACCTCTCGCTGTTCGTCGGCAACCGCGAGGACGTCACCGAGCAGCCCTTCGGACCGGGGCTGCCCGGAATCCGCGACTGGACCGACCGCAACTTCTGCTATTGCGGCTACTGCCTGCCCTTCGATCCGGCGGCGCTGGCCGACACCGAGGCGCTGCGCCAGCGGCACGGTTTCCGGCGCGACGAGAAGGTCATCATCGCCAGCGTCGGCGGCACCGCGGTCGGCGCGCAGCTGCTGCAGCGCATCGCACAGGCCTTCCCGCTGATGAAGCGGCAGTGTCCCGAACTGCGGCTGATCCTGGTGACCGGCCCGCGGCTGGCGACCGCAGGCTTCGCGCCGCAACCCGGGCTCGAGCTGCGGCCCTACGTGCACAAGCTGTTCGAGCAGCTGGCCTGCTGCGATCTCGCGCTGGTGCAGGGCGGGCTGTCGACGACGATGGAGCTGGTCGCGACGCGCCGGCCCTTCCTCTCGTTCCCGCTGCAACAGCACTTCGAGCAGTGCGTGCACGTGCGGCAGCGGCTGGCGAACTACGCCGCCGACCGCTCGGTCGACTTCGCGACGCTGGACCCGCAGACGCTGGCGCAGCGCGCCCTGCAGACGATGCACGAGCCGGTGAGGTACCGGCCGGTCGAGACGGACGGCGCCGCTCGCGCGGCCCGCCGCATCGCCGAAGTGCTCGAGAACCGCCACTGGGCACGATGAACGCCCTTCGCGACACGCCCGGACGGCGCTGCGGCCGGCCGCACCGGCCACCCGGCAGCGAGGCGCCCTAGCCGGCGCGCCGGCGCACCTCACCGTTCCCTCACGGAGCCGCTGTCGCGGCCCCGTGGGCGTGTTCGACCCGCCGCTGGCGCGCGGGCCGCTGGCCTCGCTCGCCCCTTCGCACCCTGCCTTTCCGGAGGTCCACCATGCTTGCTGCCCTGTATGGCTTGCTCGTCTATCTGTTCTTCCTCGCCACCTTCGTCTATGCGATCGGCTTCGTCGGCAACCTGCCGCTGCTGCCGAAGACGATCGACAGCGGGGCGCCCGGCCCGCTCGTGGAGGCGCTGGCCATCGACCTCGCCCTGCTCGGCCTGTTCGCCGTGCAGCACAGCGTGATGGCGCGCCGCTCGTTCAAGCGCTGGTGGACCCGCATCGTCCCCGCAGCGGTGGAACGCAGCACCTTCGTGCTGGCCGCCACGCTCGCGCTGGCGCTGCTGCTGTGGCAGTGGCGGCCGATCGCCACGCCGCTGGTCTGGCAGGTCACCGATCCCGGCGCACGGCTGGCCCTGTTCGCCCTGTGCGGCATCGGCTGGGGCGTCCTTCTGATCAGCACCTTCCTGATCAACCACTTCGAGCTCTTCGGCGTGCGCCAGGTGTGGGCGGCGTTCACCGGCAGCACGATGCCGGCGCCGGACTTCCGCACGCCGCTGTTCTACCGGCACGTGCGCCATCCGATCTACCTGGGATTCGTGATCGCGTTCTGGGCCACACCCGACATGAGCGCCGGCCATCTGCTGTTCGCCTTCGCCACCACCGGCTACATCCTCGTGGGCATCTGGTTCGAGGAACGCGACCTGATCGCGCAGTTCGGCGAGCGCTACCGCTTGTACCGAGAGCAGACCGGCATGCTGCTGCCCAGGTTCGGCCGCCGCCCGGGCGGGCCGGCGCGACACTGAGCCTCGTGCCCGGGCCTTGGGCGTCGAACGCCGCGTCAGGCCCGCGGGCCGCGCCCGGCGCGGGCCGCCCGCTTGCGCGCGCGCCAGGCGAAGTAGCGGCCCGTCAGCGGTTGGGCGGTGATGCCGTGCGCGACGATCGAGGCGGCCACCGTCCACAGTGTCAGCGACACCAGCGTGTCCGCGACATCGCCGGCCAGGCCGAACTGCAGCGCGAACAGCAGGTAGAACAGCGAGCCGATGCCGCGGATGCCGAACCAGCCGATCAGCGCGCGCTGCGGCAGCGTCAGCCCCTCGCCCACCGTGGCCAGCACCACCGACAGCGGCCGCAGCAGCAGCATCGTCACCGGCACGAACCACCACACGGCAGGCAGCGGCCGCGCGTAGGACAGCATCGCGCCGAGCACCAGCACCAGGGCCATCTCGGCCAGGCGCTCGAGCTGCTCGTTGAAGCCCTGCACCGAGTCGCGCATGGTCGCGCTGGCGTGGTGCGAATGGGTCGCCAGCGTGGCGTAGGGGTGGCCCTGCAGCTCGTCGGCGGCCTTCAGCGGTCGGGTGTGCGGCCGCGGGTGCTCGCGCACGCGCTGCAGCGCCAGGCCGGCGGCGAAGACGGCGAGGAAACCCGAGGCCAGGCACAGCTGCGCGATGCCGTAGGCCATGCCGACCAGGCCGAGGCCGAGGAATTCGTCCAGGCCCACGGCCTCGTCGTGCCGGCTGCGCAGGTAGACGACGAGCCGGCCGGTGGCCAGGCCGAGCGCCGCGCCGATGGCGATCCCGCCCAGGGTCGACCACAGCAGGTCCACGCTCCACCAGCGCATCAAGCCCTCGCCGAGCGGGTGCAGGCCGAGCAGGCCCAGGCCGAGCAGCACGAAGGGGAAGGCGGCGCCGTCGTTGAGCCCGCCCTCGGCGGCCAGGCTGAAGCCGAAGCGGTCGGGCGTGTCGGGGTCGTCGGTCAGCACGCCGGCGGCGAGCACCGGGTCGGTCGGCGCGAGCACCGCGCCCAGCAGCACGGCCGCGCCGAGCGGCAGCCCGAGCAGCCAGACGCCGAGTGCCGCGACCATCGCCACCATCGCCGCCATCGACACGAAAGCCAGCCGCAAGGGCAGCCGCCAGCGCCGGTCGCGCAGCGGCACGCCCAGGCGCAGGCCCACGGCGAACAGCGAGATGAGCAGGCCCGCCTCGGCCAGCCAGCCGAGCAGTTCGGCGTTCAACACCGGGTCGGGCCGCAGCACGTCGGCCACGTCGGGGCCGAGCAGCCAGCCCAGCGCGAGGTAGACCATCGCGCTGCTCAACGGCAGGCGGCCCAGCAGCGAGCCGGCCAGCACCATGGTGACGAGCAGCGCGCCGATGGACAGCGCCCATTCGGCTAGCGACATGGCCGTGCCCCGGCGTGCCGGCGCCGCAGCGGCGAACGCCCGCTGTTCAGATCGAGCGGATGCGCGTCGCCTGCGGGCCCTTGGCGCCCTGGCCGACGTCGTACTCGACGCGCTGACTCTCGGCCAGGGTCTTGTAGCCGTCGCCGACGATCTCGCTCACGTGGGCGAAGATGTCCTTGCCGCCGTCATCCTGAGCGATGAAGCCGAAGCCCTTGTCGTTGTTGAACCACTTCACGGTGCCGGTCTGGGTTGCCATGGATATTCCTTCGAAGGCCTGTGGAATGCGGCGGCGACGTGCCGCGCGCATGCAGAAACACTCAAGGAAGTCGGCTGGGGAGTTCCGGCACTCGGCCCCGTGGAGGGCGAGGCGTCGAAGAGACCTCAAGAAACTGGGTCTTGCGTATACCTACGAGCCCGAATGTACGCCTTTGCGCGCGGGCGCCCTGCGGCGATGCCCTTGCACCGCGCACAGGTACGGCTCAGGCGGGCGTCTCGGCGGGCGGCGGCGGCGGCAGCGCGTGGCCGACGATGGCCAGCGTGCGGCTGGCCTCGAGGTCGAAGGTGCCGATGGTGTGCTCGGAGATCGGCGCATGCAGCAGCACGGTGCGCGCGATCTCGGTGTGCGCCTCGAAGCGCACGCGCAGCGCGGCCCGCGTCTCCGGCGGCAGCACCTGGACCAGCGACATGAGCAGCGTGTCGAGCACGAGCAGGCTGCCCTTGAGCTCGCAGATCCTCTCGGTCGCTTCCTGCAGGTTCTTCATGGGGGCTCCTCCGCCGTGGGCCCCCAGTGTGCGCCAGCCGCCGGCGCGGGGCACGGCCCGGCCGCTTCAGTCCTTCGCGAAGCTGTACGGGCCGCCGCGCTCCAGCGCCTTTCGGTAGGCCGGCCGCGCATGGATGCGCCGCAGCCAGTCGTGCAGCTTCGGCCGGCTCGCGTCCAGCCCGGCGCGCTGCGCCGAGGCCTCGAGCGGGAAGCTCATCTGGATGTCCGCGGCGCTGAACTCGTTGCCGGCGAACCAGGGGCGCTGCGCCAGCTCGGCTTCCATGAAGTCGAGCTGCCGCGCGATGTTGGGCATCACGAAGCTCTTCAGTACCTGGGCCGAAATGCCGCGTGCGATCGGCTTGACGAAGAAGGGCATCGGCGAGCTGGCCACCTTGTCGAACACCAGCTTCATCAGCAGCGGCGACATCGCCGAGCCCTCGGCGAAATGCAGCCAGTAGCGGTACTGCAGGAACTCGGGCGTGCCCGCCGCCGGCCGCAGCCGGCCGTTGCCGTAGCGGTCGAGCAGGTACTCGATGATCGCGCCCGACTCGGCCACCGTGGCCTCGCCGTCCGTGATCACCGGCGACTTGCCCAGCGGATGGACCGCGCGCAGTTCGGGCGGCGCGAGCATGGTCTTGCTGTCGCGCTGGTAATGCTTGATCTCGCAGGGCAGCGCGAGTTCCTCGAGCAGCCAGAGCACGCGCTGCGAGCGCGAATCGTTGAGGTGGTGGACGGTGATCATCTGTCGGTGCGGCGGCGTACGGAAACGCATTGTGGCCTGCAGACGCGCCATCGTCCGACACGCAGGCGCCGGTTCGGCCGACTGTGCAGGCCGCTCGGCCTGCCTAGAGTCGGTTCACTTCCCACGAACCATGACAAGGATCTCCACCATGAACCCCTCCACCAAGCTCCTGCTGGCCATTGCGCCGGTGTTCCTGCTCGCGGCCTGCGGCGGCAGCGACGACGACTCGCTGGACGATCGCCTGAACATCGCCGACCCGAAGGTGCGCCTCGTCCACGCCGTGCCGCTGGCCCCCAACGTCTCGCTGTTCCGCGCCGACGTCGCCCAGGCCGCCGACGTGACGAACATGCCCTACAAGGGCGCCTCGAACTACTTCGACGTGTCGACCTCCACCGCGGTGTGGGACGTGCGCACGGCCACCACCCCGGCCCTGCCCGTGGGCAGCGTGACCTTCGACGCGAACCGCGGCCGCAAGTACACGCTGCTGGCGGTGCCCGATGCCGGCTCGTTGACCGAGGTGGTGCTGATCGACGACCCCTACACCCGCGGCATCGTCTCCGACAACGCCCGCGTGCGCATGTTCAACGGCGCCTTCAATGCCGCGAGCGTCGACGTCTACCTGACCGCGCCGGGCGCCGACCTCGCCACCGCCACGCCGAACTTCGGTGCGGTGGGCTACAAGCAGGCGGCTCCGGCCACCGGCGTCAACTCCAGCGAGCTCGAGGGCGGCAGCTACAGCCTGCGCATCACCACCGCCGGCACGAAGAACGTCATCTTCACTTCGCCGGTGAACCTGGCGAAGAACGCCGACTGGCTGATGACCTCCGTGCCCGGCAGCGTGACGCCGAACGACCTGAAGGTGCTGGTGATCCGCTCGGACGAGGGCGCGCCTTCGACCGAACTGGTCAACACGCCTTAAATCGACATGCGGTCGCGAACGCCCTCTGCTTCCATGGCGTGGCCGCGACCGCGCTGGACGATCTCGCCGCGCTCCATCAGCAGGTACTGGTCGGCCAGTTCGGCGGCGAAGTCGTAGTACTGCTCGACCAGCACGATGGCCATCGTCTTGCGGTCGGCCAGCATGCGGATGACGCGGCCGATGTCCTTGATGATGCTGGGCTGGATGCCTTCGGTCGGCTCGTCGAGGATCAGCAGCTTCGGCCCCGCGGCGAGTGCGCGCGCGATCGCGAGCTGCTGCTGCTGGCCGCCGGAGAGGTCGCCGCCGCGACGGTTGATCATCTGCTTGAGCACGGGAAACAGCTCGAACAACTCGGCCGGAATCGGCGTGCCGCCGCTCTTGTAGGCCAGGCCCATGCGCAGGTTCTCTTCGACCGTCAGGCGGCCGAAGATCTCGCGGCCCTGCGGCACGTAGCCCACGCCCTTGCGCACACGGTCGTAGGGCGTGTCGCGGGTGATGTCCTGCCCGTCGAGCTGGATCGTGCCGGTCTTCACCGGCACCACGCCCATCAGCGACTTCAGCAGCGTGGTCTTGCCCACGCCGTTGCGGCCCAGCACCACCGTCACCTCGCCGATCTTCGACTCGAAGCCGAGGTTGCGCAGGATGTGCGAGCCGCCGTAGTACTGGTTGATGCCCTCGACCTTCAGCATGGTGTTCTCGCTCATCGGCCGAGGTAGACCTCGACGACCTTGTCGTTGGCCTGCACGTCGGCGAGCGACCCTTCGGCCAGCACGCTGCCCTCGTGCAGCACGGTGACCTTCTTGCTCGCCTTGCCCTGCGTGAGCTCGCCGATGAACTTCATGTCGTGTTCGACGACCACCAGCGAGTGGCTGCCCTCGAGCGACAGGAACAGTTCCGCGGTGCGCTCGGTCTCCTCGTCGGTCATGCCGGCCTTGTCGTTGGCCTGCACCTCCGACAGCAGACCCTCGGCCAGCACGCTGCCTTCATGCAGCACCGTGACCTTCTTGCGGCCCTGCGTCAGCTCGTCGACGAACTTCATGTCGTGCTCCACCACCACCAGCGAGTGCTGGCCTTCCAGCGACAGGAACAGCTCGGCGGTGCGCTCGGTCTCCTCGTCGGTCATGCCGGCCACCGGCTCGTCGAGCAGCAGCAGCTT
>CAZVLY010000057.1:0-17093 GCA_964628175.1 uncultured Piscinibacter sp. | reverse complement strand
TTGGTGACCTGATCGATGCTCACGCCGATGCGGCCGCGGCTGACGCGACCGGTCGACTTCAGCTGGTCGGCCACGCGTGTGGCCTCGTCGATCGGGATCGCGAACGAGATGCCCATGTAGCCACCGGATCGGCTATAGATCTGCGAGTTGATGCCCACCACCTCGCCGCGCATATTGATCAGCGGCCCCCCCGAGTTGCCGGGGTTGATGGCCACGTCGGTCTGGATCAGCGGCAGGAACTCGCCGGTGTCGCGCGACTTCGCGCTGACGATGCCGGCAGTGACGGTGTTCTCCAGCCCGAAGGGCGAGCCGATCGCGATCACCCATTCGCCCACGCGAAGCCGGCTGACGTCGCCGATGCGCACGGTCGGCAACCCGGCCGCGTCGATCTTCACCAGCGCCACGTCGGAACGGCGGTCGGCGCCGATGATGCGGGCCTTGAGCTCACGCTTGTCGGTCAAGGTGACGAAGACCTCGTCGGCGCCGTCGACCACGTGCGCGTTGGTCATCACGTAGCCATCCGCGCTCAGGATGAACCCAGAGCCGACGCCGCGCTGCTGCGGCTCGCCGTCCGGCGCCGGCCGCTGGCCTCGTGGCGTCGGCTGGTTGGGGATGGGCAGGCCGAAGCGCTTGAAGAACTCCAGCATGTCCTCGTCGATCTCCGGCCCGCCGCTGCTGCGCGCCGCGCGCCGCTCGGTGGTGCGGATGTTGACGACCGCCGGGCCGACCCGCTCGGCGAGATCGGCGAACTCCGGCAACGCCTGGGCCCGGGCCGGCGAGCTGACGATGCCGCCTGCCGCGGCCACGACGAGGGCGAACAGCAGGGCGACGAAGCTGCGGCGCGCCGCCGCAGGGACGGGGGAGTACATCTGCATCATGGGTGGAAGCCTCAAACAGTAGACCGAGCCAGTTGGCGATTCATTTCTTGCGTTCAAGCCCGTTGGCGAACATCAGCAGCGTGGCGGGCGGGACGTCGCCGACGACGGTCACCCACCAGTCCCCGTGTCGGCGCATCAGCGTCTGCGTCGCGCCGACGGCCGTACGCATCGAACGCTGGTGGCGCTGCGGGTTGAACGGCTCGATGAACAAGGACACGTAGGTCAGCCCATCGGAGAAGATCGTCTGCAGCACCGGATCGGCCGAGGCCTCCTGGCTGTTCGAGGTGGGCGACTCCATCGGCCGCTTCACGCAGCTGACCTCACGAAACCCGGGCACCAACTGCCGCATCGCCCAGCCTTCGGCGTCCAGCCGCGTCGCCGTGAGCGCCGGGCGGATCACGCGGTAGCCGTCGAGCTTGCGCATCGGCACGGTAACGCTGTCGAGCTGCGGCTTCACGCCGATCGTCACCTCGGAAAAGGCCGAGGTCTCGAGCACCTCGTTGCGATCGTTGACCACGTCGGCACGCAGCAGCAGGCCCGAGGCCTTGTCGGACCAGAGCCTGTAGCCGAAGCGGTTCGCGTCGCGCGGCTGGACCATCAACACGTTGGCCTCGCGGCCGGCCACACGCTCGCTGCCCTGCGGACTGAGCTCGTAGAACTCAGCCAGTCGATCGACTCCGCCCTGCAGCAGCGCCGGAAAGCTCGTCATCGACTGCGCCTGCTCGACCAGCGCGACGCGGCTGGCCGGCCACACCGTGTGGACCACGTCGTTGAAGCGGAAGACGTGCCGCGCCTGACCGTCGAGCGACTCGATGCGCTCGTACTGATTGCTGCCCTCGCAGTAATGGGCGATGCGGGCGCTGGACACTGCGCCGCCGCCGCTCACCACGAAGGTGCCCTGGAAGTTCTGCTTGCCCGCCGCCTCGTGGATGCGCGTCAACCACACGCGCACCTCGCGCGCGTCGGCCTCGGCGGGCGTGGCCGTTGAGCCTGCCGCGGACACGAAGCCGCAGAAGGCGCCGAGAAGAGTCAGCGCGAAGATCGGACGGATGAGCATGTGGGAGGCGGGCCGTTCGCGAGGTTCAGCGCTTGGAGGCATCGGTGGTCGCGCTGCGCAGGAATGCCGACGGCACGCCCAGCGCCGACGTGCCCGCGAACTGCTGGTGAGCTGCGAGATAGCGGTCCAGGCGCGCATCACGCATCACCCGGCCGTCGGTGACATAGGCCGCCTGCTCGACACCGCCGTCGGCCGCGACCGGCACCGCCGGTGCACTGACCGGCGCCCGCGCCAGTTCGGCCGCCGGTGGGGGCGTCGGCGACCGCATCACGACCAGCACGCCGGCCACGGCGACAAACCCGGCTGCGACGGCGGCGCCCGCGCGCCAGTGCCGCAGAGCGCGACGGCCGGCCATCGCCGGGGCCGACGCGGCCACGGGCAAGGCGGCCGGCGCCAGCACCACCGGCTCGTCAGCGAGACGCTCGCGAAGCCGATTCAGGAAGTCGGCGTCGCGATCGGGCCGCGTCGCCAGATCGTCGGAGCGCAGCACGTCGCCGATCAGGTGATACGCGTGCCAGGTCTGCCGCGACCGGGCGTCGCGACGCCAGATCGCGCAGGCGCGCGCCACGCCATCGGAGCCGAGTTCACCATCGACCAGCGCGGAGAACTCTTCCGCGCCGTTGGCACCGATTGACTGTTCACTGGACATCTTCGACTCCAAACATCTCTCCCGCCCCCTCACCACCGTTCACCTTCGCGCGTGTCGAGCAACGGCCGCAGCCGCAGCGCGATCGCCTCGCGGGCCCGGAAGATGCGCGAGCGCACCGTTCCGATCGGGCAGTTCATCAATTCGGCAATCTCTTCGTAGCTCAGCCCTTCGATCTCGCGCAGCGTGATCGCCTGGCGAAGGTCTTCGGACAGCGCTTCGATCGCGGAGTTCACCGCCGCCGCGATTTCTTTGCTCGCCAGCACCGCCTCGGGGGTTTCGCCGTCGGTTAGTTCATTTTCGACACGCGAAGTTTCCTCGTCCTCGTCACGCGAGGCGAGTGCGGATTCCGTCACGATCGGGTCGCGCTTCAGGTCGACCAGGGCCTTCTTGGCGGTGTTCACCGCGATCCGGTACAGCCAGGTGTAGAAAGCGCTGTCGCCGCGGAACTGCCCGACCGCCCGGTAGGCGCGGATGAAGGTCTCCTGGGCGATGTCGGGCACCAGGTCGACATCGCGCACCATGCGGCCGATCAGCCGTTCGATGCGCCGCTGGTACTTCACGACCAGCATCTCGAAGGCCTTGACGTCGCCCTGCTTGACGCGTTCGATCAGCGGTGCGTCGGCGTCGTTGGGATTCATGCGGGAGGGGCGGCAGGAGCCTGCGCCGAGCGGCCGGCTGGCCCGGGTCGCGGCGAATATACCGCACAGCGCAGGGCGTGCCATTGACCGAGCAGATCGCGGCGGCTCAGGGCCAGCCAGCACACGCGTCGCCCCGGTCCGGCCGGCGTCGCGCGAAAGCGCAGCAACATCCAGTGGCCGCCGTCGAGCGCGACGGCCACGGTGCCGGGCGACTCCCCGGCGGCTCCCGTCGCGCCGTCGGACAGCCGCCAGACCTCACCGTCCCAGCGCAGTTGCCGGCCATGGATCCAGCGCGTCGCCGCCGCAGCCCCGAGGGCCAGCATGGCCGGCAGGCCCAGCCAGATCCATCCCGGCGCGTTTAGTTCAACGGCGGTCGCGAACCACCAGCCCAGGCACAGCGCCGCGGCCAGCGTCAAGGCCGCCGCCCCGAATCGCCAGCCGGCGGCGGTTCGGACCTCGATGGACAGTGCGGTGGAATCGGGCATGGCAGCGGGTGCGCCCGCGCGCCGTCAGGCGCGACGGAACACCAGCGTGCCGTTGGTGCCGCCGAAACCGAAGTTGTTCTTCACGGCGTACTCGATCTTCATTTGCCGCGCCTCGTTGGCGCAGTAGTCCAGGTCGCACTCGGGATCCTGGTTGAAGATGTTGATGGTCGGCGGCGACACCTGGTGGTGCAGCGCCAGCACGGTGAAGACCGACTCGATGCCGCCGGCGCCGCCGAGCAGGTGCCCGGTCATGGACTTGGTCGAATTCACCACCAGCTTCTTCGCGTGGTCGCCGAAGGCGAGCTTGATGGCATTGGTCTCGTTCACGTCGCCCAGCGGCGTGGAGGTGCCGTGTGCGTTCAGGTACTGCACCTGGTCGGCATTGAGGCCGGCGTTGCGCAGCGCTGCACGCATCGCGCGCTTCGGGCCGTCGACGTTCGGCGCGGTCATGTGGTACGCGTCGGCGCCCATGCCGTAGCCGCTCAGTTCGGCGTAGATCTTCGCGCCGCGCCGCTTGGCGTGTTCGTACTCCTCGAGCACGACCACGCCCGCGCCCTCGCCGAGCACGAAGCCATCGCGGTCCTTGTCCCAGGGGCGCGAAGCGGTGGCCGGGTCGTCGTTGCGCGTGGACAGCGCCCGGGCCGCCGCGAAGCCGCCGATGCCCAGCGGCGACACCGTGGATTCGGCGCCACCGGCGATCATCACGTCGGCATCGCCGTACTCGATGAGACGGCCCGCCTCGCCGATGCAGTGCAGACCGGTGGTGCAGGCAGTCACGATGGCGAGGTTCGGCCCCTGGAAGCCGAAATGGATCGACACGTGGCCGGAGATCATGTTGATGATCGACGCCGGCACGAAGAACGGCGAGATGCGGCGGGGGCCGCGGCTCGCGTACTCGGCCTGCGTTTCCTCGATCAGCGGCAGGCCGCCGATGCCCGAGCCGACCAGGCAGCCGATGCGCTCGGCCGCCTCTTCGCCCAGTGCTTCGTTGGTCGGCAACCCGGCATCGCGCACCGCCTGGATCGACGCCGCCAATCCGTAGTGGATGAAGGTGTCCATGTGACGCGCTTCCTTGGCGGGGATGTAATCCTCGATCTGGAAGCCCTTCACTTCACCGGCGAACCTGCACGCGAACGCCGACGCGTCGAAACGCGTGACGTTGGCGATGCCGGAGCGCCCGGCAGTCAGGTTGGCCCAGCCGTCGGCCACCGTGTTGCCCACGGGACTGATCAGGCCGAGCCCGGTGACGACGACGCGGCGACGGCTCATGCGCTATGCGGATGCAAGAGGGAATGAACGAAGGTGCGCGCTCAGGCGGCCTTCTGGTGCTTGACGGCGTAGTCGATCGCCAGTTGCACGGTCGTGATCTTCTCGGCTTCCTCGTCGGGAATCTCGATGCCGAACTCGTCTTCGAGGGCCATGACCAATTCAACCGTGTCGAGCGAATCGGCGCCGAGGTCGGCCACGAATGCTTTTTCGTTGGACACATCGGCCTCGGGAACACCCAACTGTTCGGCGATGATCTTCTTGACTCGTGCTTCGATGTCGCTCATGACTCCTCCGGGAGTGTTTACAGAAACAGGGCGGGATTCTAAGGCTTGGCCGGTCCGGGCCGCGTGCGGCGCGCGAAGCCGGGTTCAGGCCATGTACATGCCGCCATTGACGTGCAGTTCGGTGCCGGTGACGTAGCCGGCCAGCGGCGAGGCGAGAAAGGCCACCGCGTGGGCGATCTCGGTGGCCAGGCCGAGCCGGCCGACCGGGATCTGCGCCAGCAGCGCAGCCTTCTGCGACTCGGGCAGCGACTGTGTCATGTCGGTGTCGATGAAGCCAGGCGCCACGCAGTTGACGGTGATGCCGCGGCTGCCCAGTTCGCGGGCCAGCGAGCGCGTCATGCCGGCCACGCCGGCCTTGGCCGCTGCGTAGTTGGCCTGGCCCGGGTTGCCGCTGGCGCCGACGACCGAGGTGATGTTGACGATGCGTCCGTAGCGCTGCTTCATCATCGGACGGATCGCCGCGCGGCTGGCGCGGAACACGGCCTTGAGATTGGTGTCGAGCACCGCGTCCCAGTCTTCGTCCTTCATGCGCATCGACAGCGTGTCGCGCGTGATGCCGGCGTTGTTGACCAGCACCTGCAGGCCGCCGTGCTGCTTGACGATGCCGTCGATCGCGGCGTCCAGCGCCGCGCCGTCGGTGACGTCGAGCTTCAGTCCGCTGCCGCCGTGCACGCCGAGCGCCTCGCCGATGGCGGCGGCGCCGCCTTCGCTGGTCGCCGTGCCGATGACCTTCATGCCCTGGGCTGCCAGCGCCATCGCGATCGCCCGGCCGATGCCGCGCGACGCGCCGGTCACCAGCGCCACCTGGCCTTGCGTCGATGCGTCGCTCATTGCAGCATCCCCTTGGCTTCGGCCAGCGTGGCCGGGTCGAGCACGTTGCCCACCACCAGGCTCGCATCGATGCGCTTGGCCAGGCCGGCGAGCACCTTGCCCGGGCCGCATTCGACCAGGTGCGTGGCGCCACGCGCGCGGATCGCCTGCACCACCTCGACCCAGCGCACCGGGCCGAAGGCCTGCCGGTACAAGGCCTCGCGGATCGCATTGGGCTCGGTCAGCACGGCCACGTCGATGTTGTTGACCAGCGGTATCGCGGGCGTACGCAGTGTCACCGTGCGCAGCCGCTCCTGCAGGCGCTCGGCGGCCGGCTTCATCAGGCTGGAATGGAACGGCGCCGAGACGGCCAGCGGCAACGCTCGTTTCGCCCCGCGGCCCTTGAGTGCCTCGCAGGCCTGATCGACCGCGCCCTTGGTGCCGGCAATCACGATCTGCTTGGGGTCATTGAAGTTCGCCGCCTCGACCGGTTCGCCGACGGCTGCGGCCACTTCGGCGCAGGTGACGCGCACGATCTCGGCATCGAGCCCGAGGATGGCCGCCATCGCGCCGACACCGGCAGGCACCGACTCCTGCATCGCCTGCGCGCGGAAGCGCACCAGCGGCAAGGCGTCGGCCAGCGTCAACGACCCGGCCGCGACCAGCGCGCTGTACTCGCCCAGCGAATGGCCCGCCACCACCGCCGGAGCCAGTCCGGTCTCGGCCATCCAGGCGCGATAGCAGGCCATTGCCGCGGCCAGCATCACCGGCTGCGTGTTGGTGGTCAGGTCGAGCTGCTCCTTCGGCCCCTCATGGATCAGTTGCCCGATGTCGGCGCCGAGCGCGTCGGACGCCTCGGCCAAGGTGTCGCGCACGGCCGCATGGTCACCCCATGCGTCGAGCATGCCCACCGTCTGCGACCCCTGACCGGGGAACACGAATGCGAAGGTCGTCATCGCCTGTTGTCTCACTCTGTTCTTGTGGGCCCGTGGCCGGGCCTCGATCTCAATAGTCGAGCAGCACCGCGCCCCAGGTGAAGCCGCCGCCCACGCCTTCGAGCATCACGGTGTCGCCGCGCTGCACCTGCCCCTTGCGCACGGCGACGTCCAGTGCCAGCGGGATCGAGGCGGCGGAGGTGTTGCCGTGTTCGGCGACGGTGACCACCACCTTGTCCATCGGCAGCTTCAGCTTGCGCGCCGTGCTCTGCATGATGCGGATGTTGGCCTGGTGCGGAATCAGCCAGTCGATGTCGGCCTCGCTGCGGCCGGCCTTGTGCAGCACGGCACGGGCGGCGCTCTCGAGCACGCCGACGGCGAGCTTGAACACCGCCTGGCCGTCCATCTTCAGCAGCGGATCGCCGAGCACCTGCCCACCCGAGACATTGCCCGGCACGCACAGGATCTCGACATGGCGGCCGTCGGCGTGCAGGTCGGTGGCCAGGATGCCGGGCTGATCGCTCGCTTCGAGCACCACGGCGCCGGCGCCGTCTCCGAACAGCACGCAGGTCGTGCGGTCCTTGAAGTCGAGGATGCGCGAGAAGACCTCCGCACCGATCACCAGCGCGCGGGTGGCCGCGCCGCTGCGGATCATCGAATCGGCAATGGTCAGCCCGTAGACGAAGCCGGAGCACACCGCCTGCACGTCGAAGGCCGCAGCACCGAAGGCCCCGAGCTTGCGCTGCAGGATGCACGCGGTCGACGGGAACACCATGTCCGGCGTCGAGGTGGCAACGATGATCAGGTCGATGTCGGCGGCGGTGCGGCCGGCGGCCTCGAGCGCGTGGCGGGCCGCATGCACGGCCAGCTCGCTGCTGGTGACGTCGGGCGCCGCGAAGTAGCGCGCGCGGATGCCGGTGCGCTCGACGATCCATTCGTCGGAGGTCTCGACCCCGTCCTTGGCGAGTTGCGCTGCCAGCGCCTCGTTCGACACCCGGTTCGGCGGCAGGTAGCTGCCGGTGCCGGTGATGCGGGAGAAGCGTGTTGTCGTCGAGCTCATCGTGAGGCGGCCAGCGCCGGCAGATCGGACTGAAGCTCCGCAGGCGAGGCCGGCATCGCCGCCAGCGTCTCGAGGATGCGGTCGTGCACGCGGTCGAGAAGTCGATTGCGCGAGGCATCATAAGCCCGATTCAGCGCCTGCTGGAACGCGAAGGCATCGGCCGAACCGTGGCTCTTGAAGACCAGGCCGCGCAGCCCGAGCAGCGCCGCGCCGTTGTAGCGGCGATGGTCGACCCGGGCCTTGAAGTGCTTGAGCACCGGCAGCGCGACGATCGCTGCCAGCTTCGTGAAGACGTTGCGGGTGAATTCCTGCCGGATGAAGTTCGACAGCATCGTGGCCAGGCCCTCGGCCGTCTTCAGCGCCACGTTGCCGACGAAACCGTCGCACACGACGAGGTCGGTGGTGCCCTTGAAGATGTCGTTGCCCTCCACGTTGCCGTGGAAGTTGATGTGCCCGGCCGCCGCAGCGGCGCGCAGCAGTTCACCGGCCTGCTTGATGGTCTCGCTGCCCTTGATGGCCTCTTCGCCGATGTTGAGCAGGCCCACGCTGGGGTTCTCCTTGCCCTCCACGGCGGCGACCAGTGCGCTGCCCATCACCGCGAATTGAAGGAGGTGCTCGGCGCTGCAGTCGACGTTGGCGCCGAGATCGAGCACGGTCGTGTAGCCGTCGCGCTCGTTGGGCATGACTGAAGCAATGGCCGGGCGATCGATGCCCTCGAGCGTCTTGAGCACGTAGCGAGACACCGCCATCAGCGCACCGGTGTTGCCGGCCGAGACGCAGGCCTGCGCTGCGGACTTGCCGTCTTCGCCGGCCTTGACCTGCGAAACAGCGACGCGCAGCGACGAATCCTTCTTGCGGCGCAGCGCCACCTCGATGGGGTCGTCCATCTCGACGATTTCGCTGGCCGCGACGATGGTGCAGCGCGACCAAGCAGCGGCAGCGGCGAGCGCTTCGGCCTTGCCGACGAGGATCAGATGGGCCTGCGGGTGCGCGTCGAGGAAGGCGCGGCAGGCGGGCAGCGTGACCGACGGGCCGTGGTCGCCGCCCATGCAGTCGACGGCGAGCGTGACCCGGGCTTCGGCGGCCGCGGCAGGCGAGGCGGCTGTGTTCATCTCAGACCGATGGGCGGACGGGCCGCGCCACGGGCAACGCGATCAGGCGTCGGCCTTGGTCTTCAGGACCTTGCGGCCGCGGTAGAAGCCGGTCGGGCTGATGTGGTGGCGCAGGTGCGTCTCGCCGGTGGTCGGCTCGATGGCCGTGCCGGGCGCGGCGACGGCATTGTGCGAGCGGTGCATGCCGCGCTTCGAGGGCGACTTCTTGTTCTGCTGAACAGCCATGGAATTCTCCTGTGTAGCGGGGCATGCCCCAGGTTCCGCGACCCGGACCGACTCGAACTCTCGAGCGGTCCCGCGCCCTGGCGCCCCAATCGACACCCGCCGTGGCTGCTGCGCAGCCGGGTAGGCGTCCGATGAAAAGCCCGCGATTCTATCACGGGCAGGCTGCTCGGCGGACGCAGGCCGTCAGTGCCGCCCCGGTCGCTTCAGGGCAGCCAGCGCCGCGAAGGGGTTGGGGCGCTCTTCGGCGGGCTCGGGCTCGCTGCCGGCCAAGGGCTGCGGCGGCGCGCACGCCTCGTGGCGAGGCACCAGCGGAAGCGACAGCAGAAGCTCGTCCTCCAGCAGCTCGCGAAGATCCAGCGCGCGAGTGAGCGCCAACACATCGTCCTCGCTCTCGGCATCGAGCGCGGCCGCCGCCGCCTCGCCGTGCACGAAACAGAAGCTGCGCGACACGTCGAGCGGCACCGCCATCGGCTGCAGGCAGCGCTGGCATTCGAGGTTCAGCGAGGTCTGCGCGCTCAGGTGCAGCCATGGCTGCGGCACCGCGCCACGCACCGGCCGCAACTCGCCGCGGGCCTGCCATTGGACCATGTCCGACTCGGTCGGCCGCGCCTCGGCGTGCGACGTCTCGGCCAGTCGGCGCAGCAGCCGCAGTGGCCACTGGCCTTCCAGCTCGCCGCTCTCCCTGGCGAAGGGCTCGACGTCCAGCCGCGAGGGGTCTCTTGAACGCGCACTCATGGCGGCGAGTGTACGGGCGCCGATGGGACAATCCGGCCATGACCGCACGCCCGCCGCTGATCCTCGCTTCCACGTCGCGCTACCGGCGCGAGCTGCTCGAGCGCCTGCGCCTGCCGTTCGATGTCATCTCGCCGCAGGTCGATGAGACCGCCTGGCCGGGCGAGGCCCCGTCCGCGCTGGCCATGCGGCTGGCGCATGCCAAGGCGGCGGCAGTCTCCGTCCTGCACCCGCACGCCGTGGTGATCGGCTCCGACCAGGTCGCCGAACTCGACGGCCAGCCGATCGGCAAACCGGGGACGCACGAGCGCGCCGTACGGCAGCTGCGCTCGATGCGCGGGCGCAGCGTGGTGTTCCACACGGCCGTGGCCGTCCAGCGTGGCGCCACAGGCTATGCCGGCGCGGCACTGGCGCCGGTCACGGTGCATTTCCGCATGCTGACAGACGCCGAGATCGAGCATTACCTGCGCGCCGAGCAGCCCTACGACTGCGCCGGCAGCGCCAAGTGCGAGACCCTGGGCATCGCGCTGCTGCAGGCGATCGACTCCGACGACCCGACGGCGCTGGTCGGCCTGCCGCTGATCCGCACCTGCGAGTTGCTGCGCGCGGCCGGCTTCGATCCGCTGCAGCCATGAGCGCCCCCGCGGGCCGGCTCTACCTGGTGCCGAACGCGCTGGACTTCGGCATCGACGGCGCGCCCGAGGCGGTGCCGCTGGACGAGGTGCTGCCGCTGGGGGTGATCCGCATCGCGGCAAGGCTGGAGCACTGGGTGGCCGAGAACGCGCGCAGCACGCGCGCCTTCCTCAAGCGCGTGGACCGAATCGTGCCGCTGGCCCGGCCGCTGCAGCAGATCGACATCGTCGAGCTGCCGCGCCCGGCCAAGGGGGGCAAGCCCGCAGCGGCACCCGATCTCTCGTCCCTGCTGACGCCAGCGCGTGGCGGCGCCGACCTGGGCCTGATCTCCGAAGCCGGGCTGCCGGCCGTGGCCGACCCGGGGGCCGTGCTCGTGAGCGCCGCTCACACCCACGGTCTCGAAGTGATCGCCTTGCCCGGCCCGAGTTCGCTGCTGCTGGCGCTGGCGGCCAGCGGTCTGAACGGCCAGAGCTTCGCCTTCGTCGGTTACCTGCCGGTCGATGCAGCCGAGCGCACGGCCCGCATTCGCGAACTCGAGGCACTGTCGCGCCGCACACAGCAGACGCAGATCGTCATCGAGACGCCCTACCGCAATGGCGCCTTGCTCGAAGCGCTGCTCGCGCATCTGCCACCATCCTCACGCGTGTCCGTGAGCTGCGCACTGACGGCGCCGGGCGCCTTCACCCGCACCGACAGCGTGTCCGGCTGGCGGGCCCGCCCGTCGGCCCTGCCGGCCGACCGGCCCGTGGTGTTCGCCTTCCTGGCCGGCTGAGGCCGGCCAGAGGCGTCACGAAGAGGACACCTCGTCGGCCGCCTTCTGGCCGCCGAACAGCGCGGCGACCTTCTTCTTCGGCTTGATGTAGGGCGACAGGCCGCTGCGCGGCGATGCCTGCGGCGCCTTCTGCTCCCAGGCGGCTTCCGTCTCGGCGCTGCTGGCCACGTAGGGCTGATCGAAGAACGGATCGCTCGGCGCCTGCCGCGGCACCGGCGCACTGGCGCGCGGGGCCACTGGCCGGGCCGGGCGCTCGTCGTCGCCCTCGCGCCGCGTGCGGTCGCGGAAGCTCTCGCGGCGCGGTGGCTCGTCGTCGAACTCGAAGGGATCGATCTCGATCTTCTTCTTGATCAGCTTCTCGATGTCGCCGACCATGCGCATGTCGTCGCGCGAGACCAGCGTCACCGCCAGGCCCGACGCGCCGGCGCGGCCGGTGCGGCCGATGCGGTGCACGTAGTCCTCGGCATTGAAGGGCACGTCGAAGTTGAACACCGCCGGCAGGTCGGCGAGGTCGACGCCGCGGACCGCCACGTCGGTGGCCACCAGCACGTCGACCTCGCCGCGCTTGAACGCATCGAGCGCCTTCAGCCGCTCGTCCTGGCTCTTGTCGCCGTGCAGCGCGTTGGTGCGCAGGCCGTCACGCTCGAATGAACGCGCCAGGCGGGCACAACCGAGCTTGGAATTCACGAAAATCAAGGCCTGCGTGATCGCGCGGTCCTTGAGCATCTTCAGCACCGCGCGCCGCTTGTCGTCGGGCGCGACGCTGAAAAAGCGCTGCTCGACGTTGGTGGCCGTGGCGTTCGGCCGGGCCACCTCGACGAGGATCGGGTCCTGCAGATAGCTCTCGGCCAGGCGCTTGATCTCAGGCGAGAAAGTCGCCGAGAACAGCAGCGTCTGGCGCTGCTTGGGCAGGTAGCTGAGGATGCGCTGCAGGTCGGGCAGGAAGCCGATGTCGAGCATGCGGTCGGCTTCGTCGAGCACGACGTACTCGACCTGGTTGAGCACGCAGTTCTTGGCCTCGATGTGGTCGAGCAGCCGGCCGGGCGTGGCGATCAGCACCTCGACGCCCGCCTTGAGCTCCAGCGTCTGCGGCTTCATGTCGATGCCGCCGAACACCACCGTGGCGCGCAGCTTGGTGAACTTGGAGTACTGCTTGACGTTGTTGGCGACCTGGTCGGCCAGTTCGCGCGTGGGCGCCAGCACGAGGGCCCGCACCGGGTGGCGTGCCGGCGACATGCTCGGGTTCTCGTGCTTGAGCATCTTCTGCAGCAGCGGGATCGAGAACGCGGCCGTCTTGCCGGTGCCCGTCTGCGCGGCACCCATCACGTCGCGGCCGGCCAGCACGATCGGGATGGCCTTCGCCTGGATGGGCGTCATCGTCTGGTAGCCGGAGTCGGCGACTGCGCGAAGCAGTTTCTCGTCCAGCGGCAGGGTGTCGAAACGGGCCGGCGCGGGTGGCGCGGCCTCGGGGGTGGCGATGCCGATGGCGTCGCCGGGGGTGGGGTCACTCATCCCGCCATTATCGCCGCAGCGCAGCAGACAGGGTCGAAGGGCCGAACGTCCCGCCTAGAATGCCCGGCTGAATCTATTGTCTTCGGACTCGCAGTTCATGATCCTCGTCACCGGCGGCGCCGGCTTCATCGGCGCCAACTTCGTCCTCGACTGGATCGCCGCCACCGGCGAGCCGGTGCTCAACCTCGACGCGCTCACCTACGCCGGCAACCTCGAGAGCCTGAAGTCGCTGGCGGGCGATGCGCGACACGTGTTCGTCAAGGGTGACATCGGCGACCGCGCGCTGCTCGACCGCCTGCTCGCCGAACACCGCCCGCGCGCGGTGATCCACTTCGCGGCCGAAAGCCACGTCGACCGCAGCATCCACGGCCCCGGTGCCTTCATCAAGACCAACATCGAGGGCACCTACACGCTGCTCGAGGCGGTGCGTGCCCATTGGTCGGCGCTGGCCGGCGACGCGAAGGCGGCGTTCCGCTTCCACCATGTGTCCACCGACGAGGTGTACGGCTCGCTCGGCCCGGGCGACCCCGCCTTCACCGAGACGCACACCTACGAGCCCAACAGCCCCTACTCGGCGAGCAAGGCGGCCAGCGACCACCTCGTGCGTGCCTGGCACCACACCTATGGGCTGCCGGTGCTGACCACCAACTGCTCGAACAACTACGGGCCCTATCACTTCCCCGAGAAGCTGATCCCGCTGATGATCGTCAACGCGCTGGCGGGCAAGCCGCTGCCGGTGTACGGCGACGGCATGCAGGTGCGCGACTGGCTGTACGTGAAGGACCACGCCGCTGCGATCCGCGCCGTGCTGGCCAAGGGCCGGCCCGGCGAGACCTACAACGTCGGCGGCTGGAACGAGCGGCCCAACATCGAGATCGTGCGCAGCATCTGCGCCCTGCTCGACGAGATGCGCCCCGACGCGGCCGGCTCGTACGCCCGGCTGATCACCCACGTCACCGACCGCCCCGGCCACGACCGCCGCTACGCCATCGACGCGCGCAAGATCGAGCGCGAACTCGGCTGGCGCCCTGCCGAGACCTTCGAGACCGGCATCCGCAAGACGGTGCGCTGGTACCTCGACAACGCCGACTGGGTGCAGCACGTGCAGAGCGGCAGCTACCGCGACTGGGTCGCGACGAACTACAGCGCGCGCACGACCGCATGAAGATCCTGCTGCTCGGCAAGAACGGCCAGGTGGGCTGGGAGCTGCAGCGCTCGCTGGCCACGGTGGGCGAGGTCGTCGCGCTCGATTTCGACAGCCCCGGCCCGCTGAGCGCCGACTTCTCGAAGCCGCAGGGCCTGGCCGCCACCGTCCGCGCGGTGGCGCCCGACGTGATCGTCAATGCCGCTGCCCACACCGCCGTCGACAAGGCCGAGAGCGAGCCCGACCTGGCCCGCGCGATCAACGCCGAAGGCCCCGCGGTGCTGGCCCGCGAGGCCGCGGCCTGCGGCGCCTGGCTGCTGCACTACAGCACCGACTACGTGTTCGACGGCAGCGGCGACGCGCCGCGCGGCGAAGACGCACCGACCGGCCCGCTCAACGTCTACGGCATTACCAAGCTCGAGGGCGAACAGGCCATCCGCGCCAGCGGCTGCCGGCACCTGATCCTGCGCACGAGCTGGGTGTATGGCGCCCGAGGCGGCAACTTCGCGCGCACCATGCTCAAGCTGGCGCAGGAGCGCGAGCAGCTGCGCGTGATCGACGACCAGATCGGCGCGCCCACCGGTGCCGACCTGTTGGCCGACCTGAGCGCCCACATGCTGCGGACCGCGCGCGCGGACGCCTCCGTCGCCGGCACCTACCACGCTGTCGCGGCCGGCCAGACCAGCTGGCACGGCTACGCCCGCCACGTGATCGATTTCGCTCGCGCCGCCGACGTGCCCGTCAAGGTGGCGCCCGGCGCCATCGAGGCCGTGCCCACCAGCGCCTTCCCGACACCGGCGAAGCGCCCCCTCAACTCGCGCCTGGACACGGCGCGCCTGCGCAGCCGCTTCGGCATGGTGCTGCCCGACTGGCGCCACGGCGTCGACCGCATGCTGACCGAAGTGCTGGGGCGCTGAGCCCCCCGACTAGAATCCGCCCTTTGTCCCGGGATCGGTTCGACTCCGGTCGCGGCAACGGTTCGCACAGATCTGAAGGCACTCGCACACCATGCGTCAAATCATTTCGATGCTGTTGCTCGCGGCAGGCGCCGCGCAGGCGCAGGTCGACCCGCTGCAGGTCGCCAACGAGTCGACCTCCTCCGCAGGCTCGCCCTTCCGTCTGAGGCCGGCCTTGCCCGCGGCAGTTCCCGCCAGCCGCGATGGCGGATCGATGCCTGACGGCCAGGCGCCATACTCCCAGCAAGCCCAGCCGCGCCCACCCGCCGAATCGCCGGCCACCTATCAGCCGGACGATTTCGAGCGCTATGTGCGCAAGCTCGCGGGCATCGACGAGTCGCGCGCCGTGGCCGGTCTCGGTGGGCAGCTCGACATCCGCCGCTTCGGTGCCGATGTGGTCGCCGCACCGCAGGCGATGGCCTACGCCGACCAGGGCGCGCTGGTACCGGCCGACTACGTCGTCTCCAGCGGCGACGAAATCCAGATCACGCTGTGGGGCAGCGTCGACGCGGATGTTCGAACGACGGTCGACCGCTCCGGCCGCATCAGCCTGCCGCGTGTCGGCAGCTTCATGGTGGCGGGCACGCGATATGCCGACCTTCCCGAGCTGGTCAGCCGCCGTGTCGGCCAGGTGTTCAAGAACTTCCAACTCAGCGTCGGGCTCGGCCAACTGCGCAGCGTGCGCGTCTACGTGACCGGCTTCGCGAAGCGGCCCGGCGCGCACTATGTGACGAGCCTGTCGACCATCGTCAACGCGCTGATGCGCTCGGGCGGCCCCTCCTCGGCCGGCAGCTACCGCAAGATCGAATTGCGCCGCGGCGGCCAGACCGTCGCCAGCTTCGATCTGTATGACCTGCTGCTCAAGGGTGACAAGTCGGCCGATCGCATCGTGCAGGCCGAGGACGTGATCCACATCGGCCCGGTCGGCCCGCAGGTGGGCCTGATCGGCAGCGTCAACAAGCCGGCGGTGTTCGAACTGAAGCCCGGCGACACCGTGCAGGACGTGCTGGCCATGGCGGGTGGTTTCACCGCCGTGGCGGACCGCTCTCGCATCGCTATCGAGAGCCTGTCCGAGCGCGACGGCGAGCGCATCGCTCAGCTGCGCTGGCCCGAGGAGGCCAAGCGCACGCTGGAAAGCGGTGACGTGCTTCGGGCCTTCAGCCAAGTCGATTCGCGGCTGTCGGCCCAGTTGCAGAACAAGCGGGTGCGCGTGGAAGGGGAGGTGGCACGGCCGGGCGAATACGTGCTGTCGCCGGACAGTACGCTCGCCGATGCGCTGCGCGCCGCCGGAGGCCTGACGCCGTTGTCCTATGTCTTCGGTACGGAGTTCACGCGCGAGAGCGTGCGCACGACGCAGCAGGAGAACTACGAACGTGCGCTGCGCGACCTGGAGGTCGAGTTCGCCAAGGCGGCCTACACACGCAAGGCGCTGACCGCCGACGAGGCCGCCGCGCAGTCGGCCGCAGGCAGCGGTTCGTCGGTGCTGATCCAGCGGCTGCGCGAGGTGCGCCCGACCGGCCGGATCGTGCTTCAACTCAATCCCGCCTCGCCCGAGCTGCCACCGCTCTCGTTGGAAGACGGAGATCGGCTGTTCGTGCCAGCCCGGCCCAACACCGTCGGGGTATTCGGCAGCGTGTTCAACGGCGGCAGCTACCTGTTTGGCCAGGGCCGAAACATCGAGGACTTTCTTCGGCTTGCCGGCGGACCGACGCGTGGTGCTGATTCCGACAGCACCTTCGTACTGCGGGCGAACGGCAGCGTGGTCAGTGCGCGCCAAAGTAGCGGCCTGTTCGGCAGCGGCACCTTGTCCGGCCTGACGGCGCAGCCGGGCGACACCATTTTCGTGCCCGAGGAAGTCGGCAAGACCACCTTCGTACAGAACGCCAAGGAATGGACACAGATCCTCGCGCAGTTCGGGCTGGGTGCGGCAGCCATCAAGACG
>CAZVLY010000056.1:0-17118 GCA_964628175.1 uncultured Piscinibacter sp. | reverse complement strand
GCGCTTGAGCGCGTCGACCATGATGCACAGCTCCATCAGGTTCTCGTTGGTCGGCGCGCAGGTGGGCTGCACCACGAAGATGTCGCGGGCGCGCACGTTCTGCTCGATCTCGATGTCGACCTCGCCGTCGGAGAACCGGCCGACCTTGGCCTTGCCGAGCTCGATGCCCAGATGGCCGGCGATCTCTTGCGCAAGCGCCGGATTGGCGTTGCCGGTGAACAGCACGGTGTTGAACAGCACGATGGCTCCGTCAGGTCTTGCCGGGCTCGTTGCGCACCGGGGTTCCGGGTTCTCTCGATCCGTCAGCAGGTTTGGCAGGGGAGGAAGGACTCGAACCCTCGCATGTCGGAATCAAAATCCGATGCCTTAACCAACTTGGCGACTCCCCTACACAGGTCCGGCGCTTTCGCGCGAACCGCAACTCGTCTCAGTCCGGTGCCCATCCGACGAGCGGATGCTGCTCCAGGCTGCGGCACATTCGCCCCACCCACCCCGGCGGAAGATCCGCCGGCATCGCCGCCGTGGGTACGGCCCCTGTGCCTGCTCTGGCAAACACCGCGCTGCCCGATCCCGTCATGCGGGCGTTGCCGAAACAACGCTCCATCAGGGCCAGGGCCCGGGTGACGTCTGCACAGTGCGCTTCGGCGGGTGGCTGCAAGTCGTTGCGGCCAAACCCTTCGAGCACACGGCGTACGCTGCCGGCCGTGTCTGCAAGAAAGCCCGCAAGTATAACAGCATCGGTGTCTCTCACCAGCAGCGGGCTGCCGAAGATCGCACGGGTCTCGATCGCCGCCGGCGGCTTGAGCACGCCCAGCCAGGTCGGCGGCACGGGCAGCGGCGTGAGCCGCTCGCCGATGCCCTCGACGAAGGCGTTTCGCCCGCCGATGAAGAAGGGCACGTCGGCGCCGAGCGTGAGCCCGAGCGCCATCAGGCGCGGTCGGGGCCAGTTCAGGCCCCACAGCCGGTTCAGCGCGAGCAGCGTGCTGGCGGCGTCCGAACTGCCGCCACCCATGCCGGCACCCCAGGGCACCTGCTTGTCGATGGAGATGTCGGCGCCCAGCGCCGTTCCGCTCTCGGATTGCAGCAGCCGGGCGGCGCGCAGGCACAGGTCGTCGGCGGGCAGGGCCGGGCCCAGGTCGTGGCGGGACAGGCGCCCGTCGGTGCGGCGCTCGAAGTGCAGCGTGTCGCACCAGTCGGTCAGAACGAAGATCGATTGCAGCAGGTGGTAGCCGTCGTCTCGCCGGCCCACCACGTGCAGGAACAGGTTCAACTTGGCCGGGGCGGCCACGTCGAACAGGCTGAGCAGGGCCATCGGCTTCAGCTCCGATCGAGCTTGACGCGCACCGTCACCGCCGGCAACTGCTCGCGCACGGCCACGATGGTGTCGTCGGCGAAGCGCGCCAGGTCGACGGCCCAGCCGAGCTGGCGAAACCCCGGCGTGGTCAGCGCATGCGTGGCGCCGGGCCAGGGCCGGCCGTGCAGCCAGTCGAACAGCGCGGCCACGGGCAGGCTCTCGCCGAGCACCTCGCGCGTGAGCTCGTCCAGGCTGCCATAGGGCGTCTCGCCCTGCGGCGTGATCAGCACCACGCGGCCCGGCGCCCAGCGCGCCTGAGCCAGCACCGTGCCCAGCGGTGACGTGAGATTCAGGCGACCCGCCTCGGGTGCTCCCTGCAGTTCGAAGGCGGCCACCACCGAGCGCGGCTCCTCGCCGCCGTAAGCGTCGATGCGCAGCGCCAGCCGCCCGGCCAGCGTCTCGCCGGAGGATGGACGCATGTCGGTGGGCACCGAGGCGCAGGCCGCCAGCAGCGCCGCGAGCAGCGGCGCGAGTGCGGCGGCCCGGCGCTTCACAGGTCCACCCGCAGCCGGGCGAGCGTCTCCCGCAGCACGTCGTTGGCGCTGTCGCGGCTGCGCGCCTCGCGCCACACGCGACGCGCCTCGTCCTGCAGGCCCGACACCCACAGCACCTCGCCGAGGTGGGCCGCGATCTCCGGATCGGGCCGCGACTGGTAGGCGCCACGCAGCAGGCGCAGGGCTTCGGTGCGGTTGCCCAGGCGGTATTCGACCCAGCCGAGGCTGTCGGTGATGAAGGGCTCGCCGGGGCTGAGCTCGAGGGCCTTCTGGATCAATTGCTTGGCCTCGGGCAGGCGCTGGTTGCGCTCGGCGAGCGAATAACCCAGCGCGTTGTACGCGTGGTGGTGGTCGGGCTTGAGCTCGATGACCTTGCGCAGCAAGCGCTCCATCTCGTCCAATCGGTTGAGCTTCTCGGCCATCATCGACTGCTCGTAGAGCAGGTCGACATCGCCCGGGAACTGCTGATTCGCCTGCGCCAGCACGGCGTTCGCGTCCTTCCAGAGCTTCACGTCGCGCAGCACCTGGGCTTCGGCAAGCAGCTTGGCGCGCGCATCGGCGGGCACTTTCTCGGGCGTCAGACGCACCAGTTCGCGCGCTTCCTTGACTTTGCCCTGGCGCGCCAGCAGCGAGGCGCGGCGGGTCTGCACCTCGAGGGCGCGTTGCGGGTTGTCGACCTTGGCCAGCCAGGCCTCGGCGCCCTTGAAGTCGCGTTGTTGCTCGGCGGCCTGCGCGAGCAGCAGCCAGGCCTGGGTGCGGCCTTGCTCGGCGGCCGAGGCCGGCGGTGTCGCTTCGTCGTCATCGTCGTCGTCGATGGCAGCAGCGGTGGACGGCGAGGCCTGCAGCTTCTGCAGGTAGGTCTTGAGCGCGGCGGTGGCCTCCGCGGGGTGGCGCAGTTCCACGTGCAGCGCTCCGAGCGTGAGCCACGGTGGCGCCATGTCGGGCGAGATGCGCGTGACGCTCTCCAGCTGCGTGGTGGCATCGCCGTAGCGCTGCGAACTGGTCAGCGCGCGCACGTAGCTCAGCCGCACCGCATGGCTGTCGGGCTTGGCCTTCAGATGCGCCGTGACGATCGCTTCGGCCTCGGGCGAGGTCGGCACGAGGCCGACGGCGAGCAGCGCCGCCGATTCGCTCGTCGGCTCGTCGGCGTGGGCGCGCTGCAGCAGGGCGAGGGCCTTGGGGATGTCGGGCACGCCCAGCCAGGCGCGGGCCAGCCCCACGCGTGCGGCCGTGCGCGTGGCCGGCGCGTCCAGCCAGCCTTGCAAGGCACGCTCGACGATCTCCGCCGATTGCAGCTTGTCGGTGGCGCGCGCGAAGAAACCGGGCATCGACTGGATCAGTGCGGGGCGGTCGGCGGCGGCCGTGAGCTGGATCAGCGAGCGCAGGGGCTCGACCGACTCGGCGGTGCGGTTCAAGGCCACGAGCAGCTGGATCAGGTAGCGGTGCGCTTCCACCGAGGTCGGAATCGCGGTGCGCCAGGCCATCACGGCGGCCAGCGCCTGGTCGCCCGCGCGCGCCTGCAGCGCGATGTCGGTGGCGCGGCGGAACAGCTGCTCGTCGCGCGTGCGCCGGGCGGCGTCGAGCACCACCTGGTAGGCCGTGCCGGCATCGCCGTCACGCAGCTCGATCTCCCCGATCAGCAACTGGTAGAAAAGCTGCGCGTCGAGCGCGGAGTTGTCGACGGGCGCCTTGGCACCCGGCGTTTGCGCCCGGGCCGGCACCCCGAAGCACAGCAGCGCGGCCAGCAGGGCACCGAGCAGCGGGTGGCCCGGTCGGAACGAAGGGAAGGACATCGTCGAAAGCTCCTGAAGGCGCGATTTCATTCTAGTGGTGGGGCCGATACCCTGCGATCCGCTTGCGTCGCGATAATTCCGCACATGCCCGAACTTCCGGAGGTCGAGACCACGCGGCGAAGCTTCGCCGAACGCATCGAAGGGGCCACGGTGCGTCAGGTCCGGCTGGGCAAGCCGCTGCGCTGGCCGCTGGGCTGTGCGCCCGAATCGCTGGTCGCCCAGGCGGTCGGTGCAGTCAGCCGGCGCGGCAAGTACCTGTGGCTGCCGCTCGAACGGGGCGGCCTGCTGATGCACCTGGGGATGTCGGGGTCGCTGGCCTTCAGCGAGGCGCCGCCACCGCCACCCGGCGCGCACGACCACTTCGATCTCGTGACCAGCCGCGGCACGCTGCGCCTGACCGACCCGCGCCGCTTCGGCGCCGTGGTGTGGTCGCCGTCACTCGACGACGGGGCGGCGGCCAGGCTGCTCGCCACACTGGGCCTGGAGCCGTTCGACCCCGCCTTCGACGGCGACCATCTGCACCGCGCGCTGCGCGGCCGGCGCGTGGCCATCAAGCAGGCGCTGCTGGCCGGCGACATCGTGGTGGGTGCCGGCAACATCTATGCGTGCGAGGCGCTGTTCGAGGCGCGCATCGATCCGCGCACGGCGGCCAGCCGCGTCAGCCGCGCCCGCTGCGTGCGGCTCGCGGCGGCGATCCGGCGCATCCTCGCGCAAGCACTGGAACTCGGCGGCAGCACGCTGCGCGACTTCCGCGATGCGCACGGCATGGCCGGCAGCTTCCAGCGGCATGCGGCGGTGTACGGACGCGCAGGCGAGCCCTGCCTGGTCTGCGGCACGCCGGTGCGCCGCATCGTGCAGGCGCAGCGTTCGACCTTCTTCTGTGCCCATTGCCAAACGCGGTGACGAGACGTCACGAGACGTATCCGGGTTTCCCCTGCAGAGCCCGAACCGCCATGCGACAATCCTCCGGCCTTGGACGCCACCCCCGCTCGCACACCGGTGGCCCACGCCGACAAGAACAGCACCAGCGCAATGCCGAGTGAACCCCAAAGCGCGAGCGCCGACACCCTGATCGAGATCGACCACGTCACGTTCGGGTACGACGCAAGCCGCACCATCCTCAATGACATCTCGCTGCGCTTCCAGCGCGGCAAGGTCACGTCCATCCTGGGCAGCTCGGGATGCGGCAAGACGACGCTGCTGCGCCTGATCGGCGGCGTGCATGCCGCCAGTGCGGGCACGGTGCGCTTCGGCGGCGAGGTCGTCGATGCGCGCGACAAGGACCTGCTTTTCCGCATGCGCCGCCGCATGGGGGTGCTGTTCCAGTTCGGTGCGCTGTTCACCGACCTGACGGTGTTCGACAACGTGGCCTTCCCGCTGCGCGAACAGACCGATCTGAAGGAATCGATGATCCGCGACGTCGTGCTGATGAAGCTCAACGCGGTGGGGTTGCGCGGCGCGGCCGGGCTGCGCATCTCCGAGGTGTCGGGCGGCATGGCGCGGCGCATCGCGCTGGCGCGTGCCATCGCGCTCGACCCGGAGCTGATCATGTACGACGAGCCGTTCGCCGGCCTGGACCTGATCTCCATGGGCGTGGCGGCCAACCTGATTCGCACGCTCAACGACGTGACCGGCTCGACCTCCCTGGTGATCTCGCACGACGTGCCCGAGTGCATGGCCATCAGCGACCACGTGGTGCTGCTGGCCAATGGCGGGCGCATCGTCGCGCAGGGCACGCCGGCCGAGTTGATGGATTCGACCGACCCCGAGGTGCGGCAGTTCGTGCGCGGCGAGCCCGACGGCCCGGTCAAGTTCCACTATCCCGCGCCGCCGCTGGCCGAAGACTTCGGCGTCGGCAAGGAGACGACGGCATGAACCTGCTGTCGACGCTCGGGGCACGTTTCCTGAAGGTGCTGACTTCGTTCGGCCACGCGGCGTTCTTCTTCATCGACCTGTTGCGCACCATGCCGGCATCGATGCGCCGCTTCGGGCTGGTGGTGGTGCAGATCCATGCCATCGGCAACCGCTCGCTGATCATCATCCTGGCCTCGGGGCTGGCCGTGGGGTTCGTGCTGGCGCTGCAGCTGTACAACACGCTGACCACCTTCGGCGCTGCGGAGTCGCTGGGCCTGGTGGTGAACCTCTCGCTCGTGCGCGAGCTGGGACCGGTGGTAACGGCGCTGCTCTTCGCCGGTCGCGCAGGCACCTCGCTGACCGCCGAGATCGGGCTGATGAAGGCCGGCGAGCAGCTCGCGGCGATGGAGATGATGGCCATCGACCCGAAGGAACGTGTTCTCGCGCCGCGCTTCATCGCCGGCATGGTGTCGATGCCGATACTCGCGGTGCTGTTCTCGGCGATCGGCATCCTTGGTGCCTATGTCGTCGCGGTGCTGCTGATCGGCCTTGACGCAGGCAATTTCTGGTCGCTCATGCAGAGCAAGGTCGATGTCTGGCGCGACGTCGGCAACGGTGTCGTCAAGAGCGCAGTATTCGGCGTGATCTGCACCTTCGTCTCGCTGTACCAGGGCCACGAGACCGATGCGACGCCGGAGGGCGTGGCCTATGCCACGACCCGCACCGTCGTGATCTCGTCGCTCGCGGTGCTGGGCATGGACTTCATCCTCACGGCGTTGATGTTCTCCACGCCGTAGATCGAAAAGGAAAACTCGTGATGGGCAAGAGAGGCATCGAAACGCTGGTCGGGCTGTTCGTCCTGCTGGGCATGCTGGGCCTGGTGTTCCTGTCGCTCAAGGCGGCGAACCTGGCCAGCTTCGGCGGCGGCGACACCTACTCGCTGACGGCCAGGTTCGACAACATCGGGGGCTTGAAGGTGCGCGCGCCGGTGCGCAGCGCCGGCGTCACCGTGGGTCGCATTGCCGAGATCAGGCTGGACGCGAAGACCTACCAGGGTGTCGTCCGGCTGGAGGTCGACCGCGGCGTGCAGTTCCCGAAGGACTCGTCGGCGCGCATCCTCACCGCCGGCCTGCTGGGCGACCAGTACGTGGGCCTGGAACCCGGCGCCGACGAGAAGAACCTCGGGCCCGGCGACACCATCACGCAGACGCAGTCGGCCGTGGTGCTGGAAAGTCTGATCAGCCAGTTCCTGTTCAACAAGGCGGCCGATGCGGGCACGGCCGCCGCGCCGGCGGGAGCCAAGAAGTGAGATCGCGGCCGGCGCTCCTCGCGCTGGTCTGCGTGGCCGCTCTGCTGGGCGGTTGCGCGACGCTGCGCGAGGCGCGCAGCAGCGCGGGCGACAAGCTCGATCCCTGGGAGAACTGGAACCGCAAGGTCTTCGCCTTCAACGAGGGCCTGGACGAACATGTGCTCAAGCCGGTGGCCACCGTCTACTCCAACGTGGTGCCGCAACCGGTACGACGCGGCGTCGACAACTTCTTCGGCAACGTCGCCGATGCCTGGTCGGCGGTCAACAATTTCCTGCAGGGCAAGGGCGCGGCCGGCTTCCAGGACATCATCCGGTTCGGAACGAACACCGTGTTCGGCCTGCTCGGCGTGCTCGACGTGGCCAGCGAGATGGGCATCGACCATCAGTACGAGGACTTCGGGCAGACGCTGGGCCACTGGGGGTTCGGAACCGGGGCCTACGTGGTGTGGCCGCTGCTCGGCCCGTCGTCCGTGCGCGACTCGTTCGCGCTGCCGCTGGACCGCGCGGCGTCGCCGGCCTCGCTCTTCAAGGACGGTTCTTCGGTCTACAGCCTGACGGCGCTGCAGATCATCAACACCCGCGCCAACCTGCTGGGTGCGAGCCGGGTGCTCGACGACATCGCGCTCGACAAGTACAGCTTCATTCGCGATGCGTACCTGCAACGCCGGCGCAGCCTGGTGTTCGACGGCAACGAGCCGCCGCCGGAGAACCCGCTCGATCCCGAGCCGCCCGCCTCGGCCCCCGCGGCGAAGTGAACCGCGAGGCTTGTTTCGACGTTAACGGATGGTAAGGCGCTGAACCAAGTGGCCCGGCCGATCTCTCAGGACGGGGGCTGCTGTTGCGGCGCCTCATGAAAGGAAATGACATGCTCTCGAATCGAATCACCTCCTGGCTGGCCTCGGCAGCGCTGCTTTTCGGTGTCGCCACGGTTCAGGCCGCCGACGCCGTCAAGGCGCCGGACCAGCTGATCAAGGAAGTCTCCACCGACGTGCTCGACGCGGTGAAGGCCGACAAGTCGATCCAGGCCGGTGACGTGCAGAAGGTCATCGCGCTGGTCGACGCCAAGGTCATGCCCTACGTGAACTTCCAGCGCATGACGGCGTCGGCCGTGGGCCGCTACTGGCGCCAGGCCACGCCGGAGCAGCAGAAGCGCCTGCAGGAAGAGTTCAAGACGCTGCTGGTGCGCACCTACAGCGGTGCACTCGCGCAGGTGAAGGACCAGACCGTGCAGCTCAAGCCGATGCGTGCCGGCCCCGACGACAAGGACGTCGTCGTGAAGACCGAGGTGCGCGGCAAGGGCGACCCGATCCAGCTCGACTACCGCCTCGAGAAGCGCGACGACGGCTGGAAGATCTACGACGTCAACGTGCTCGGCGTGTGGCTGGTGCAGAACTACACCAGCAGCTTCGCGCAGGAGATCGGCGCCAACGGCATCGACGGCCTGATCGCCAAGCTGGTCGAGCGCAACAAGACGTCCGCCGCCAACGGCGCCACCAAGTCCTGAGTCGCAAGTTCATGTTGCTGCTGCCTGCCACCATCACGCTGCGCGAGTCGCGCGACACGTTGCGCCTGCTGTCGCAGGCACTGCAGGGTGAGCAGGACGGCGAGGTCGTCGTCGACGCCTCGCCCCTGCAGCAATTCGACACCTCGGCGCTGGCGGTGCTGCTCGAGTGCCGGCGGCTGGCGCAGGCCTGGGGGCGCGCATTCAGCATTCGCAACCCGCCCGAGAAACTCGCGTCGCTGGCCAAGCTCTACGGCGTGGGCGACCTGCTGTTCGCCGACGCGCCTTCCGCGCCGGTCGCCTCAGCCGCCTGAAGCGCGCCGCGCGCGCCACGCGCTGCGCACACGCCAGCCCAGCAGGACCGCGATCACCGCGGCATACACCGCCACTTCGGCGAAGTTGTTCTTCGCCGCACGCATCCAGAAGAAGTGCAGCAGCCCGAGCAGCACGATGGCGTAAATGCTCTTGTGCAGGGCCTGCCAGCGCGATGCACCCAGCGCCCTGATGGCCCGGTTGAACGAGGTGGCCGCCAGCGGCACGAGCAGCAGCAGCGCCAGGAAACCGACCAGCGCGAACGGCCGCTTCGGGATGTCGCGGGCGATCGTCGCGAGATCGAAGCCCATGTCCAGCCAGGCGTAGGCCAGGAAGTGCAGCACGGCGTAGAAGAACACGAACAGACCGAGCATGCGGCGAAAGCGCGCCAGCGCCGGCTGCTTCGCCCACTGCCGCAGCGGCGTCACGGCCAGCACGATGCACAGGAAGCGCAGCGTCCAGTCGCCCGTGGCGCGGATCAGCGCTTCGGCCGGATTGGCGCCGAGCCGGTTCATCACGGCGGCATAGAGCAGCCAGGCGAAGGGCAGCAGGCAGGCAGCGAACAGCAGCGGCTTGGCCGCCGGGTGCAGCAGCACCGGCCGCGCGGGGCGGCGTGCTGCGGCCGTCGGCGGGTTCAACACGGCAGACATGACCTCAGTAGTTCTTCTTCAGGTCCATGCCGGCGTAGAGCTGGCCCACCTGCGCTTCGTAGCCATTGAACATCAGCGTCGGGCGCTTCTTCTGGAACAGCCCGTCCTCGCCGATGCGGCGCTCGGTGGCCTGGCTCCAGCGCGGATGGTCCACGCTCGGGTTGACGTTCGAATAGAAGCCGTACTCCTGCGATGCCGCCTTCACCCAGGCCGTGCGCGGCTCCTTCTCGACGAAGCGGATCTTCACGATCGACTTGCCGCTCTTGAAGCCGTACTTCCAGGGCACGACGGCGCGCACCGGCGCGCCATTCTGGTTGGGCAGCACCTCGCCGTACAGGCCGAAAGTGAGCAGCGTCAGCGGGTGCATCGCCTCGTCCAGGCGCAGGCCTTCGACATAGGGCCAGTCGAGCACCGACGAACGCAGGCCCGGCATCTGCGCCTTGTCGGCCAGGGTGACGAATTCGACGTACTTGGCGTTGCCGGTGGGCTCGACGCGCCTGATCAGCTCGGCCAGCGAATAGCCGACCCAGGGGATCACCATCGACCAGCCTTCGACGCAGCGCAGCCGGTAGATGCGCTCCTCCATCGGCGCGAGCTTGAGCAATTCGTCCAGGTCGTAGGACCTGGGCTTCTTCACCTCGCCTTCGACGGCGACCGTCCAGGGCCGCGGCTTGAGCGTGCCGGCGGCGCGCGCCGGATCCGACTTGTCGGTGCCGAACTCGTAGAAGTTGTTGTAGCTCGTCGCATCGCCGTAGGGCGTGAGCTTCTCCATCGTCAGCGCGCCGGCCACGGCACTGCGCCCGCCGGTCAGCGCCGCGAGCTTGCCGGGCCGGGTCGTTTGCGCCAGTGCGTCGCGGCCAGCCCAGCCGGCCAGCGCCACGCCGGCCGCGCCCGCGGCCAGGCCGCGCAGCAGCGCCCGCCGGCCCTCGTAGACATCGCGCGGCGTGATCTCGCTTGCGTGGGCGTGCGTGAAGCCGCGGTCCTTCAGGTAATGCATGGTCGGATTCCGGGTGAATCAGCGTGGATGATGCTCGGTCGTCGGCGCGGTGCGCGCCTTACACCGCCAGCGCGGATCAGATCACGTCACCGAAATCCGTGGGCTCGAAAAGGCGAAGCGAGCTCTTGGACACCCGCTCGCGGAAGCTCTTGCGCGCGAACAGCTTGGCCTGCGCCTGTTCGGGCAGGTCGGTGATGTTCAGGACGTTCTTGACGATCAACGTGTCGATCACGTCCTCGATCACGCGCACGAACTCGGCGTCGAGCCGCGAGAAGTCTTCGCTGGCGCCGGGGCCATTGCCGACGAAGGCCTGTACGTCCGGGTGGTCGTCGGGCAGGTATTCGGCGGATTCGGTGGCGCTGCGGTGCAGGCTGTCGACCCGTCCGTCGGCGTTGCGTCGAACATAAGGCATGGCGGGACCCCGTCTGGCGTCGAAGCACTATACGACGTCGACCTTCGTTGCAAGGCCCGAAAAGCAGAAGGCCGGCACGAAGCCGGCCTCAGGGAGCGATGGAGCGCTTTTCAGCGCAGGCCGGCGATGTAGTCGGACACCGCCTTGATCTCGCCGTCGGTCATGCCGGCGGCGACGCCGGTCATCTGGGCGCTGTTCTGGCGCACGCCGCCGCGGAAGGCGAGCAATTGCGCTTCGGTGTAGTCGGCATGCTGGCCGGCCAGGCGCGGGTACTGCGCCGGGATGCCCGAACCCGCCGGGCCATGGCAGCCGGAGCAGGCCGGCACCTTGCGCTCGGCGACGCCGCCGCGGTAGATCTTCTCGCCCAGAGCGACCGTGGCCTTGTTCTTCGAGAAGCCCGCCTTGGCGGTCTTGCCGGCGTAGAAGGCGGCGACGTTCTTCATGTCCGCCTCGGTGGCCAGCGTGGCGGCCATGCCCTGCATGACGGCGTTGGCGCGCTTGCCGGACTTGAACTCGGCGAGCTGCTTCACCAGATACTCCGGGTGCTGGCCTTGCAGGATCGGGTTGGCCGGGCTGCCCCGGGAACCGTCGAAGGTGTGGCAGGCACCGCACACGTTGGTGGCCGTGACCTGACCCTTGGCAGGGTCGGCCTTGGCGGGTGCTACGGCTTCCGCAGCCGCGGCCGGAGCGGCCAGGGTGGCGGCCAGCAGGCCGGACAGCAGGCAGGACAACAGGGCAGCGGAAGCGTTCATGTCGGAGGGGCTCTCGGGTGCAAAACCCGAAGATTTTACAATGGTCAATCTGGAAGACTCATGGCCGACCCAAAAACCACCAATCAGACGGCCTCTCTTGCCGCCCCACCTGCCTCGCCCGACACCGCCGCCCTGGCGCGCCGCGCGATGGCATGGACGCACACCGCACGCTTTCTCACCACGGCGAGCCGGCTCGACCAGCTGCCGCAGACCGAACTGCCGGAGATCGCCTTCGTGGGCCGCTCCAACGCCGGCAAGTCCACCGCCATCAACACCCTGACGCAGCAGAAGCGCCTCGCGTTCGCATCCAAGACGCCGGGTCGCACCCAGCACATCAACCTGTTCGAACTCGGCCCGCGCGATGCGGCCGATGCGCTGTTCGCCGACTTGCCGGGCTATGGCTACGCGGCTGTCTCGCGCACCGACAAGCAGCGCTGGCAGAAGGTGATGGCCGACTACCTGGACGTGCGGCGCAGCCTCGCCGGCGTCGTGCTGATGGTCGACCCGCGCCTGGGCTTCACCGACCTGGACCTGCAACTGCTCGACTTCGTCGGACCGCGGCTCGTCAACGGCTCGGTCAAGCTGCTGGTGCTGCTGACCAAGGCCGACAAGCTGAACCGGCGCGATGCCGACCGCGCCCTGCAGCAGGCGCGCGACACGCTGGCGGGCATCAGCACCGAGGAATCCGACATCGGCGTGGCGCTGTTCTCCGCGCTGAGCAAACGCGGCGTCGACGACACGGCCGTGGTGTTGCGCTCCTGGGTGGAGTCGCTGCGCGCCCCCGCGGAGCCGGCAGCATGACGATCGAGACCTTCACCGCCACGCTGCCCGGCGGCATCGAACTGAGTTGCCGTGCGGCCGGCACGCCGGGAGCCCCGCTGCTGGTGTTCCTGCACGGCTTTCCCGAGGCCGCTTTCGTCTGGGACGGGCTGCTCGAGCATTTCGCGCCGCGCTACCGCTGCGTCGCGCCGAACCTGCGCGGCTACGAGCAGTCGTCGGCGCCTGCGGACGTGGCGTCCTACCGCGTCAAGCACCTGGTTGGCGACATCCGCGCGCTGATCGAGCAGCAGGGCGGCCGCGCTGCGGCGCTGATCGCGCACGACTGGGGCGGCGCGCTGGCCTGGGGCCTCGCGGCCCAGCACCCGGAATCGATCGACAGGCTGGTGATCATCAACTCGCCGCACCCGGCCACCTTCCTGCGCGAACTGCGCGACAACCCGCAGCAGCAGGCGTCCAGCGCCTACATGAACTTCCTTTGCCGTCCGGACGCCGAACGGCTGCTGGCCGAGAACGACTTCGCGCGGCTGTGGACCTTCTTCGAGCGCATGGGCGCCACCGATTCCGCGCACCCTGGCGGCGGCTGGCTCACCGAGGCGGTGCGCGAGCGCTATCGAGACGTGTGGCGGCGGGGCCTCACCGGCGGCTGCAACTACTACCGTGCGTCGCCGCTGCGCCCGCCGCTGACGCCGGACGACACCATCATGAACCTGCAGCTGCCGCCCGAGATGGTGACCGTGCGCGTGCCCACCCTGGTAATCTGGGCCGAGGCCGACACGGCCTTGCCGCCGGCGCTGCTCGACGGGCTGGATGCCTACGTGGCGGCCATGCGCCTGGTGCGGGTGCCAGGTGCCACGCACTGGATCGTCCACGAGCAGCCTGCGCTCGTGGCGCAGGAAATCGACCGGGCGCTGGCAGGCTGATGAACTCGCCTCAGGGCCGGCCGACGAACAGGTAGAGGCCGGTGGATCCGCGCGGCGCGTAGGTCAGCCCGAAGTACAGCGGCCCGAGGCCGGTGTCGGCCCCGAGAAACAGGCTCATGCCGCTGCGCAGGTCGGCCCAGCGCGCGTCGCCCCAGCGTGCCCAGGCGTTGCCGGCCTCCAGCGTCGCGCCGACGAAGAAGCCGCGCGTGAACACCGGTGCGGCCAGCGAGCGCCGGTACCAGGTCAGGCGCGAGAACACCACGCTGTTGCCGTCGAGTTGCTCGCTGCGATAGCCCGACAGCTGGTGAAAGCCTCCCAGCGTGTAGCGGCCGAGCGTCGTGCCGTTGTCCTGCCTGGTGCGCTGCACACGCGCATGGACGTTCAGCGTGTGCTGGCCCCAGCTGCGCGCAGCGGTGCCCGAGGCCTCGACGCGCGTGAAGTCGGTCTGCAGGCCCGAGCCGCTGCGGCTGCGCCGGCCGGCGACGAGCTCCGACTCGAGCCGGTAGCCACGGGTCGGGAAGTTCGCGAAGTCGAGTTGATCGATCACCGCGCCCAGGTGCACGCCACGCTCGCGCAGCGTGACCGGGCCGTCGACGCTGCTCAGGCGGCTGGCGTCGACATCCGGCGTCGTGCGTTCGATCAACGCGAGCAGGCCCAGGCGCAGTTCGCCGAACTCGCCCCAGGGTTGACCCAGATCCACGCCGACGCGGCCGAGCTTGCGGTTGAACAGGCTGGTCACGGCGCCGCTGTCGCTGTCGTACTGCGTGATGTCGCGGCGCTGCACTTCGGCGTAACCCGACACGAACCAGTCGTTGCTGATGCCCAGGGTCCAGTTCAGCGGGTGGTAGAGCTCGGTGTACCAGCGCGGCACCTTGCCGATCTGCAACTGGTTGCGCCATTCGCTGCCGTTGGCGTCGAGCCAATGGCGGTTGTGGCTGATCTTGATGTTGAAGCCGCTGCCGCCGCGGAAATCGGTCTCCAGGTCCAGGCCGATGCGGAAGTAGTGCGGCCCCCATGGCTTGTCTTCGACGTCGAACACCAGGCCGTCGCCATCGGGCGTGGAGACGAGCAGGTAGTCGGCGCGCGTGTAGTCGCCGCTGGCCGCCAGGCGGCGCGCATCGCGCTCGGCTTTCGCGGCATCGAAGGGCTGGCCCGGCTTGGACTCGAGCTGGGCGACGAAGCGCTGCGGGTTGGTGACCTCGGTGCCTTCGAAGCGGATGAAGGAGACCTGCGCCGCCGTGCCGCCGGGCTGCGGGCGCGACTGCCGCCAGCTCGCGTACGCCGCTTCGTCCAGCGCCAGGCCGGCGAGCCGGGCCGACAACGGCTCGGCGCCGCGCTGGCCGCGGTCGATCAGCTCGCGCGTGCGCTCGAAGTCGGCCGAGCTCAGGGTGCCCAGGTCCGGCGCGATCAGCACGTCGCGCTCGCTGAGCGAGGCCAGGCTGCGCTGCACGTTCTGCTCGGTGAGGATGTTGATCATCTGCGTCGTCAGCCCGGTCACCGACGAGAGCGTGTCGCGGCCGGCGATCGGCGTGCCGATGTTGACGACGATGAGCACGTCGGCGCCCATCGCACGGGCCACGCCCACCGGCACGTTGTCGACCAGGCCGCCGTCGCCGAGGATGCGCTGGTCCAGTTCGGTGGGTGCGAACACGCCGGGCACGCTCATGCTCGAGCGCAGCGCCAGCGCCAGATCGCCCTGCGAGAGCACGACCGGCTTACCGGTCTCCATGTCGGTGGCCAGGGCGCGAAACGGGATCGGCAGCACGTCGAAGTTGCGCACGTCGCGCACCGGCAGCGTGTAGCGGCGCAGCAGCGTCTCCAGCCCGCGGCCGGACAACGCGCCCAGCGGTGCCCGAAGCTCGCCGTTGCGCATGCCGATCTCGATGACCGGCGAGATCTCGAAGTCCTCTTCCTTGCGGCGCTGCGAGAGCAACTGGCGGTCGACACGGCTGGCGAACACGGCATTCCAGTCGACCTTCATCAGCTCCGCCTCGAGCTGTGTGGCGCTCATGCCGCTGGCATAGAGGCCGCCGATGATCGCGCCCATCGAGGTGCCGGCGATCATGTCGATTGGCACGCGTTCGCGCTCCAGCACCTTGAGCACGCCCACGTGCGCCAGGCCGCGCGCGCCGCCGCCGGAGAGCACCAGGCCGATGCGCGGGCGGCTGGCCCCCGGTGGCTTCGACGCCGCCTGCGCGGCGGGAGCCGTGGCCGTGTGCGCCGGAATTTGCGCAAGCGCGATCTGCCACTGCGGCCACAGCGACACCGCAGCAAGCAGCACTCTGGCGGTGACCCAGGCTCGATTCATGGCCCGCGATTGTGCCGGGCCGGGGAGGTTCACGTCGGCAGCGAGAGCTGGTTCACCAGCGCGTCGACGTTGCGCTGCACGAGCGGCCTGTCCTCCAGAGGCTTCATCAGCCCTGCGGCATCCAGCTTTTCGAGCGCCCGCCGGGTGATCGAGTGCGTGACGCCGACCTGCTCGCTGGCGAACAGCAGGAACAGTCCCGTGTCGCTGCGCCACAGCAATTGCATCGGGGCCCAGTGTCCGCGCAGGAACAGGCGAAGGCGCTCGCCCGGCGCGAGGCCGTCGACGTGCGGGCCGGCGTCTGCCGGCGCGCCGACGTCGGTGGCGAGGAAGTCCGCTGGCACCGTCTCCATCGAGGCCAGATCGATGACGGAGTCGCGGAACGGGCGCAGTACGGGCGCGTCGGGGATGACCTCGTCGCGCATGCGCTGCACGATCTGCTCGGCGGTGAGGGCGGTCGGCGCCGTGCGCTGTCCCGGGCGCAAGGCCTCGGCATGCACCGACATCAGCTCGTCGAGCACGCCCTGCTGTTCCGCCGTGGGCATCGCGATCAGTTCCATGCCGCTGCGCAGGCGCTGCAGCAGGCCCGGCAGCAGCGCGATCAGGCGCTGCCGGCTCTGCGGGTGGTCGGGCGTCTGCAGGCTCCACAGCAGGTCGTCGACCGCCTTCAGGTAGCTCGGCGTCGGTTCGGCGTGATCGCCAAAGCGCACCATGGATTCGGCCAGCACCTTGGCCCAGGCGGAAGTGACGAAGCGCCGGATGGGCGCGGTGGTGCGCACGGTGGCCATCTGGTCGGTCAGGCGCTGCGAGAGCAACTGTTCCAGGACTTCCCGGCGCTCGGCGCGCTGCAGGGCGATCACACTCGGCTCCGCTTCGCGCAACTGCCACTGCAACTGTTCGGCGAGAAAGGCATCGACACGCGCCACGGCGCGGCGGAACGGCATGGCGTCGCCGACCTGCGATCGCGAGATCTCTTCCGCCACGGCCTCGCAGAACGACAGCAAGGCGGCCCGCCGCTTGTCGCCCGGCAAAGGGTAGGAAGCGCCCGCCGACGCAATGCGGTTCATCAGCCGCCACACGGGGTGGTCTGCCGACTCGAGCATGGACGGATCCTGCAGGGCCACGCGCATCGCGGCCACCTGCAGCCGCGCGAGCACCGCGCGCACGGTGCTGGGCACGAGCATGTCGGCCTGAATCAGCGCGAACAGGCGCGACAGCAGTTCGGCCACGCGGCCGTCACCGCCCGTGGCAGACAGGCCGGGAAGCCGGGGCATGGCGCCGCTGGCCGGCAGGGCAGCCGGCATCCGGTCCATCAGCGAAGCCAGCGTGCCGCCCACGGGCCGGGTGGCGGCGGGCTCACCACTTCGCCCGGCCACGGTGCCGGGCGCGAGCAACACGGTCCTGTAGATGCCGGGCTCCACTCCCTGGGCCTCCAGGCGCGAGCTGGCAGCGGCCCAGGCGCTCTTCAGCAGCCCGGCGGCGACCCCGGCCGACAGGCGCAGCAGGATGGCGCGATCCGCCTGCAGCGGCGACGCCGCGCCGGTCGCTTCCCACAGCGCCGTGGCGTAGACGATCGGACGCAGCGGATTCGATTCGGCGCTGACGTGCTGCAGACCGCACAAGGTGGAGGTGAAGGTCTGCAGCTCGCGCAGTTCCCACTCCGCCGTGCTGTCGATGATCTGCAT
>CAZVLY010000055.1:3871-17194 GCA_964628175.1 uncultured Piscinibacter sp. | reverse complement strand
TTGGCGAGGTCGGTGGCCCCGGTGAAATCGTCGGCGATGCAGCCCAGCTTCATGCCCTGTCCTCCTGGGGAAGGAGTCTGGCACAGGCGGGCCGGGGCGGACCGGCTTCGCCAGGGCCGCGGCGGGCCAGTCCGGCGATGTGAGCAACTGCACACATCTGCCCGAGAGTCGTCATCAGCACTCTCGGGGAGCGAGTGCTAATATGACGGAACAAAAGGAGACTCAGAGTGTCTGACGCTTCCATGAACATGAACCCGACCACCGCACTGAGCGTCCGCGATCCCTGGGCGATGGTGCCCTCCCTGGGCAACCTCGACGCCTACATCAGCGCCGCCAACCGCCTGCCCCTGCTGACGCAGGAGGAAGAGGTGTCGCTGGCACGCCGGCTGCGCGCCAGTGGCGACCTCGACGCGGCGGGGCAGCTGGTGCTGTCGCACCTGCGCTTGGTGGTGTCGATCTCCCGCCAGTACCTGGGCTACGGCTTGCCGCACGGCGACCTGATCCAGGAAGGCAATGTCGGCCTGATGAAGGCCGTCAAGCGCTTCGACCCCGACCAGGGCGTGCGGCTGGTGAGCTACGCCATGCACTGGATCAAGGCCGAGATCCACGAGTACATCCTGAAGAACTGGCGCATGGTCAAGGTCGCCACGACCAAGGCCCAGCGCAAGCTGTTCTTCAACCTGCGCTCGATGAAGCAGAGCCTGAAGGACGACGCCGCCGACATCGACACCCACCGCGCCACGCTGACGCAGGGCGAGGTCGACACGGTCGCGCGCACGCTGAACGTCAAGCGCGAGGAAGTGCTGGAGATGGAGACGCGCCTGTCGGGCGGCGACGTGGCCCTGGAGCCGCAGACCGACGACGGCGAAGAGAGCTTCGCGCCGATCGCCTATCTGGCCGACGACACCCACGAGCCCACGCGGGTGCTGGAGGCGCGCAACCGCGACTGGCTGGCCGGCGACGGCATCGCCCATGCGCTCGACGCGCTGGATGCCCGCAGCCGGCGCATCGTCGAAGAACGCTGGCTGAAGGTGAACGACGACAGCAGCGGCGGCATGACGCTGCACGAGCTGGCGGCGGAATACGGCATCAGCGCCGAACGCGTGCGCCAGATCGAGGTCGCGGCCATGAAGAAGATGCGCAAGGCGCTCGCCGAAACGGTCTGAATCGCCTCGTTCGCAGCCAGACGGCCCCGCTTGCGGGGCCGTTTCTCATGGCGGGTGCGCCTCCGGGGATCAGCCGGTGGCGAGCAAGGCCTTGATGTCGGCCGCCAGCGCCTCGGCGCCGCCGCCGTAGCGCACGAACAGGCGCAGCTTGCCAGACGGGTCGAACACGTAGGAGCCGGCGGTGTGGTCCATCGTGTAGCTGCCCTCGGTCTTGCCCGGCACCTTGGCGTAGAACACCTTGAACTCCTTGGCCGTGGCGGCGACCTGGTCGGGCGTGCCGCGCAGCGCGACGAAACTCGGGTCGAAACTGCCCATGTAGGCCTTGAGCAACTCGGGCGTGTCGCGTTCCGGATCGACGCTGATGAACACGCCCTGCACGCGCTCGCCGTCGGCCCCCAGCGACTTCTTGACCTGCGCCAGCTCGGCCATGGTGGTCGGGCAGACGTCGGGGCACTGGGTGTAGCCGAAGAAGACCACCGTGACCTTGCCCTTGAACTCGGCCAGGCTGCGTGTCTTGCCGTCGGGATCGGGCAGCGAAAAGCTGCGCGCGTACTCGGCCCCGGTGACGTCGACGCCGCGGAACGAGGGCGCCGCCGCGCCGGACGACGATGCCGGCTTCTCGCAGCCGGCCAGCAGCGCCGCGAGGGCGAGGATGCACAGTCTTCGATGGGCGTTCACAGCAGCAGTCCCAGGTAGTGATCAATGAGCAGCGCCGCGAACAGCAGCGACAGGTGCCAGATCGAGAAGCGGAAGGTCTTGCGAGCCAGTTGGTCGGAATACTCGCGCCAGAGTTTCCAGGCGTAGGCAATGAATCCGGCGCCGAGCAGCACCGCCGACACCAGGTAGAACCAGCCGCTCATGCCCGAGATGAAGGGCAGCAGCGTGGCCGCGAACAGCACCAGCGTGTAGAGGAACACGTGCAGCCGGGTGAACTCGGCGCCATGCGTGATCGGCAGCATCGGCAAGCCCGAGCGCCGGTAGTCCTCGGCACGGTAGAGCGCCAGCGCCCAGAAGTGCGGCGGCGTCCACAGGAAGATGATCAGGCACAGGATCAGCGCCTCGGGGCCGACCTCGCCGCGGATCGCCGCCCAGCCCAGCACCGGCGGCATGGCGCCCGACGCGCCGCCGATGACAATGTTCTGCGGCGTCATCGGCTTGAGCACCACGGTGTAGATCACCGCGTAGCCGACGAAGGTCGCCAGCGTCAGCCACATCGTCAGCGGGTTCACCCAGAAGTACAGCAGCGCGCCGCCGGCGGCGCACAGCAGCGCGGAGAAGATGAGCGTCTGCGTCAGCGTGAGTTCGCCGCGCGCCGTCGGCCGCCAGGCGGTGCGCGCCATGCGCGAATCGATCTGCTGCTCGATCAGGCAGTTGAACGCGGCGGCGGCGGCGGCCACCAGCCAGATGCCGGCGGTGGCGGCCAGCGCCACGCGCCAGTCGGGCAGGCCCGGCGTGGCCAGCAGCATGCCGATGACGGCGCAGAAGACGATCAGTTGCACCACGCGCGGCTTGGTCAGCACGTAGAACTGGCGCACGCGCGACGGCAGCGAGGTCGTCGTGGCGGGATGGGTGGCGAGGGTATCGGACATGGTCTGGCGGGCGTCGCAGCCTACAGCATCGCGCGGGCGGGCCGGGCAGGCTGTCGGCTGTCGCCGTGTTCGGGAAGGGAGGCCGGTGCCGTGCGGACCACGAGCACGGACAGCAGGGCGACGAGCACCGCGGCGCCGGCCGTGTGCGCCAGCGCGGCGGCCAGCGGCCAGCCGAGCACCACGTTGCCCAGGCCGGAGGCCAGCTGCCACAGTGCGACGCCGAGCAGCGCGAGTGCGGCACGTCGCGGCGTCGCGTCTGCACTGCGATGCAACCGCCAGGCGAGCCACAGCAGGGCCGCGAACACCGCGTAGGCCACCAGCCGGTGCGTGTAGTGGATTGCCGTCAGCGCGGCGAACGGCAGGAAGTCGCCGGCGTGGGTCTCGCCGAGGTCGCGCAGCAGCGTGAAGCCGTGGCGGAAGTCCATCTCGGGCCACCAGGTGCCCTGGCAGGTGGGGAAGTCGCTGCAGGCCAGCACGGCGTAGTTGGTGCTGACCCAGCCGCCAAGCGCCACCTGCAGCAAGGTCAGCGCCGCCACGGCCCGCAGCAGCCGGCGCGTGCCGGGGTCGAGCGCCATCGGCCGCGGCCGGGCCAGTTCGCCTTGAACGGCCAACAGGGCCAGCAGCCCGATGCCGCCGAGCAGGTGCAGCGTGACGATCGCCGGATAGAGCTTGAGCGTGACGGTGAGCGCTCCGAAGGCGCCCTGGGCGCAGACCCAGAGCAGCGTCGCAGTCGCCCACCAGGGCGAGATCGTGGCGCGTCCGCGGCGCGCTTCGAGCCAGCTGGCCAGCGCCATCACCGTGATCAGCACCCCCACCGCCGTGGCGAGATAGCGGTGGACCATCTCGACCCAGGCCTTGCCGTGTGTCACCGGGCCGGTCGGGCGCGCCGCCTGCTCGGCATGGATCTCGGCGCTGGCGCCCAGCGGGCTGGCGTTGCCGTAACACCCCGGCCAGTCGGGGCAGCCCAGGCCGGAGTCGGACAGGCGCGTGAAGGCGCCGAACACGACGAGGTCGAAGGTGAGGAACAAGGTGAGCAGCGTCAGCGCGCGAAGCCGCACCGCCGGCGTGGCGCCGCGGTGGCGCAGCCACACCCAGGCCAGCGGGCCGAGTGCCAGCGCCACGCCGAGAGCGGCCATGCGCACGATCGGCGTGAGGTCGTAGAGCGGCTGCGCGTCCATGGCGGCGTCGTCGCTCAGGGACGGCCGGCGCGGTCCCAGCCGGCCGAGGCGCGCAGCAGCCGCTCGATGTCGCGCTTCAGGCGGGCCGGCTCCGGATCGCCCGGGGCGCGAAGCATCCAGTTGCCGATCGGATCGACCACGTAGAAATGCTGTTCGAGCGGACGACCGGCAGCCGGCGCCAGCCACTGCGCCAGCGCCTGGCGCGGCACGCGCAGCACGGTGACGGGGTCGCCCTGGCCGACGGCCTGCAGCGTCTCGGGTCGCAATGGCTGCGCATCGTCGACGAGCCAGACCTTGTCGACGCGGTCCTTCTCGCGACCGAGCGCCTCGCGCAGCTGGCGCTGCAGCCACAGTCGCTTCTCGCAGCCGGCGTCGCAGGCGCCGCCGGCGACCACCACCAGCAGCCACTGGCCATGCAAGGACTTCGCCTCGACCGTGCGGCCCTGCAGATCGCTCAGCGGCAGCGCGTCAGGCAGCGGGCGCAGCGGCTCGATCAGCTCGCCGTAGTTGGTGCGACCCTCGGGGCGGTAGAAGAAGTAGGCCAGGTAGGAGGCGATCACCGGCGCGGCGCACACCGCCAGGATCAGCAGCATCTTCAGACGCCCGCTGGCCGTGCGGCGAGCCGGATCGTCGAGGCCGGGCGAAGGCATCGTGTGCACCGTGAAGCTCAGCGGCGAGGCCGCTTCAAGCTTGGCGTCGGAGCCGGGGGCGGACGAGTTGGAACCAGACATAGAGACCCGTGATCAAGGCCGCGAGCGCGAACCACTGGAAGGCATAACCGTAGTGCTTGTGCACGTCGACCGCCGGCGCCGGCCACTGGCGCAGCAGCCCGTCGCCCGCGGTGCCGTCGCCATCGGCCTGCAGCACCGACAGCGGCCGCAAGCGCAATCCGGTTTCGCGCGCAAATGCGTCGAGTTCGAGATTCTGCCGGATCGGCCCCTGCCCCTCGACGCCGAGCTCGTAGAGCCTTGACGGCGGCGGGGCGATGCGGCCCTCGATGGCCACCATGCCCTGGGCAGCGGGCACCGCCGGCACGCGGGTGCGGTCGTTGGCATCGCGCGGCACCCAGCCACGCTGCACCAGCACCGCGTCGCCGCCTTCGCCGATGAGCAGCGGCGTCACGACGTAGAAGCCTGGCCGGCCGGCCATCGGCCGGTTGTCGAGGAACACCGTGCGGCCATCGACCCAGCGGCCGCGCAGCGTGATGCGGCGGAAGTGTTGTGCCGCGGCTTGCCGCGCCTCGGCCGCCAGTTCGGCCTGCGCCAGCGGCGCTGCCGCGCCGCGCGAATCGAGCGCAGCCTGCGCCTGCTCCTTCTCGGCCGCGCGAGAGAGTTGCCACACGCCCAGGCGCGCCGTCAGCGCCGCAGCGAACACGGCCGCGAGCAGCACCAGCCCCGCCCGACGACGCGCGCCGAGCCCGCTCACGTGCGCAACCCCTTCGCGGGGCAAGGCGGATAATCGCTTCGCATGAAGATCCTGCTCGCGGTGGCGTTCGTCGGCATTCTCGGGGCGCTGTTGTCGGCGGGCGTGTTCATGGTGCGCGACGGCCGCGACGGCAAGCCGAAGACGGGCAACATGATGCGCGCGCTGGCCCTGCGTGTGGCCCTGTCGGTGCTGCTGTTCGCCTGCGTCATGCTGGCCTGGTGGATGGGCTGGATCCAGCCCAAGGGCCTGCCGATCGGCCGCTGATCCCCCGGGCAAAGAAAAACGCCGCTGATGCGGCGTTCTTCGTTGGGGCCGGGCCGCTGCGTCAGGCCCAGTACACGACGATGTACAGGCCGAGCCAGACCACGTCGACGAAGTGCCAGTACCAGGCGGCACCCTCGAAGCCGAAGTGCCGCTGCGGGGTGAAGTGGCCCTTCATCAGGCGCAGCGTGATGAACAGCAGCATCAGCATGCCCACGAGCACGTGGAAGCCGTGGAAGCCGGTGAGCATGAAGAAGGTGGAGCCGTACGCGCCGGAGCTGAGCTTGAGGTTCAGGTCGCGGTAGGCGTGCATGTACTCGTCGGCCTGCACGCACAGGAAGGTGGCGCCGAGCAGCACGGTGATCCACATCCACAGGATCGTCTTGCCGCGCTGGTTCGCGATCAGCGCGTGGTGCGCGATGGTCAGCGTCACGCCCGAGCTCAGCAGCAGCAGCGTGTTGATGGTGGGCAGCGGCCACGGGCCCATGGTCGTGAAGGGCTCGACGATGCCGGCCGGCGAACCGGTCGCGCCCGCGGCGGCGCTCGGCCACACGGCCTTGAAGTCGGGCCACAGCAGCGCGTTCTCAAGGCTGCCCAAGTTGGGCAGCGAGTGCAGGCGAGTCCAGTACAGCGCGCCGAAGAAGGCGCCGAAGAACATCACCTCCGAGAAAATGAACCAGCTCATGCTCCAGCGGAACGAGACGTCGATGCGGCTGCCGTACAGGCCGCCCTCGCTCTCGCTGATGGCGGTGCGGAACCAGCCCTGCAGGATGAACGCCCACATCAGGAAGCCGAACAGCGTGACCCAGGCGCCCCAGCCGTGGCCATTGACCCATTGGCCGGCGCCGAAGATGACGAAGAACAGTCCCGTGGCGGTGAGCACCGGGAAGTGCGAAGGCGCCGGGACGAAGTAGTAGGGCGTCTGCCCGGGTTGTGTCGCTGCCGACATGGTTTCTCCTCAGGGTCCGATTCGATTCTTCATTTCGCCACACCGCTGGCGATGATCCAGTTCACCAGCAGCGCCAGCGCCGCGATGAACAACAAGGCGCCGATCACGCCGGCAATCACCACGTGAACGGGGTTGAGCTTGCCGATGTCCTGCTCGTATCCGCTGGACTTGCGGATGCCGAAGAAGGACCACGCGACCGCCCGCATCGTCTGCAGGAACGAGCCCTTGCGCTGCACCGCTTCGCGCAGGCCGTCGCTCATGTGCGCGGCTCCTGGGCGGGCGCGCGCACCGTCGCTTCCGGCTCCGCCGGCGTCTTGCCGCCGACTTCGAAGAAGGTGTACGACAGCGTGATGGTGCGCACGTCCTTGGGCAGTTTCGGGTCGACGATGAACACCACCGGCCACTGCTTGCTCTCGCCCGGCTTCAGCGTGTATTCGTTGAAGCAGAAGCACTCGATCTTGTTGAAATGCGCCATCGCCTGCCGCGGCGCGTAGCTCGGGATGGCCTGCGCGGCCATCGTGCGGTCCTGCCTGTTGCGGAACTCGTACATGACCGTGGCCATCTCGCCCGGGTGCACGTCGACCGATCGCTTGGCAGGCTTGAAGTCCCAGGGGCCGCGCGCGTTCGCATCGAACTCCACCGTGACGACCCGGCTGGTGTCGACCTGCGTGTTGCGCTCGGCCGGCGCGTTGCCGGGCACCTGCCGCTCGGCCACCGACAGCACGTTGATGCCCAGCGCCGAGCAGATGGCGCGGTACATGGGCACCAGGGCATAGCCGAAGCCGAACATCAGAGCGGCCACGACGACCAGCTTGCCAACCATGCGCAGGTTGTCGCTGCGCAGGGTCGGATCGGGCCCGATCGGTGGGTTCGACATGCCGGACTCAGACGCCGAGGAACGCGCTCTTCACCATGAAGCCGACGAACAGCGCCACGGCCACCGTGGCCAGGATCAGGCCCAGGCGCAGGTTGCTCTTCTTCTGTTCGGGGGTCAGCGCCATGGTGTCAGCCCAGCACCTTGGTGGCCGACGGGTTCAGCAGCGGCGGCGTCTCGAAGGTGTGGAAAGGCGCCGGCGACGGCACTTCCCACTCGAGGCCTTCGGCACCGTCCCAGGGCTGCTGGGGCGCCTTCGCGCCTTGGCCGCGCATGGTCGGCAGCACGATGAAGAAGAAGAAGTAGACCTGCATCAGCCCGAAGCCGAAGGCGCCCACCGACGCGAGCATGTTGAAGTCGGCGAACTGCATCGGGTAGTCGGCGTAGCGGCGCGGCATGCCGGCCAGCCCGAGGAAGTGCATCGGGAAGAAGGTCACGTTGAAGAAGATCAGCGAGCCCCAGAAGTGGATCTTGCCGCGCGTCTCGTTGTACATGACGCCGGTCCACTTCGGGCTCCAGTAGTAGTAGCCCGCGAACAGCGCGTACAGCGAGCCGGCCACCAGCACGTAGTGGAAGTGCGCGACGACGTAGTAGGTGTCCTGGATCTGGATGTCGACCGGCGCCATCGCGCAGATCAGGCCGGTGAAACCGCCCATCGTGAACACGAACAGGAAGCCGACCGCGAACAGCATCGGCGTCTCGAAGGTCATCGAGCCGCGCCACATGGTGGCGATCCAGTTGAACACCTTCACGCCGGTGGGCACCGCGATCAGCATGGTCGCGTACATGAAGAACAGCTGGCCCGTCACCGGCATGCCGGTGGTGAACATGTGGTGCGCCCAGACGATGAACGACAGGATGGCGATCGACGAGGTCGCGTAGACCATCGAGGTGTAGCCGAACAGCTTCTTGCGCGCGAACGCCGGAATGATGGCGCTGACGATGCCGAAGGCCGGCAGGATCATGATGTAGACCTCGGGGTGGCCGAAGAACCAGAAGATGTGCTGGTACATCACCGGGTCGCCGCCGCCGGCGGGGTTGAAGAAGTGCGTGCCGAAGTGGCGGTCGGTCAGCGTCATCGTGATGGCGCCGGCGAGCACGGGCATCACCGCGATCAGCAGGTAGGCGGTGATCAGCCAGGTCCAGCAGAACAGCGGCATCTTCATCAGCGTCATGCGCGGCGCGCGCATGTTCAGGATGGTGACGATGATGTTGATCGAGCCCATGATGGAGCTCGCGCCCATGATGTGCATCGCGAAGATGCCGGCGTCCATGGAGGGGCCCATCTGCAGCGTCAGCGGCGCATACAGCGTCCAGCCGGCGGCGGGCGCGCCGCCGGGCATGAAGAACGAGCCCACCAGCATCGCGCCGGCCGGGATCAGCAGCCAGAAGCTCAGGTTGTTCATGCGCGCGAAGGCCATGTCCGCTGCGCCGATCTGCAGCGGGATCATCCAGTTCGCGAATCCGACGAAGGCCGGCATGATCGCGCCGAACACCATGATCAGGCCGTGCATCGTGGTCAGCTGGTTGAACAGCTGCGGGTTCACGATCTGCAGGCCGGGCTGGAACAGCTCGGCGCGGATCAGCAGCGCAAGCACGCCGCCGACCATCAGCATCGCGAACGAGAACAGCAGGTACATCGTGCCGATGTCCTTGTGGTTCGTCGCGAACAGCCAGCGGCGCCAGCCGTGCGGCGCGTGGTGATCGTGGTCGTGATCGTGGGCGTGCTCACCGTGGTGGCCATGGTGGTCGATGACTGCGCTCATGCCGTTTCCTTATGCCTTCTGATTCGACGAGTTCTTCACTTGCGCGCGGCCACGACATCGGCCGGCTGAACGATCTGCCCGGTCTTGTTGGACCAGTTGTTCTTCGTGTACGTGATCACCGCGGCGATCTCGGTGTCCGACAACTGCTTCCAGGCGGGCATGGCGCCGTTGTTCTGGCCGTTGAGCAGCACCTGGATCTGCTTGAGCTTGTCGGCGTCGAGCACCACGGCGGCGCCGTCCAGCGGCTTGATCGGGCCGGCGCCCTTGCCGCTGGCCTGGTGGCAGGCGGCGCAGTTGGCGGCATAGACCTTCTCGCCGCGGGCAACGAGCTCGTCGAGCTTCCACTGCTTGGCCGGGTCGTCGGCCAGCGCGGCCATTTCCTTCTTCTTGCCGTCGACCCAGGCGGTGTAGTCGGCAGCCGACAGCACCTTCACGTGGATGGGCATGTAGGCGTGTTCCTTGCCGCACAGCTCGGCGCACTGGCCGTAGTAGTCGCCGATCTTCTCGGCGCGGAACCAGGTGTCACGCACAAAGCCCGGGATCGCGTCCTGCTTGATGCCAAAGGCAGGCACCATGAAGGCGTGGATCACGTCGTTGGCAGTGGTGATGATGCGGATCTTCTTGTCGACCGGCACGACCAGCGGGTTGTCGACCTTGAGCAGGTAGTTGTCGGTCGCCGGCGGCTTGCCGCTGTTGGACATCTCGCGGTGCGTGACGTCGAGCGTGGAGACGAAGCCGATGCCCTCGCCCTCGCCCTTGAGGTAGTCGTAGCCCCACTTCCACTGGATGCCGGTGGCCTTGATGGTCAAGTCCGCCGAGCTGGTGTCCTTCATCGCCACCACCGTCTTGGTGGCAGGCAGGGCCATGCCGATCACGATCAGCAGCGGCACGACCGTCCAGGCGATCTCGACCTTCACGCTCTCGTGGAAGTTGGCCGACTGGGCCCCCTTGGACTTCCGGTGCTTGAAGATCGAATAGAACATCACGCCGAACACGGCGACGAAGATCACCGTGCAGATGACCAGCATGAAGTAATGCAGCCAGCGCTGGTCGGCGGCGATCTGCGTGACCGGCGGGTGCAGGTCGAGCTGATTGACTGCCGGGCCGCCGGGCAGGCTGTTCACGGCCATGGCGGCTTGCGTCGCCAGCGTGGCACCTGCGGTGAGGGCGACTCGCGCCAACGTTGCACGGAGTGATTTGATCGTCTTCATCGTTGTCACGTCAGTTTCTGGATCCCGCTCAGGCCGCACCAGGCACGAGCCCCTGCACCGCTTCATGCCGCCGCAGCACCCACCGCATCTCGTCGGCGAGTTGCCGCCGCAACTCGGGTCGCACGAAGCGCCCCACCCTCACCTTCCGGCCACGCTCGCACAGCTCGATCAGCGAACCGTCACGTTGCGTGGACTCCACCCTCACCCACTCGGCGCAGAACTCGCACCGCTCGGTTCGCGCGCCACAGGCCCGCTCCACCGTCAACACGCCGCCTTGCACCCGGATGCTCTCGCGGTCCGTCGCGTGGCGCGCATGCACCAGCAGCGCCGCACCGACCGCCAGCACTTCCAGCCAGGCGAAGGGCATGACCAGCGTCGCGCCCAGCCACCAGAATATTCCGGCAATGCCCAGCGAGAGGCCACTCACACCCAGGTAAAACCCCAACATCTGCCTCGGCGTCAACGAACAGTTGCGTCGAAGCTCCCACTGCACCGAACAAGGCCCCGACGCCGCCTGCGACGCGTGTCCGAACCGCAACCGGTGCGGACCGGACTCGCTCGACATCGAAGAGGCGTCGATCGTCATCCTTGCTTACTGCTCGCTGACTGCGCGTACGGCCTCAAAGCACGATTCTTTTTTCGTTGCTTTGATCAACTACAAGAGTTTAGCGCACCGGCTTGGCTCCCCGACCACGCACCATGGCGCGCATGTCGTCCAGCGACACGGTCGTCTCCTCGCCGCCACGCAGACGCGGCGCGGCGCGGAAGGCGTGGCCGTAGGCGACCTCGAAGGCGAGCGCGGGGCGGCCATCGGCGCCGGCCAGCGATACGAGCTCGCGCAGCAGCCGCTGCCGCCAGCGCGGCGTGCGCAGGCCCGGGTCGCGCGATGGCGCGGCATTGCCGCCGAGGCTGCGCAGTTCGTCGAGCATGGCCTGGGCGTTCGGCCACTGCAAGGTGATCGTCTCCTGGTCCATCACCGGGTCGGCGAATCCGGCCTGCACCAGCATGTCGCCGAGATCGTGCATGTCGATGAAGTTCGGCGTCGGCACCGGCCAGCCCAGGCGCTGGTAGAGCGCGCGCAGTTCGCGCAGCGTGCCGGGACCGAGGCAGGAGAACATCACGAAACCGTCGACGGCCAGGGCTCGCTCCCAGCGGGCAAACAACGCCGGCGGATCCACCACCGCGTGCAGCATCATGTTGGCCCAGACGAGCTGCGTGCCGCCGGGCAGGTCGTCGCCCTCGCCGATCACCACCGCGGCTGGCGCGGTCCAGCGCCGGGTCGACCACCACGGTGCGCTCAGCGCGGCCTCGCTGCGCGCGCGCAAGGCCGGCGTCGGCTCGACGGCGATGCGCCGCGCCGCGGGGTAGGCCGTGGCCAGCAGTTCGGCGCCAGCGCCCAGCCAGCTCCACCAGTCGATCACCTGCGCCGGCTGCAGGCGGATGATGGCCAGGCGTTCGGCCATGCGCCGCGCCACCTCGCGGTGCAGCCAAGGCGCTTCGGCGGCGCGCGCCAGGCGGCGCAAGGCGGCGTCCACCGCCACCGGATCGAGGCCGCGTGCAGACAGGTCGGTGGCAGGCGGCGGGTGCATGGCCGGGCAGTATATTGAGCCGGTGTCGCTGGCATCGCTTCTGCGCTCCCTGCCCGGTCAATGCAGCATCTGCCGCGACTGGGGCCGCGGTGCGCTGTGCACCGCCTGCCGGCAGCGTTTCGCCTCGACGTGGCCGCGCTGCGAACGCTGCGCCCTCGTGGTGCCGGCCGGCCAATCGGTGTGCGGCGAGTGCCTGCGCGATCCGCCGCCGTTCGAGCGCACGATCACCGCGCTCGACTACGCCGCGCCCTGGAGCACCTTGATCGCGCGCTTCAAGTTCCACGGCGGCGTCGAACTCGCACCCTTGTTCGCGGGCCTGCTGCGCGAAGCCGTGCGCGACGAGCCCCCGCCCGAGTTGCTGCTGCCGGCGCCCTTGAGCGAGGCACGGCTTCGCGAGCGTGGTTTCAACCAGTCGTGGGAGATCGCGCGCCGCCTCGGCCCGCGTGCCGACGCGGGGCTGCTGCTGCGCGTTCGCGACACGCCGCACCAGGTCGACCTGCCGCTCGATCGGCGGGCCTCGAACGTGCGCGCGGCCTTTGCGGTCGAGCCGCTGCGGCGTGCCGAGCTCGCCGGGCGCAGCGTCGTGCTGGTCGACGACGTGATGACCACCGGCGCCACCGCCGCCGAGATGACCCGCACGCTGCTGCAGGCCGGCGCATCGCGCGTGCGGCTGTGGGTGCTGGCGCGCACGCCGCGGCCGGACGGGGCCTGAGCCGATGCAGTTCCGGCGCTGCGGGAGAATCGCCGCACCATGTTCAACATCGTGCTCGTGCATCCCGAGATCCCGCCCAACACGGGCAACGTGATCCGCCTGGCCGCCAACACGGGCTGCGCGCTGCACCTGGTCGAGCCGCTCGGCTTCTCGATGGACGACAAGCTGCTGGTGCGCGCCGGGCTCGACTACCACGAGTACGCCAGCGTGCGCCGCCATGCCTCGTGGCAGACCTTGATCGAAGACTGCGCGCCGCCGCCTTCGCGCTGCTTTGCCTTCACGACGCGTGGCACGCGCCACTTCGCCGACGTGGCCTGGGCCCCGGGAGACTGGCTGGTGTTCGGATCGGAAAGCGCAGGCCTGCCAGCGGACGTTCGCGAAGGCCTGGCGCCCGAGCAGCGCGTGCGCCTGCCGATGCGCGCGGGCCAGCGCAGCCTGAACCTCAGCAATGCCGTCGCGGTGGCGGTGTTCGAGGCCTGGCGGCAGTGCGGCTACGCCGGCGCCGCGCAGACGCCGTCTACTCCGGCTGGACTCCCGCCCGCTTGATCACCTGGGCCCAGCGCTCGCGCTCGCTGGCCATCAGGCCGGCCAGCGCAGCCGGCG
>CAZVLY010000055.1:0-3771 GCA_964628175.1 uncultured Piscinibacter sp. | reverse complement strand
ACCTGGGCCCAGCGCTCGCGCTCGCTGGCCATCAGGCCGGCCAGCGCAGCCGGCGCAGTGCCGGCGGCGCTGAAGTACTGCGCGAGCATCTTCGTGCGCACCTCGTCGCTCTTGATGATGCGCACCAGCTCGCGCGACAGTCGCTCGATGATCGGCGCAGGCGTCTTCGCCGGCGCGAGCACCGCCTGCCACGAGACCGCCTCGAACCCCGCGTAACCCTGCTCGACCAGCGTCGGGAACTCCGGCAGCGCGGCCGAGCGGCCGAGCGTCGTCACGCCGAGCCCGCGCAGCTTGCCGGCACGCACCTGGCCCATCGCGATGCCCGGCACCATGAAGCCGGCCTGCACCTGGCCGGCGAGGATGGCGTTCACGACCTGCGGAAATCCCTGGTAGGGCACGTGCACGAGCTCGATGCCGGCGCGGCGCTTGAACAGCTCCATCGCCAGGTGCGAGGCGCTGCCGTTGCCCACGCTGCCGTAGTTGAGCTCGCCGCCCTTTGCCTTGGCCACGCGCACAAAGTCGGCCAGCGTCTCGACGCCGAGCTTCGGGTCGACCACCAGCAGGTTCGGCGAGGTTGCCACCAGGGTGACGGGCGCCAGCTCCTTGACCGGGTCGTAGTTCAGGCTCTTGCTGAGCAGCGGCGCGGTGACCAGCGGCCCCTGGATCGTGAAGAGCAGGGTGTGCCCGTCGGGCTCCGACTTGGCGACCAGGCCGGTGCCGAGGTTGCCGCCGGCACCGGGCTTGTTGTCGACCACCACCGGCTGGCCCAGCACGGCCGCCAGGGGCTCGGCCAGGAGGCGCGCGATCAGGTCCGGCGAGCTGCCGGGCGGGAACGGCACGACCAGCCGGATCGGCCGCGCGGGCCAGGCCTGCGCGAAGGACGGTATTGCCAGGGTGGCCGCGGACGCGGCGGCGCTGCGAAGGATCAGGCGGCGATGCATGCGGCGCTTTCTCAGTCAGATTTCGGGCCGCGCTTCGCGGCCCATCAGCAGGCCGAGCGCCTGCGCCGGCGTGATGCGGCGCTCCAGCACGGCCACTACCGCCTCGGTGATCGGCATCGCCACCTGCAGTGCCCGCGCGCGCTGCAGCACCGTGGCCGCGCTGAGCACGCCTTCGGCCACGTGGCCGAGCTCGGCGAGGATCTGCGCCAGCGTCTGGCCCTGCGCCAGCAGCAGGCCGACGCGGCGGTTGCGCGACAGCTCGCCGGTGGTGGTGAGCACCAGGTCGCCCAGGCCTGACAGCCCCATGAAAGTCTCGGCGCGGGCGCCCAGTGCGAGGCCCAGCCGCGTCATCTCGGCCAGGCCGCGCGTGACCAGCGCGGCACGCGCATTCAGGCCGAGCTGCATGCCGTCGGCGATGCCGGTGGCGATGGCCATCACGTTCTTCACCGCGCCGCCCACCTCCACGCCCACCGGGTCGTTGGAGGTGTAGATGCGCATCGTGTCGCTGTGGAAGGCCTCGACGGCGCGCTCGGTGAGCGCCGCGTCGTGGCTCGCCGCCACCAGCGCGGTGGGCTGGCCGCGCGCGACCTCGATCGCGAAACTCGGGCCCGACAGCACGCCAGCACTCAGCGAGGGGCAGGCGGCGCGGGCGATCTCGTGGCCGAGCCGGCCCGTGCCCTCCTGGAAGCCCTTGCACAGCCACAGCACGCCGGGCGCATCGGCCGGCAGGCGGCGAAGGATGCCTTCCAGGCCGGCCATCGGCGTGGCCACCACGAGCAGGCCGCCGCGGGCATGCGCCACGGCAGCGTCGAAATCGGCGTCGATCTGCAGCGCGGGCGGCAGCGCGACCTCTTTCAGGTAACGCCGGTTGAGGCGCTCGTGCTGCATCGCCGCGGCCTGCACCGCATCACGCGCCCACAGTCGCGTGGGCTGCCGCGTGCAGGCGCTCACGGCCAGCGCAGTGCCCCACGCTCCCGCGCCGAGCACCGTCAGGTTCATGGGCGCCGCGGTCAGCGTCTCAGTTGACGCTGGTGATGATGCCCGAGCCGTTCTGGCCCGCGGCCTGGGCGCGCTGCGCCTCGTACATGGCCTGGAAATTCACCTCGGCCAGCAGCACCGGTGGGAAGCCGGCACGCGTGCACACGTCGGAGACGATGGCACGCAGGTAGGGGTACACGATGCCCGGGCAGGCGATGCCGATGATCTGATCGAGCTGGTCGCCGGGAATGTTGCGGATCTCGAAGATGCCGGCCTGCTTGGCCTCGACGAGGAACAGCACCTTGTCGGCGACCTTGGTCGTCACCGTCGCGGTGACGGCCACTTCATAGACGCCGTCGGCGATGGCTTCGGCGCCCAGGCCGAGCTGGATGTCGACCGCCGGCTGCGACTGTTCGAGCAGGATCTGCGGCGAGTTGGGTTGCTCCAGCGACAGGTCCTTCAGGTACATGCGCTGGATCTGGAACACCGGGGTCTGGTTGTCGTCGGCCATGGGAATCTCTGGATGAAGGGGTGCCGTCGAAATGGCGGCGAGCCCGGGATTATGGCTGCGCGCGGAGTCAGCCCGCGAGCAGCGGCGCGAGGCCGCCGCGCTGATCGAGCGCCACCAAATCGTCGCAGCCACCGACATGGGTGTCACCGATGAAGATCTGCGGCACGGTGCGCCGGCCGGTGATCTGCACCATGGTGTCGCGCTCGGCGGGGTGCAGGTCGACGCGGATCTCCTCGATCTGCTCGACACCGCGCTGCCTGAGCAGCGCCTTGGCACGCTGGCAGTACGGGCAGACCTGGGTCGTGTACATCTTCACGGCGGGCATGGCGGGTCCTCAGGCGCTCTTCTCGACGGGCAGGTTGGCTTCGCGCCAGGCGGCCAGTCCCCCGGCGAGCACATGCGAGTTCTCGTGGCCGAGCTTCTTCAGCGTTGCCACCGCGCGCACGGCACGCGTGCCGCTCGGGCAGACCACCACCAGCGGCAGCGTCTTGTTCTTCGGCAGGTCACCCGAGGCCTCGAGCCGGCCCAGCGGCACGTTCTTCGAGCCGGTGGCGTGGCTGCCGGCGAACTCGTCGGGCTCGCTGACGTCGATCAGCACGGCCTTCTCACGGTTGATGAGCATCACGGCCTGCGCGGGCGTGACGCGGCCGGCACCGCCGCCGCGCGAGATCATCGGCCAGAGCAGGAGGCCACCGGAGGTGATGGCGGCCAGGAACAGAACCCAGTTGTCGATAAAGAACTTCACGGGAGCCTTCAGCCGCTGCGGCGAAAAACGCGAATTATAGAATTCAGGGTTGACGCCACCGGGCCGTGCCCGGCTTTCCCTCATCCCGAACCCGGCCAGCCCATGCACAAGCTCGTACTGATCCGCCACGGCGAATCGACCTGGAACCTCGAGAACCGCTTCACCGGCTGGACCGACGTGGGCCTCACGCCCACCGGCGTTGCGCAGGCGCGCGAGTCGGGCCGGCTGCTCAAGGCCGAGGGCTACGAGTTCGACGTCGCCTACACCTCGGTGCTCAAGCGCGCCATCTGGACGCTGTGGCACGCGCTGGACGAAATGGACCGCACCTGGCTGCCGGTGGTGAACTCCTGGCGCCTGAACGAGCGCCACTACGGTGCGCTGCAGGGTCTGAACAAGGCCGAGACGGCGAAGAAGTTCGGCGACGAGCAGGTGCTGGTCTGGCGGCGCAGCTACGACACGCCGCCGCCGGCGCTGGAGCCGGGCGACCCGCGCAGCGAACGCAGCGACCCGCGTTACGCGAAGCTCGCTGCCGGCGAGGTGCCGCTGACCGAATGCCTGAAGGACACGGTGGCGCGCGTGCTGCCCTACTGGAACGA
>CAZVLY010000054.1:0-17670 GCA_964628175.1 uncultured Piscinibacter sp. | reverse complement strand
CTGGCCGGGGCCAAGCTGGTGCACGAGGTGCACGACCTGTGGCCGGCTTCGCCGATCGAGCTGTCGGGCATGTCGCCGCGGCACCCCTTCATCCTGCTGTGCCAGAAGGCCGAGAACGACGCCTGTCGCGATGCCGACGTGGTGGTGTCCATGCTGCCCAAGGTGGCCGAACACCTGCAGGCACACGGGCTCGACCTGCGCAAGCTGCACATCGTGCCCAACGGCATCTCGCCGGAGGAATGGCAGGGCGCCGCGGCCCCGCTGGCCCCGGCGATCGCCACGCACATCGCGCAGCAGCGTGCCGCCGGTCGGCAGGTGGTGGTGTACGCCGGCTCGCACGGCGAGCCGAACGCGCTGGACGTGCTGCTCGACGCGGCCGCGGCGATGCAGACCGAGCCCTTCGCCTTCGTGCTGGTCGGCGACGGCCACGAGAAGGCGCGCCTGGCCGAGCGTGTGCAGGCCGAAGGCGAGGCGCTGCGCCAGGTGCGCCTGTTCGAGCCGATCCCGAAGGCGCAGATCCCGGCGCTGCTGGCCGCCGCCGACATCGCCTACATCGGCTGGAAGCGCCAGCCGCTGTACCGCTTCGGCATCGCGCCGAACAAGCTGATGGACTACATGATGGCCGGCGTGCCGGTGCTGCATTCGGTGGAGGCCGGCAACGACCCGGTGGCCGAGGCGGGCTGCGGCCTCACCGTGGCGCCGGAGTCGGCGCAGGCGGTGGCGCAGGGCCTGCGCCGGCTGGCCGCGCTGTCGCCCGGCGCGCGCCGCGCGATGGGCGAGCGCGGCCGCGACTTCGTGCTCGCCCACCACGCCTACCCGGTGCTGGCCCGGCGCTTCCTGGAGGCCATCGCATGACGCAGCCGCACGACGAAGCCGACGCCGTCACGCAGCGCTACGCGCGCCGCGCCGCCGCCGACGGCCGCTACAGCCTGCTGCGCCCCGAGGTCTGGCAGACCGTGCAGGAGCGCCAGCGCGCCATGCTCTCGCTGTTCGTCAAGCATGGCCTGACGGACCTGGCCGCGCTGCGCCTGCTCGAGGTCGGCTGCGGCAGCGGCGGCAACCTGCTCGAGCTGCTGCGCCTGGGCTTCCGGCCCGAGCACGTGGCCGGTGCCGAACTGCTGCCCGAGCGCCTGGCCGCCGCGCGCGTGACGCTGCCCGCCGCCACCGCACTGCATGGCGGCGACGCCACCGCGCTCGCGCTCGACGCGCAGTCGCAGGACATCGTGTTCGTCTCCACCGTGTTCTCGTCGCTGCTCGACGACGCCTTCCAGCAGCGCCTGGCCGACACGATGTGGCGCTGGGTGCGCCCGGGCGGCGGCGTGCTCTGGTACGACTTCACCGTCGACAACCCGGCCAACCGCGATGTGCGCGGCGTGCCGCTGGCGCGCGTGCGGCAGCTGTTCCCGCAGGGCCGCGTCGACGCGAGGCGCGTCACGCTGGCGCCACCGATCGCCCGCCGCGTCGCGCGGCTGCACCCGTCCCTCTACACTCTGTTCAACACCGTTCCGGCGCTGCGCACCCATGTGCTCGCCTGGATTGCCAAGCCTGATCTGCCCCGATGAGCACCGCCCCCGTCCAGCCCTTCCTGCCCTTTGCCCTGCCCGACATCGGTGAAGCCGAGATCGCCGAGGTGGTGGACACGCTGCGCTCGGGCTGGGTCACCACCGGCCCGAAGACGCGCCGCTTCGAGGAGGATTTCGCCGCCTACCTCGGTGCGCCGGGCCTGCATGCGCTGGCGGTGAACTCCGCCACCGCCGGGCTTCACCTGGCGCTCGAGGCGCTGGGCATCGGCCCGGGCGACGAGGTGATCACCACCACCCACACCTTCACCGCCACCGCCGAGGTGGTGCGCTACCTGGGCGCCGACGTGGTGCTGGTGGACATCGACCCGACCACGCTGTGCATCGACATCGATGCCGTCGAACGCGCCATCACGCCGCGCACGAAGGCCGTGGTGCCGGTGCACTACGGCGGCCTGGCGGCCGAGATGGGCCGGCTGCTGGCGCTGGCGCGCAAGCATGGCCTGCGCGTCGTCGAGGACGCCGCCCACGCGCTGCCCAGCACCAGCGGCGGGCGGCTCATCGGCACGCTGGAATCCGATGCCACGGTGTTCAGCTTCTACGCCAACAAGACCATCACCACCGGCGAGGGCGGCATGGTGGTGACGCGCGACGACGACCTGGCCCGGCGCGTCAAGGTGATGCGCCTGCACGGCATCAGCCGCGATGCCTTCGACCGCTTCACCGCCAAGGTGCCGAGCTGGTACTACGAGATCGTCGCGCCCGGCTTCAAGTACAACCTGACCGACATCGCCTCGGCGCTGGGCATCCACCAGCTGCGCCGTGCCAACGAATTCCAGCGTTGCCGCCAGGCGATCGCCCATGCCTACGACCAGGCGCTGGCCGGGCTGCCGCTGCTGCGCCCGCCCGGCCCGGTGGTGGGCGACCTGCATTCCTGGCACCTGTACGTGGTGCGCCTGACCGACGAGGCGCGCATCTCGCGCGACAGCTTCATCGAGAAGCTGTTCGCCGCCGGCATCGGCTGCAGCGTGCACTACATCCCGCTGCACCTGCAGCCCTACTGGCGCGACCGCTATGGCCTGCGCGCCGAGCAGTTCCCGCACAGCCAGCATGCCTACGAGCGCATGGTCAGCCTGCCGATGTACTCGCGCATGACCGAGGCGGACGTGCAGCGCGTGGCGGCGGCGGCACGCGAGGCTTTGGCCGGTTAGCCAGCGGGTCCATGTTCAAGCGTTTCGTCGACGTGGTGGCTTCGGCGGCCGGCCTGCTGCTGCTGGCGCCGTTCTTCGCGCTGATCGCGCTGGCCATCAAGCTCGAGTCGCCGGGGCCGGTGTTCTTCCGCCAGGAGCGCGTGGGGCGGCATGGCCGGCCGTTCCGCATCTTCAAGTTCCGCACCATGACGGTGGCGCCGCCCAGCGGCGGTGTGCCGCTCACGGTGGCCGGCGACGCGCGCATCACCCGCGTCGGCGCCTTCCTGCGCAAGAGCAAGCTCGACGAGCTGGCGCAGCTGATCGACGTTCTGCGCGGCACCATGAGCCTGGTCGGCCCGCGCCCGGAGGTGCCGCGCTACGTGGCGCATTACCCGCCCGAATGGCGCGAGCGGCTGCTCTCCGTACGCCCCGGGATCACCGACTTCGCCTCGGTGCGCTACCGCGACGAGAACGAGCTGCTCGCCCAGGCGCACGACCCGGAGCGCGAGTACATCGAGGTGATCCTGCCGACCAAGCTGCAGTACGCGCTGCACTACGTCGACCGGCCCACCTTCGCCAACGACCTGCGCGTGATCGGCCTGACGCTGAGCACGGTGTTCGTCCCCACCCTTCCTTCACCCACGAGGATGTTCGGCATGAACGACAGCAAACTCTGGGTCTGGCTCGACCAGACCATGTCGGCGCTGCGGCCGCGCAACCGCGCCGTCGCGATGGCGGTGGACGCGGCGGTGATCCTGGCCTGCTGGCACCTGACCTACCTGTTCCGACTCGGCTTCGAGCGCTGGCAGCCCGGCCGGCCCTGGTACGACGACTACGTCTCCTTCGGCGTGGTGCTGTGCTACCTGGTGTTCCTGGCGCTGACCGGCGTGCCGCGCGGGCTGTGGCGCTTCTTCGGCTTCGACGACTTCAAGCGCATCGCGCTGGCCTGCCTGCTGGCCGGCACGATCAGCGCTGTGGCGGTGCTGATGGCGCAGCTCACCGGCGTGGCGCGCGCCGTGCTGCTGCTGCACCCGCTGTTCTGCATCCTCACGCTCAGCCTGGCGCGCATGGCCTACCGCATGGTCTGGGAGCAGGCGCGCTCGCTGACCAGCGGCGTGGAGGGCGAGCCGCGCCGTGCCATCGTGCTGGGCGCCGGCGAGGCGGCGCGCCGGCTGGTCGGCACCATCCACCGCCGCGACGGCTGGACGGTGCTGGCGCTGCTCGACGACGACCCGGCCAAGCAGGGCCTGCGCATCGGCGGCGTGACGGTGCAGGGCACCATTGCCGACGTGGTGCTGCCGCACCTGCTGGCCGGCGCCACCCACGTGATCGTGGCGATGCCCGGCGTGGCCGCCGAGCGGCGCGAGCGGGCCATCGAGCTGGCCCGGCAGACCGGCCTGGCGGTGATGAGCGTGCCGCCGCGCATGGAGGTGCACGATGCGCCAGAGGCTGTGCCCACCTAGAATCGGCACCATCGTGAACGCAACTTCCTCGCTGCCCTTCGACGCCGAGCGCGTCATGCGCCTGGCGCTCGAGACCTTCGACATCGAGGCGCGTGCACTGATCGGCCTGAAGGCGCGCCAGGGCGAGTCCTTCGTGCACGCGGTGCGCGCCATGCTCGACAGCCGCGGCCGCGTCGTCGTGATGGGCATGGGCAAGAGCGGCCACGTGGGCCGCAAGATCGCCGCCACGCTGGCCTCCACCGGCACGCCGGCGATGTTCGTGCACCCGGCCGAGGCCAGCCACGGCGACCTCGGCATGGTCACCGCCGGCGACGTGGTGCTGGCGATCTCCAACTCCGGCGAGAGCGACGAGCTCGCTGCCATCGTGCCGGCAATCAAGCGCCTGGGCGTGACGCTGGTGGCGATGACCGGCAAGCCGGAGAGCACGCTGGCCCGGCATGCCGACATCGTGCTGTCCAGCGCCGTCGACCAGGAGGCCTGCCCGCTGAACCTCGCCCCCACCGCGAGCACCACCGCGCAGATGGCGCTGGGCGACGCGCTGGCGGTGGCGCTGCTCGATGCGCGCGGCTTCCGCGAAGAAGACTTCGCCCGCTCGCACCCGGGCGGGTCGCTGGGCCGCAAGCTGCTCACCCATGTGCGCGACGTGATGCGCAGCGGCGATGCCGTGCCGCGCGTGCTGCCCGAGGTGGCGCTGGTCGACATGATGCGCGAGATGACGCGCAAGGGCCTGGGCGCCACCGCCGTGGTGACGCCGGAAGGGCGGGTGGCCGGCATCTTCACCGACGGCGACCTGCGCCGCCTGATCGAGCGCGGCGCCGACCTGCGCGAGCTGCGCGCGCGCGACGTGCTCTACCCGACCCCGAAGACGGTGCGCGCCGACGCGCTGGCCGTCGACGCCGCCGACCTGATGGAGAAGCACCGCATCACCAGCGTGCTGGTAGTCGACGACACCGGGCTGCTGGTGGGCGCGCTGAACTCCAACGACCTGATGCGCGCGAAGGTGATCTGAGGCCGAGGCCGGCCCGGGGCCGGTTCAGGCCCGCGTGGCCAGGCCGGCCGCGGCCTCCGCATTGACCTCGTCGGCCGAGCGGTACTCGGGCACCAGGTTGCGGATCTGCCGCAGCATCGATTCGCTGTCGTTGGCCTCGCAGGCCTGGCGCAGCGACTGCAGCATCTTGTCGAGCAGGGCCGGGTCGATGTGGCGCTCGTGGGCCGTCATGATGCGCGGGTGGCCGCTGGGCGCCACGTCGTCGCCGATCAGCAGCTCCTCGAACAGCTTCTCGCCGGGGCGCAGGCCGACCGACTGGATCTCGATGTCGCCGCCCGGATTGTCGACGGTGCGCTCGGTCAGGCCCGACAGCCGGATCATCGAGCGCGCCAGGTCGGCGATGCGCACCGGCTCGCCCATGTCGAGCACGAACACGTCGCCGCCCTTGGCCATCGCGCCGGCCTGGATGACGAGCTGCGCCGCCTCCGGGATGAGCATGAAGTAGCGGATGATGTCCGGGTGGGTGATGGTGATCGGCCCGCCGGCGCGGATCTGCCGGCGGAACAGCGGCACCACCGAGCCCGACGAGCCGAGCACGTTGCCGAAGCGCACCATCGAGAACACGGTGCGGCCGCCGGCGCGCAGCGCCGCCGCCTGCATCACCAGCTCGGCGACGCGCTTGGAGGCGCCCATCACGTTGGTCGGGCGCACCGCCTTGTCGGTGGAGATCAGCACGCAGGTCTCGACGCCGGCCTCGGCCGCGGCGCGCGCCATGTTCAGCGTGCCGAACACGTTGTTGCGCAGGCCCTGCTGCATGTTGCCCTCGACGATGGGCACGTGCTTGTAGGCGGCGGCGTGGTAGACCGTCTGCACGCCGTGCGCCTTCATCAGGTGGCGCACCAGCGCCTCGTCGAGCACCGAGCCGAGGCAGGCGACGATCTCGGTGCCGCGGGCGGTGTGCTGCAGCTCGTGGTCGATGGTGTAGAGCGCGAACTCGGAATGGTCGAGCAGCACGATGCGGCTCGGGTGCTGCGAGAGCACCTGCCGGCACAGCTCGCTGCCGATGGAGCCGCCGGCGCCGGTGACCAGCACCACCTTGCCGGCGATGTTGCGCGCGAACAGGGTCGGGTCCGGCGGCACGGCGTCGCGGCCCAGCAGGTCGGCCACGTCGACCTCGCGGATGTCGGACACGCCGGCCTTGCCGTCGACCATCTCGACCAGGCCGGGCAGGATCTTCACCGGCAGCCCGGCACCCTCGACGCGACGGATCAGGTGGCGCTTCTGCGCCGAGCTGGCGGAGGGAATCGCCACCACGATCTGGTCGATCTCGTGGCGGAACACCACCTCGGCGAGCAGGTCGGGCGAGTAGACCTTCAGGCCGGCGACCGTCTTGTTCTGCAGCTCGCGGCGGTCGTCCAGAAAGCACAGCGCGCGGTACTCGCTGCTGAAGGCCATGCTGTAGGCCAGCTGCGCACCGGCCTCGCCGGCGCCGTAGATGGCGGTGCGCACGCGCGTGCGGCCGCCGGAGCGGATGCCGCGGCGCAGCAGCGTGCGCGCCACGAAGCGCGAGGTGACCACGTAGGCGAAGGCGACGAACCAGTAGATCAGCACCGACGAGCGCGGCAGCTCGAGGAACTGCATCAGCGTCGCCAGGCCGTAAACCAGCAGCACCGCCACCGCCAGGGCGACGCCCGAGGCCAGCAGCACGCGCAGGTCGATGTAGCGCACCACCGTGCGGTACAGGCCAGCCACGCCGAGCACCGGGATGGTCAGCAGTGCCAGCAGCAGCTGCATGCCGGCATCGGTGCGCAGTGCGCCCTCGATCGAGCCCAGGCGCAGCGATACGGCGGCGAGCATGCACATCGGCAGGAACACCGCGTCGCCGCAGAGCATGGTCAGCATCTTCGCGCGCGGCGAGATCTCGGACAGGCGGCGGGCAATCTGAATGGGGGACATCAGTCTCGTATTCTGCTACTGGTCGAAGTTTGCCTCAGGCGGGTCAAGCCTAAGTTTCTCAGGCGTTGCAGCGATTGGCCCGCACCGCCAGTGGCGTCTAGGTGATGAGCATGGACGTCATGCCGTGGAAGCGACGCGCCGCGACGACCCAGTCCAGGGGCAACAGTCGGAAGCGATCAAACCCCATCTCCGTCAGCGACACGTCTTTGCGCAGAGTGTGGTGACACGGGGCGTGCAGGTAAGAGCAGCGCCTCAGGGCGGAGACGGTGTTGATCATGAAGCGTCCGTTCAAGATGAATGTGCGGCACGGAGGTCCTGCATTGCTACGAACTCCATCGCAATGTTCGCCGGCGGGCGAGTTCAAGCGCCCCGGCCTTCCGGCTTAGACGCAGCGCCACGTCCAGCACTGTGCAAGAGGTTGAAATGACTGTCCGCACCACCAATATCACTAATGCTGCGCGAGGCGTGATGGTGAACAGGCGGTGACCGAACCGACTGGCACTGAGAAGCGCACCGCTCAGCGGCTTGCCGAGACCATAACTCGGCGCAAGGCATCCACCGTTGCCTCGATTGCCTCTCGCGGAAGCGTCTGATGGACCATGAACATCAAACTGGTTTCACCCAGTTCGCGAGAGACCGGCAAGCGCACTCTTGGCCCCCAGCCGCGGTCCACGAAGGCCTTCTCGAGATAGATCTCGCTGCATGAGCCAACAGTGCAGGGTATGCCGCGCTCGTTCATTTCCTCCATGATCCGGTCGCGGCTCCAGCCGCGTGCAAGTTCAGTCGGCCGCACGAAAGCATAGAACTTGTAGAAGGCGTGGCCGGCGTGCGCGGGCGGCAGCGGCACACGCAGGGCGCCAATGTCGGCAAAGCCGCTTGCCAGCGCCCTCGCGTTCGCGCGGCGCTGCTCCGTCCAGCGTGGCAGCTTCGCCAATTGCAGCCGGCCGATCGCCGCCTGCAGTTCGGTCAGGCGCCAGTTCGTGCCGAAGCTCTCAGTTAACCAGCGGAAGCCCGGTGCGTGCTTGCGGTGGTAGACGGCGTCGTAGCTGCGACCGATGTCCTTGTAGGCCCAGGCGCGCTTCCAGGCCTCCTCGTCGTCGAGCACCAGCATGCCGCCTTCGCCGCCGGTGGTGATGATCTTGTCCTGGCAGAACGAGAACGCCGCTGCATGGCCGAATGCGCCGACAGGTTTGCCGCACCAGGTGGCCCCGTGTGCTTGCGCACAGTCCTCGATCACGACAAGGTCGCGCTCAGCGGCCAGCGCCATGATCTTGTCCATGGGGCAGGGCCAGCCGGCGAGGTGCACCGCGACGATGGCCCGGGTGCGAGGCGTCAGCGCGGCGCGGATCGTCTCGGCAGTGACGCACTGGCTGTCGGGATCGACGTCGGCCACCACCGGGACTGCGCCGCGCATCACAGCGCAGCTGGCCGAGGCCACGTAGGTGCGGCTCGCGGTAATCACCTCGTCTCCCTCGCCGATGCCGAAGGCCATCAGCGCCAGCTCCAGGGCTAGCGTGCCGTTGGCCAGCGCCACCGCATGGCGGCGCTGCGTGGCTTGTGCGTATTCGCGCTCGAAAGCGCGGCATTCGTCGCCGGTCCAGTAGTTGACCTTGCCCGAGCGCAGCACGGCGGTGGCCGCGGCGATCTCGTCGTCGGCGAAAAGGGGCCAAGGGCCCCGCTTGAACCAATCAGCTGACACGCTGGATCTCCCTGGCCGGGCAGCCGGCCACCGTGGTGCATTCGCGCACGTCGCGGATCACCGCGGCGCCCGCACCGACGATCGACGACGTGCCGATCGTCACGCCCTGGATCACGCAAGAACCGATGCCGACCCAGGCCAAGTCTTGCACCTTGACGTTGCCCGCGAGCGTGCTCCCGGGGCACAGGTGCACGCCGTGGCCGATCGCGCAGTCGTGGTCGACGCTCGTTCGGGTGTTGAGAATGGCCGCCTCGCCGATGCGCACGCGCGGATTGACCACTGCCCCGGCCATCACCACCGTGCCCGGGCCGAGCTCGGCCGACGTGCTGATAGCCGTGAACGGGTGCACCACCGTGGCCAGTCGCGCGCCGGCGGCGGCGAGTTCGCGGGTGAGCGCGAGGCGCTGACGGTTGTCGCCAACCGCCACCACCACCTGCACGCCATCCTGGCCAGCGATCCGCTCGCGCAAGGCCGACACCGTGCCCCGTACCGGCCACTCGCAGACCTCCTCGACAGCGGGCCAGCGGTCGTCGAAGAAGGCGATATCTGACCAGCGTGCCATTGCGCGGGCGGCGTCGGCCACGACCACGCCGTGACCTCCCGCGCCGAGAATCCACAGTTCGCTCATCGCGGCGACCCGGTGAACTTCTCGGCTGTAGCGCTGTTCGGCGCGCTAATGCCGTGCGGCCGCAGCAGGCGCGCCACCGTCATCGCAACGATGCGAAGATCCAGCGCAAGGCTGCGGTGGTCGATATACCAGATGTCGAGGCGGAACTTGTCGTCCCAGCTGATCGCGTTGCGGCCATTGACCTGCGCCCAGCCGGTGATGCCCGGGCGAACCTCGTGCCGGCGGGCTTGTTCGGGGGTGTAGAGCGGCAGGTACTCCATCAGGAGCGGCCGTGGGCCAACCAAACTCATGTCGCCCGTGAGCACGTTCCATAGCTCGGGCAGCTCGTCCAGGCTGCTGGCGCGCAGGAAGCGCCCGAAGGGAGTCAGCCGCTGCACATCGGGCAGCAGCGCGCCGACGGCGTCGCGCGCGTTGGTCATGCTGCGGAACTTGACCATGCGGAAGGGCCTGGCGTGCAGGCCGGGCCGCACTTGTGCAAACAGCACCGGGCTGCCGAGCTTGATGCGCACCAGAAGCGCAGTCACAAGCAGCACCGGTGACAGGACGACCAACGCGGAGCTGGCCGCAGCGATGTCGATCAGTCGCTTGAGAACGAAGCCGGTGCTGTGCGCCGCCATGGTCGAACCTGCCTCAGGAGGCCTTCTTGCGCGCGTCGACCGCGCCAGCCGCGGTGTCGCCAGCTGCACTCTCGAGCCAGCGTACCCACTGCGCGGACAGCAAGGCGCGGTCGAACTGAGCGCGCGCCAGGGCGCGCGCGCGCTCGCCCATGCGAGGAAGATCGGCGCGTTCGGCGGCGGCGCGCTCGAGCGCGTCCGCGAAGGCCGTCGCGTCGTCCGGCGGAACCGCGAAGCCGCAGCGGTGATCCTGCACCAGCTCGGCCAGCCAGCCCGGGTAGTTGATCAGCGGCGGTACGCCGGAGGCGATGTAATCGAAGAATTTGTTCGGCGAGGTGCCATAGTAGAAGGCCGGCACATTGGCCAACAATTGCAGGCCGACGTCCGTAGAGGCCATCAGGCCCGCCAGCCGTGCCTTGTCGACCGGGTCACAGAACACCACGTTATCGAGTTGCTCGCGCTGGGCGCGTTCGATCAGGGCCGATTTGAGCTGTCCTTCGCCGATCAGCACCAGCTTGATATCCCCGCGGCCGCGCTGGCGCAGCAAGGCAGCGGCGTTCAAAGCCGCGTCCAAGCCGTTGGCCATGCCATGCGTGCCGGCGAACACGGCCATCAGGTCGGTGGCCGCCACTCCGACGGGCCGCCAGGGCTGCGGCGCGTCGGCGAACAGCTCCATGTCGCAACCGTTAGGGACCAGCGCGATGCGTTCGGCGTGAACGCCGCGCCGCGCGATGCCGGCTACGATGCCGGGCGACAGGCCGACCAGCCGGTGTGCCGAGTGGTAAGAGAGCCACTCCAACACGCCCATGGCCCAAAGGACGAGCGGGTTGCGGATCACGCCCATCTCGCGCGGCAGCTCCGGCCAGAGGTCGCGCACCTCGAAGACGAAGCGGCTGCCACGCAGCCAGCGCGCCACGATGCCGGGGATGCCAGCCGTCAGTGGCGTGCTGGTGGCGAAAATGACGTCGTGCGGTTCGGTCAGTGCGAGCCGGGTGCTGCGCCACGCGAACTTGAGGAAGGTCACGGTGCGCTTGAGGAAGCCGTCGCGGTTCGAGTAGCGCAACTCGAACTCGACGACGTCGATGCCGTCAACCGGGCCGCGCCGCAGGCCATCCACGAATCCGGTGTCCAGCCCGGTATTGCCCGCGCCGTAACTGCCGCAAACCATCGTGACCTGGTGGCCGCGTGCCACCAGGGCGCGGGCCATCTCGTAGGAGCGGATGCCGGTCGACCCTTTCGGGGTCGAGAAGTGCTGATGGAAGTAAAGGACCTTCATGTGGGCCAGGTGATTTCGGTCGTCAGGGTCGCGTCTGCGCCCACTTCTACCTCCAGCACGGGCAGAGGCGTCTTCTCGTCGTAGTAGCGCGATTCCCAGCCATCGACGCATTCGAACCTGGCGAGCGGCGCCGATGAGCGGATCGTGATTCTAAGGTGCGCGTCGCTCCAGACCCCGTCGGCACAGGACCGCCCGTCCCCGGTAGGGGCGATGCGCCAGCGCAGCACGGCCTTGTCGCGAAAGCCCGACACTTCGTCGACGACCAGGCAGCGCCCCGGTTCGAGCTGAACGTGGCGGCGGTGGCGGGCACCCTGGCTGTCGCGGTAGGCCGCGCTGACGGCCGTGCCGGTCTCGTCGAGCGCGATTTCCTCCGCCTCCAGCCAGTCGCCGAATAGGAAACGCGACAGGCGCGGCATCTGGTCGCGGCCGTCGAATTGAACCGTGTTGTGCGAGGCCGTGCCCGCGAAGTAGCGCAGCCAAAGGTCCTCGACGTTGTACGAGAACGAGCCGGCGTCGCGCAGGCGGTTCACGCCGTCGACCCACAGATCGAGGTGCAGCGCGTCGGCGTGGCTGGGACGGAATCGGAACCTTGGCAATCGCAGTAGCGCCCAGGCGCCGCGCGTGTCAAGACGTGCGTAGCCGCCATCCGCCAGCAGTTGGGTGGCGCGTGGGCGCACGCCGTCATCGCCGCGGGCCCCCGCGTCGAGGCCCAGCCAAGCGAGGCGCTCGTCGGACGCATCGGGGGCGTTGTCGAGGAACACGCGCGACGCCCAGCGCAGACTGGGCCGGAAGTCACGGTAGACCGAGGCGTCGAGCACGAACAGCCTTGCGCCGTCGTTGGCGCCGAGATTGGGCGCGTCGCCGGAACGCGGGTCGGTCAGCGCGACCAGCCAGCGCGTGGCCGCCGCGAGACGCTCCGAGGTGCGCGCCGAGAAGGCTGGTTCACCCTGCGCGCGTCGGGCCGACTCGGCGAGTGCGCAGGTGTCCAGCAGCAGGCGGTGGTAGTTGACCGAGTGCTGCGAGAACGAACCGTCGGATAGCACCAGCCGCCCGATGCGCTCCTCGAGCCAGCGCCGCCCGAGCGCGGCGTAACGTCCTCCGGCACCTGCGTTCCCGTGGTGCTTGAGGAAGAGCCCGGCGACGTAGAGCGCCGCCGCCTCCGAGGTGCCATGGTTGTTGTCTTGCGCCACCGCGTACAGCATGGTCGGCGCGATGCGCTCGGCGTGCTGGCGCACGAAGTCCGCCAGTGCCGGCGCCGGCCTCACGCCGCCCCAGTGTTCCAGCAGGTCAGCCACCAGCAGAACGTGCATCAGGCGCAGGCCGGTCTCCTGGCCGCATTTCCACTGCAGCCCGGTGTTGGCGGGATTCTCTGCGCACCAGTCCTCAAGCCAGCGGCCGATGCCGTCGCGAAACTCGGCCAGGCCGCTGCACAGCCAGCCGAGCGCGAGGATCAACAACCCGTCGAAGCGGGAGCTCTCCCAGTAGCCCTTCACGTCGCCGCCGGCAAGCGCGAAGTCGGGCAGCAGCGACCAGTGCACAGCGCGCGAGGGTTCGTCGATCTGCGTGATCAGGCTGCGCTGCCAGCGCGGCGGGAAGCCGGCTTCCCGCCATCCGTTGGAGAACACCGGCAACTCGCCGCCGAGCACACGCCGCGCCTTGGCCGTCCAAGCCGCGGCGTCGGCGAGCGCGGGCCGGCGCGGCGGCACGCCGTCATCGGGGAACGAGAAGAACGGCCCGTGCAGGGGCATGCCCAACGGCATGCGGCGACGGTAGTAGCCGCCGCGCAGCAAGGCTCGGTACAGCGCCGCCCGCGCCAGATTGGCCGGGCCGAGGCGCCAGTAGGTGCGAACCTTGGCGAGCGCGCTCACTGTTCGCGCAGCAGTCGGTCGGCCTCGATCGTGACGCGTGCCACCTCGAAGATCTCCTGCGGCGGGATCGCGCTCGTGCCGGTCTCGATGGCTTTCAGGAAGGCCGCTGCGCAGCCGGCCTGGCCCTTGTCCTGCTTCCACAGGTTCATCTTCGTGAAGCCCGGCCAGCCGTAGCCGCGCAGCTTGCGGAAGTTGTCGAGCTGCAGCACGCGGCCGGCGGCGAAGACCTCGATGCGCTCCTTCGGGAAGCTGGCCGCGCCGTTGGCGAGGTAGAGAATGGTGCCGAAGGAGCCGTCCTCGAAGCCCAGCGTGATCGAGGCCTTGTCCTCGGCCACCGTTGCGGCCGGCAGGCCACCCATGCAGCGCGCCTGGACGGAGACGATCGGGCTGCCGGCCAGGAATCGCATCAGGTCGATGAAGTGGCAGGCCTCGCCGATGATGCGGCCGCCGCCGGCGTCGAGATCCTGCGTCCAGTGATTCGCCGGGATCGCCCCGGCGTTCATGGTCAGGATGAAGGACTTGGGCTCGCGCACTGAGGCGAGCAGCGACTTCATTTTCTGCACCTGCGGCGAGAAGCGGCGGTTGAAGCCGACCATCAGCTGCGGTCCGCCGGACGCGCCGGAGCCATGGTGGGCGGCTTCCCAGGCCTTGCGCACGCCGTCGATCTCCTCGATCCGGATCGCCAGCGGCTTCTCCACGAAGACGTGGCGGCCGGCGGCCAGCGCCTTAATCACCAGCGAGGAGTGGCTGTCGTGGCGCGTGGCGATGACCACGGTGTTGACGCTCGGGTTGACCATCAGCGCGTCCACGTCGGTCGTCGCCTCGACGAAGCCGGCCTTGCCACCCTGCACCACGCCGCTGGTGCCGCCGGCCGTGACGATGCTGTGGAACGCGGCGCCCGCCGCCTTAAAGGCCGGGATCAGCATGCGCGAGGCGTAGTTGCCCGCCCCGATCAGGCCCAGGACGGGCTGGCCGCCCTGGTACTTCGGCGCGTCGGCGAGGCTGACGCTGCGGATGTTGCGCACACTGAATGGGGCGCTGTAGTTCAGCAGGATGCCGATGCCGCTGCGGTCCTCGGTGAGCGCCTGGTACGCCTTGGGCGCGTCCTCGAACGCGAAACGGTGCGTGATCAGCGCGCTCACGTCGAGCCGGCCGCTGGCCATCATGTCGAGCACTGCCTCGAAGTTGCGCTGCTCCGTCCAGCGCACGAAGCCGAAGGGGTAGTCGCGCCCCTGCGCCTCGTAGGCCGGGTCGTAGCGGCCCGGGCCGTAGGAGCACGAGACCTGGAAGCTCAGTTCCTTCTCGTAGAAGTCGGCACGGCTCAGCTCCAGGCCGGTGACGCCGACCAGCACGATGCGGCCGCGCTTTCGGCTCATGCGCGCCGCCTGCGTGACCGGCTCGGAGGAGGCCGTCGACGCCGTGATGATCACGCCGTCCACGCCCTGGCCGCGGCTGAACGACAACCCAGCGGCCACCGGGTCCTCGCCTTTCGCGGGGTTGCAGGTGTCGGCACCGTACTGGCGCGCCAGCGCGAGCTTGGCCTCGTCGAAGTCGATCGCCAGCACGCGGCAGCCATGCGCGCGCAGCAGCTGCACCGTCAACAGGCCGATCAGGCCGGCGCCGGTGACGACGAAGGCCTCGCCCAGCGTCGGCGCTGCCAGGCGGATGCCCTGCAGGCCGATGCTTGCCACCACGGTGAACGAGGCAGCTTCGTCGCTCACGCCGTCGGGGATGCGCGCGCACAGGTTCTTGGGCACCTTCACCACGTCGGCGTGCGGGCCGTTGGAGACAACGCGGTCGCCGACCGTGAACGATTCGGCCCCGCCGCCCACCTCGGTTACCAAGCCGACGTTGCAGTAACCCAGCGGCAGCGGCTGCGCGAGCTTGGAGCGCACGGCCTCCAGCGTGGTGGCCAGGCCGTCGGTCTGTACCTTGGCGAGCACCTGGCGCACCTTGTCCGGCTGCTGGCGCGCCTTGTCAATCAACGAGGCGCGGCCGAAGTCGACCAGCATGCGCTCGGTGCCGGCCGAGATCAGGCTCACGGTCGTGTGCACGAGCAGGTGGTCGCGGCTGACGTTGGGGGCGGGCGCGTTGACGACGATGGTCTCGCCGCTGCTCATGTCCTGGAGGATCTGCTTCATGGAGTCGGGGTCAGCGCGTCAGCCGTGCCGGACGCGCGTAGTTGATGAGCACGGCCCGGTACGGGCCCTTGAAGACGAAGAAGGCGCCGGCCGCGGCACCGACCGTTCCAACGACATCGATCAGCGCCTGCATGTGCTCTGTACTGCCGGCGCCGCCGAGCATCGTCATCGGCGTATCGATCGCGTCGCGCACCTGGCGGGCGAGTTCCAGGTCGTAGCCCGTCATCTCCCCGTCGCGGTCGATCGAGTTGATGACGATCTCGCCGGCGCCCAGAGACACCGCTTGCTGACAGAACTCCAGCAGCGGCTGCTTGTGCTTCTGGCGGCCGTTGTGCGTATAGATCGTGTGGCCGGCGAACAGGCGGTTGGTCTTCACGTCGACGGTCACGACCACGCTCTGCGCGCCGATTGCCTCCGACATCTCCTTGATCAGCGCCGGCCGCGCCAGTGCCGCCGCGCTGATCGACACCTTCTCGAAGCCGGTGGCGACGATGCGCGCGGCCTGGTCGGCCGTGGTGACGCCGCCGCCGTAGCACAGCGGCATGCGCGATTCCACCGCCAGGCTGCGGAGCAACGGCATGCGCGGCTCGTAGCTTTCGGCGGTGGCGTCGATGTCGACGAACATCAGCTCGTCGACCTCCTTCTCGTTGAAGATCTTCACCGCGTTGAGCGGGTCGCCGACGTACTTCGGCTCCTTGAACTGGCGCGTCTTGACCAGGCCGCCCTTGTGCAGCAGCAGGCACGGGATGATTCGGGAGCGCAGCATGGTCAGAGCGTCGCGAAGTTGCGGAACACCGCCACGCCGTTGGCGTGGCTCTTCTCCGGGTGGAACTGCAGCCCGAACACGTTGCCGCGCGTCACGCCGCAGGGCAGCTTACGCCCGCATTCCACCGTGGCGATCACATTGGCCGAGTCGGTGGCGTCGAAGTAGTAGCTGTGCAAGAAGTAGAAGCCGCGCGCCAGGTCCACGCCCTCGAACAGCGGCGAGGGCTGCTTCAGCTTCACCGAATTCCAACCCATGTGGGGCAGCTTGGGCCGCTCGGGTATCGCGGCCGCGTCGATGCGGTGGATGTGCCCCGGGATCCATCCCAGCCCGGGCAGCTCGCCCTCGTCGCTGGCGTCGCCGAGGATCTGCATGCCCACGCAGATACCCAGGATCTTCTTGCCCTTGCCGTGGACCTCCTCGTTGAGCAGGTCGACCAAGCCCGATTCCCGCAGCGTGCGCATTGTGGTGTCGAAGGCGCCGACGCCCGGCAGGATGTAGCGCTCGGCAGCGCGCAGCTCGGCATGGTCGCGCGTGATCGCGTGCGGCAACTTCAGGCGTTTGAAGATGTCGGCGATCGCGGCGACGTTGCCGGAACCGTAGTCGACGATGGCGATCATCGCTTGATGGACCTTTCGACACCGAGCATCTTCAGCGCCTTGGCGCCGAGATCGAACATCCACTCGCGGTTCTTGTAGTCGCGGTAGGTCTTCAGCGGCATCTCGTGGTAGCCACGCAGCTCCGCGACACTGATGCCGAGCTTGGTCGCGATGTACTCGAAATCCTCGTCGATCGTGGCCGGGTCGTAGGCCGGCTTCTTCAGGCGCTCGAGGGCGTCGTCGCGTGTCATCTGGCCGGTGAGGATCAGGCTCGAGTACTGCACGCGCCGCGTGTCGTAGCCGAAGCGCGTGGGCAGCCAGTAGCCCTCGTAGAAGCGCGTGAAGCGCGACTCGAAGTGCTTCTGCGGATAGGGGCGCCAGCCGTAGGTGTCGGCCAGCGTCTTGCTCGCATGCTCCTTCGTGTAGGGCAGCAGGTTCAGCGGCTTGACCACCTGAACGCCGCGGATGTAGCGCAGATAGATCTTGTGGAACAGGATGGAGCTGAACGGATAGGTGCGCAGCGGGATGGTGCCAAAGCGGCGATGGATGTCGCGCAGCTGGGCCATGTCGGTGCCGTAGTACAGCCACTCGAGCGGGTTGCGCACGCACTCGGTGGCGAAGTTGCCGCCGTTGAGGATGTACTTGATGTTGTGCTTGTGCGCGAAGTGGTAGAGCGTGGCGACGAAGGCGTGGTCCTGCGGGATGTCCAGGTGCGGCACGCCGGCCTTGAAGAAGGCGAGCTGGAAGTCGCGCATCTCCTCCCAGTTGATCACCTCGGTGTAGAGGTCGAGGCCGAGCTTGTCGACCAGCACCTGGATGTTGTTCACCGCGATGTCGGTGTTCCAGCCGCCGTCGACGTGGAACACGAGCGGCCGCAGGCCGAACTCCGAGACCGCCAGGTGCAGCAGGTAGGAGCTGTCCAGCCCGCCGCTCATGCCCATGATGCAGTCGAAGGGCTTGCCCTG
>CAZVLY010000053.1:0-17796 GCA_964628175.1 uncultured Piscinibacter sp. | reverse complement strand
CCATGGGCACCGCCGGCGACATGGACCCGGCGCTGGTGGCCCTGTTCGAGCGCCACGGCTTCACCTGGGGCGGACGCTGGAGCGGGGCCAACAAGGACCCGATGCACTTCCAGTACTGCAGCGGGTATTGATGGCTGCCCCGGGCCGCGGTACCCCGCGGCCGGGGGCTCCATCTACTTCGAAGCGAAGCAGTAGAAGAGACCGTTGCCGCCGGTGGCCTTGAGCGCGTCCTGGCTGCAGGCGCGCGAGGGGTGCGAGGAGTTCCACGAGCGCGAGGGCTCGTCGTCGCGCAGCCCGATGCGATCGTGGTGTCCGACGATGGCCGCGCCCTCGCCGCTCTTCGTCCAGTTGCCGCAGGTGCTGTCGGTGCTGCCGTCCATGGCACGGCCGTCGGGCGTGGAGCCGGTCAGCATGTCGTGCGTGTTCGGCGTGTCGCCGCGGCCGTTGATCGGCTCGCCCTTCTCGGTCAGCGCGGTCTGCTTGGTCAGGTTGTTGCTGCCGTGCAGCGTGGCCACGTCGGTGGCGATCACCGCGCCCTTGGCGTTCTGCCAGGGGCCCTTGCCGATGCGGTCGCGCGCGTTCACGCCGCCCGCGCCGGTGGTGCTCAGGTAGGCGCGCCAGTCCTTGCCGCCGGCACCCACCGCCGAGGCCAGCTTCTCGCAGTGCGCGTCGGCACCGGCCAGGCCACCCAGGTCGGCACCCTTGCCGCTGCCCACGCTGGTGACGAAGAAGCTCATCGGATTCGTCGGTGCGGAGGCGCAGGCCGCGAGCAGGGCGGCGGCTGCCGCGATGGTGATCAGGCCGGTCGTTCGGGTCATGGTCTCTCCTGTTTGGGTGATGGACCCGCCCGGCGGCGCCGCGGCGGTATACGGGATACGCCGCCCAGGGCGGTTTTCTTCCCCGGGGTCTTCCCGGGGGTCATCGTCCGCCGCTGACGTCGAGGATGGCGCCGGTCGTGTAGCTGGCCGCGTCGGACAGCAGCCAGACGATGGCCTGCGCCACCTCGTCGGCGCTGCCGGCGCGCTGCATCGGCACCAGCGGCGCCATCTGCTTCACCCGGTCGGGGATGCCGCCGGAGGCGTGGATCTCGGTCTCGATGATGCCCGGGCGCACCGCGTTGACGCGGATGCCCTCGGTGGCCACTTCCTTGGCCAGGCCGACCGTGAAGGTGTCGATCGCACCCTTGGCGGCGGCGTAGTCGACGTACTGGCCGGGCGCGCCCAGGCGCGCCGCGACCGAGCTCAGGTTGACGATCGCGCCACCGCGCCCGCCGTGTTTCGTCGACAGGCGCCGCACCGCCTCGCGCGCGCAGTGGAAGCTGCCGAACACGTTGATCGCGAACATGCGCTGCAGGCGCTGCGCGTCCATCTCGTCGACGCGCGCGGGCCGGTCGACCACGCCGGCGTTGTTGACCAGGCCGGCCAGCGGCGGCAACTCGCGGTCGATGCGCTCGAACAGCGTCGCAACCTGCGCGGCATCGGCCACGTCGGCCTGCACGGCCAGGGCCTGGCCACCGGCGGCGCGGATGCGCTCGACCAGCGCCTGCGCGGCGGCCGCGTCGCGCGTGTAGTTGACGGCCACCGCCCGGCCCTGCTGCGCGAGCTGCCAGGCGGCGGCCGCGCCGATGCCGCGGCTGCCGCCGGTCACCAGCACGGTGTTGGGGTCACTCTTCATCGCTGCCTCCCGTGCCGCCGTCCGACAGCGGCGCTTCCTTCGCCTTGGCGTCGAGCACCGGATGCAGTGCCGCGAGGCCCTCGACGAAACGATCGGCCGGTACCGGCTTCGCGACGCGCAGTGCCGGCGGGAACAGGTGGCTCATGTAGAGCTCGGCACCGAGCCGGTCGCTGCGCTGGTGGTTCGACCACAGCGTGAGGCCGACCCCGCCGAAGAAGGCCAGCACCGCCACGCCGCGCATCAAGCGCAGCCGCCCCGGTTCGACGGCCGTCAGGTGGAAGTACAGCGCTGCCGCCCCCACCGCATAGCCGAGCACGAAGCCGAAGTCGCCGGCCCAGGGCCAGGACAGCGAGAAGGCGAGCAGGTCGGGGACGACGGCGATCACCACCCAGGCCAGCGAGGCCATCAGGAATACCTTCAGGTGCCAGTCCGCATGCGTCTGCCGCGTGAAGGTCTTCGACAGCAGTGCCCACAGCGCCACCCACAGCGCCGCACCCATCACCGCGGTGAGCGTGGCCGCGCCCAGCGAGCGCGCGAAGGTGTCGGGGTCGCTGTCCAGCCAGGTGCTGAAGGTCAGCGCCAGGGCCAGCCCGGTGCCCGCGGCCAGGGTCGGGCCGATGCGGCGCAGCCAGGTCGCCGCGGCCGCCAGCGGCAGTTCGGGAGCCAGGGCCTCGCCGGCGCGGCGCAGGCGCAGCCGCGTGCGGCCGGCGGTGAGCTCCAGCGGCGCGCCGTCGTCGCGCAGCAGTTCGCGCTCGCCGTCGCGCAGGCGCCGGCGGCCGATCTGCACGCCGTTGTGGGTCTGCAGGGCCTGCAGCACCAGGCCGGCGTCGTCGTGGTCGATGACGGCGTGGTGCGCAGCGACATGCGGGTCGGGCAGAGACAGGTCGTTGTCGAGCGCGCGGCCGATGCGCACCGGCCAGGCGGTGACCCGATGGGACTGGCGCACCTGCCCCTCGCGGTCGAGCACCTCGAGCACGGCGAGCACTTCGGGTGGACTCACTTCACCCATTCGTAGGCCTCGAGGTAGTGGCGCGTCAGGCGCTGGGCGTTGGCGAAGCTCAGCCCCTGCACGTCGAAGCGGCCCTGCACGCCGCCGGCGGGCTGGTCGAGCGTGGCCACCAGCACCGACAGGTCGTACAGCTGCGGCAGCTTCTTGTAGGCGCGCAGGCACACCACCGCGCGCAGCACCAGGCCTTGCCGGTCGACGAAGTCCTCCTGGCACTGCGGCTTGGTCTGCTGCTCGGCGCGCAGCCGCGTGAACGACTCGTTGCGGAAGCTCTGCGCGTGGCGCGCCGCGAAGCGCATCGCGCCGATCTTGCTGCCGTCGTAGCTCTCGTGGCGCACCGAGATCGCGCCGATGTTGAACTCGCCGGCGAAGATGTGCGTGTCCATCACGCAGTCGGATCGCTCCAGGTCCATGCCGCCGGTGCGCGAGACCTCGCTGCCGCCCCAGCAGCGCATGAACTCGTCGGGCGGCACCGGCACGCGGTAGCGCGGGTGCGTCTGCGGCTTCCAGCCCTGGCGGATGAAGCGCTCGGTGAGCTCGGCCTGGTGCGACTGCAACTGCGCTGCCACGGTGGGGTAGGCGGGTGTCTTCAGCGGTGCCGCTTCGCGGCCGCGCGCCAGCAGCGCGGCGACGAAGTTCGCCGGCACGAGGAAGCTGACCTGCTCGCCGTCGACGCGACGCGCCACGTTCACGCCGATCACCTGGCCGTCCTGGTCGAGCGCCGGGCCGCCGCTCATGCCGGCGGACAGCGCGCCGCCGAAGAAGATCTGCGGGTAGAAGCTGCGCCGCACCAGGCCGTTGTAGTTGCCCTCCATCACCGCGAAGCCCACGTCCAGCGGGTTGCCCAGCGAGTAGATGCGCTCGCCCTGCGCCAGCGAGCGGGTCGCGGGGCGCAGCGCCAGCGCATCGAAGCGGCGCGCCGGCGCATCGCCGGCCTTGAGCAGCGCCAGGTCGTGCAGCACGTCGATCTGCAGGATCGTCAGCGGCGCCTCGCGGCCGTCGGCCGTGACATAGACGAGGTCGTGCCGCTCGGGCTTGAGCGCGGCCTGGCTGACGACGTGGAAGTTGGTGACGATGTGGCCTTCGGCCGTGACGAAGAAGCCCGAGCCCACCGAGGTCTGGCTGGCGCGACCTTTGAGCACGGTGCGGATCTGCACCAGCTGCGAACGCGCCTGTTCGTACACCTTGCGCGCGGACAAGGACAGCGTGGTGCCACTGTCTGGGCCGGCATCGGCCGAGGTCGGCGCGGATGCCGGCGAGGGCGGCGACGTCTGGGCGGAGGCCACGAAGGCCGCGGCGAGCGCGCACGCTGCCATGCCGACCCGGGCGAGGCGGCTGCAGCCGCGAGGGCGGGCGGGCTTCATTGAAATCCATTCTACGGGGACGCTTCGCTGTGTGTTTACCCCGGGTGCGGGCAGGGTGGGGCCGCGCCAGAATCGAAGCCCGCCGACACTTCGAACGCCCCCGTCATGCAACGCCGCACCCTGCTCGCCGCCTCGTCCACGCTGCTGGCCCTGCCCGCCTTCGTGCGTGCGCAGGCGCTGGAGAAGCCCAAGCTCACACTCGCCGTCGGAGGCAAGAACCTGCTGTACTACCTGCCGCTGACGATCGCCGAGACGCAGGGCTACTTCAAGGCCGAGGGACTGGATCTGACCATCGCCGACTTCGCTGGCGGCTCGCAGGCGCTGCGCGCGGTGGTCGGCGGCAGTGCCGACGTGGTCTCGGGCGCCTTCGAGCACACGCTGAACATGCAGGCCAAGGGGCAGGCCCTGCGCGCCTTCGTGCTGCAGGGCCGCGCGCCGCAGATCGTGCTCGGCGTCAACCCGAAGACGATGCCGAACTTCAAGACCATCGCCGACCTGAAGGGCAAGAAGATCGGCGTCACCGCGCCGGGTTCGTCGACGAATGTCATGGCCAACTTCGTGCTGGCCAAGGCAGGCCTCAAGCCCAGCGACGTGTCCATCGTCGGCGTCGGTGCGGGCAGCGGCGCCGTGGCGGCGATGCGTGCCGGCCAGATCGACGCGATGAGCAACCTCGATCCGGTGATCACGCTGCTGCAGCGCTCGGGTGACCTCAAGGTGATCTCCGACACGCGCATCGTCGCCGAGGCGGAGAAGGTGTTCGGCGGCCCGATGCCGGCCGCCTGCCTCTATGCGCCGCAGACCTTCATCGACAAGAACCCGGCCACCGCGCAGGCGCTGGCCAACGCGATCGTGCGCGCCGACAAGTGGATCCAGGCCGCCGGCGCTGCCGACATCATCAAGGCGGTGCCCGAGAACTACCTGCTCGGCGACCGCGCCGTCTACATCGACGCCTTCATGGCCGCCAAGGGAGCGCTGTCACCCGACGGGCTGTTCCCGGAGGCGGGCGCGGCCACCGCGGTGCGCGCGCTGCAGAGCATCGACGAGACGCTCAAGGGCGTGAAGTTCGACCTCGCCGGCGCCTGGACGAACGAGTTCGTGCGCAAGGCGCTGGCGAAGTACCCGAAGGGCTGAGCGCCGCGCTACTTCTTCAGCGGGCCCGGGTTCTCGGCGAGGAATTTCTCCATCTCTTCAGGCGAGACGAGGCCGTCCTTGTTGGTGTCGATGCGGGCCCAGTCGCGGCCGGACTCGGCCGGCTTGGTGGCCTGCGCTTTCGGCGCGGCCGGTGCGGGCTTCTTCGGCACGTCGGCGGCGAAGGCGCCGACAGACGCGGCGAGCAGGGTGATCGGAAGCAGCAGGCGGATCTTCATCATGAACTCTCCAATGGCAGGGGGGTGGAACGGACGCAGCGCGCACTGCGGCGGCATGGAGCGCGTCGCGCGCCGCGAAGTTCCGTGGCCCGCACAGCACCCCTACACTGCGCGGGCCCATTGAGCGCCGACGACGTGAAGACCCCGGACACATCCCCGACATCCAACGCGCTCGCGCTCGACGCCGTGAGCTGCACCTTCGTCGACCGCAACGATGCCTCCCAGCGCTATACCGCGGTGCGCGACGTCACCTTGTCCGTCGGCGCGGGCGAGTTTGTCAGCGTCGTCGGGCCAACCGGCTGCGGCAAGAGCACGCTGCTCAACGTGGCCGCGGGGCTGCTTGCGCCGAGCAGCGGCACGGTGACGGTGTTCGGGCAAGCGCTGGCCGGCATCAACACGCGAGCCGGCTACATGTTCCAGGCCGAGAGCCTGATGCCGTGGCGCACCGCGCTGGCCAATGTGATGGCGGGGCTGGAGTTCCGCGGCGTGGCCGACGCGAAGGCGCGGGCCGAGGAGTGGCTGCGCCGCGTCGGCCTGGGCGGCTTCGGCGACCGCTACCCGCACCAGCTCTCCGGCGGCATGCGCAAGCGCACCTCGCTCGCGCAGACGCTCGCGCTGGACCCCGACATCATCCTGATGGACGAACCGTTCAGCGCGCTTGACATCCAGACCCGCCAGCTGATGGAGAACGAGGTGCTGGCGCTGTGGGCGGCGAAGAAGAAGGCGGTGCTCTTCATCACCCACGACCTCGACGAGGCGATCGCGATGAGCGACCGCGTCGTCGTGCTGTCGGCCGGACCGGCTTCGCGGCCGATCGGCGAGTTCGTCGTCGACCTGGAGCGCCCGCGCGACGTCGCCGAGGTCCGTGTCTCGCCCCGCTTCATCGAGCTGCACCAGGCCATCTGGGCGGTGCTGCGCGACGAGGTGCTCAAGGGCTACCAGCAGCAGCTCGCCGCCTGAACCATGTGGAATCTGATCAAGCCGCGCCCCGGCAACCTGCGCCTGTGGCAACTGGCCGTGCTGGTGGCGGTATTCGGCCTGTGGCACGTGCTGACCAAGCCGGGGCTGATCCCGCCGGTCGTGTTCGAGAACGACCGCCAGGCAGCCTTCTTCTTCGGCGAGCCGCTGGTGATCTTCGCGCGCATCTGGGCCTGGTTCGTCGTCAACGCCGACATCTACCAGCACCTGTGGGTCACGCTGGTCGAGACGGTGCTCGCCTTCGGCATCGGCACGGCGCTGGGTCTGGGCTGCGGCCTGTGGCTCGCACTCAGCCCGATGGCCGCGGCCATCCTCGACCCGTACATCAAGGCGCTGAACAGCATGCCGCGGGTGATCCTCGCGCCGATCTTCGCCGTGTGGTTCGGCCTGGGCATCGCCAGCAAGGTGGCGCTGGGCGTCACGCTGGTGTTCTTCATCGTCTTCTTCAATGTCTACCAGGGCGTGAAGGAGGTCAGCCCGGTGGTGCTGGCGAATGCGCGCATGCTCGGCGCCAGCCCGCGGCAGCTGCTGCGCCACGTCTACCTGCCCAGCGCCACCAGCTGGGTGTTCAGCTCGCTGCACACCAGCGTGGGTCTGGCCTTCGTCGGCGCGGTGGTCGGCGAATACCTCGGCTCCTCGCGCGGCGTGGGCTACCTGATCCTGCAGGCCGAGGGCGCCTTCGACATCAACACCGTGATGGCCGGCATCCTGGTGCTGACCGCCTTCGCCCTGGTGCTCGACGGCGCCGTCGGCCGGCTCGAGCGCCGGCTGATGAAGTGGCAGCCCAAGAGCGGCGAGACGGAGAAGCTCTGAGGGGGTGTGCTTCGCCGGCTCAGGCCGTCTCGACGCGGTTGCGGCCCTTGTTCTTGGCGCGGTACATCGCCGCGTCGGCGCGCTCGAACAGGGGCGCCTGCGCATAGGGCGGCGTGTGTGCCAGGCCGAGGCTGAGCGTCACGGCCAGCCCCGGCGCGAGATCCGACCAGTCGTGCGCGGCCACGCGTGCGCGCAGCCGCTCGCAGACCTCCAGTGCCACGGTCGGCGACGCGTCGGCCAGCACGATCAGGAACTCCTCGCCGCCGATGCGCGCCACCAGGTCGGAGCCGCGCGTGTTCTCGCGCAGCATCATCGCCAGCGTCACCAGCACGCGGTCGCCCACGGCATGGCCGAAGCGGTCGTTGACGGTCTTGAACAGGTCCACGTCGACGAGCGCGAGCGTCAAGGGCTGGCAACGCTCTTCGGCGCTTCTGAGCGCCAGCGGCAGGTGCTGCTCGAGCTGGCGGCGGTTGGCCAGCCCGGTGAGCTGGTCGAGCAGCGCATGCGCCTCGAACTCGGCGGCGCGGCTGCGCGCGAGCTGGGCTTCCAGCCGCGAACGCTCCGCCTGCAGGCGCGTCTGCTCGGCCTCGACGCGGGTGACGAACAGCTGCGACTGCGCGCGCAGCTGGCGCGTCGAACGCTGCCGCTCCAGGCGCAGATAGGCCTCCAGATGATCGAGCGCGAGCGCGTGATCGCCGAGCTGGCGGCAGGCGCGGTGCAGCGCGTGATGCACGCGGAACAGCGTGGCGCGGGGGTCGGCGGCGCGCAGCTCGTCGAGCAGGCCGATGAGCGACACCTTGGCGTGCTCCGTCATGCCGCGCGCCAGCAGCAGCTCGCCGATCGAGCAGCGGATGCGCCAGACCTGCGCCTTCGCGCCCAGGGTCAGGCCGGCATCGAGCGCGCGGTAGAGCCGGTCGGCCGCCTCGTCGAGTTCGCCCAGGTGCACCAGGGCCTCGCCGAGGTTGCCTTCGATGAACACCGGGTAGGCCGGGTCGGGCAGCAAGTGCGCCAGCGCCAGCGCCTCGCGCGAGGCGGTGCACGAGCGCTCCAGCGCGGCCAGCGCTTCCTCGCCGGCATCGCTGTCGCGCAGCAGGTAGTACGCGCCGATGGTCGCCGCGCTCAGGTTGTTCAGCGTCACCAGCAGCGGATAGGGCTCGCCCGAGGCGCGGGCCAGCGGCAGCGCCTCGTTCATCAGGCGCTCGGCCTGCCAGGGGTCGCCGATGCGCTCGAGCGCGCCGGCCAGCGCGTTCAGGGCCACGGCCTGGTCCGCCGGCCCGAGTTCGACGGAGAGCTCGCAGGCCCGGTGCGCGCTGTTCAGCGCCAGGTCGAAGGCGCCGATCTCGCTGGCGCCGAAGCTCATCCAGCGCAGCAGCTCGACACGCGGCCTCGTGTCGTCACCGGGCTCGAACAGCGACAGGGTCTCCTGGCCGCGCGCCAGCAGCTCGGACAGCGCACCCACTCGGTACAGGAAGAAGCACAGCAGCCAGCCGGCCTCGATGCGGGCAGGCCGGTCGGCGGCGGCTTCGGCGGCCCGGCAGGCCAGGTCCGCGGCCTGCCGGCCGGCCTCGAGATCGGCGCTCTGCCGCGCCGCGCGGGCGCGTTGCAGCAGGTCGTCGAGGGAGGCGGGGGAAGGCATCTGGAGGGGCGGGGGGCGGCCGGCGGTGCGCTATCGTCGCGCTGGCCAGATCGAATTGTCACTGACGGGGAACGCGCATGAGCAAGGATTTTGCGTCCATGGAGGACAGCAACCGGTCGGGCAACCCGAGCATCCACACGGTGTCGGACCCGGCACGGCGCATCTGGGTGCAGGGCGGGCTGGGCGCACTGGTGGGCGGCGTGCTGGCGCCCTGGCTGGGCGGTTGCGCCACGATGCCGGGCCGCGGGCCGCTGCTGGGCTTCAAGGCCGTTGCCGCCTCGAAGGCCGACACGGTGGTGGTGCCCGAGGGCTATGTGGCCGAGGTGCTGGCGCCCTGGGGTGAACCGGTCGGCGTGGCCGGGGCGATGCCCGCCTGGCGCGAGGATGCCGGCAGCACCGCCGCCGAGCAGGCGCTGCAGATGGGCATGCACCACGACGGCATCCACTTCTACGCGCTCGACGCGAGCGGCACGCGCGGCCTGCTGGCGATGAACCACGAGTACGTCGACGACGGGCTGCTGCACACCGACGGCCTGAGGACCTGGAGTGCCGAGAAGGTGCGCAAGGCACAGGCGGCACACGGCGTCTCGGTGATCGAGGTCGAGCTGAAGCAGGGGCGCTGGCAGATGGTGCGGCCGTCGCCCTTCGCGCGGCGCTTCACCGCCTTCACGCCCTTCGCCGTGCAGGGGCCGGCCGCCGGCCATGCGCTGATGAAGACCGCGGCCGACCCCGACGGCCGCACCGTGCTGGGCACCTTGAACAATTGCGCCAGCGGCAAGACGCCCTGGGGCACCTACCTGTCCGGCGAGGAGAACTGGGCCTTCTACTTCGACGGCGGCGATTCGCCCGACGCCGACCAGAAACGCTGGGGCCTGCGCAAGACCGGCTTCTACCGCTGGGGCGAGCACGACGAACGTTTCGATGCGCGCCGCCACCCGAATGAGTTCCACCGCTTCGGCTGGGTGGTCGAGATCGATCCGATGGACCCGGCCAGCACGCCGGTCAAGCGCACCGCACTCGGCCGCGCCGCGCACGAAGGCGCCTGGGTCGCGGTGACGAAGGACGGCCGCGCGGTGGTCTATTCGGGCGAGGACGCGCGCTTCGAGTACATCTACAAGTTCGTCAGCCGCGACCGCATCGCGCCCGGCGGCGCGAAGGCCAACCGCGAACTGCTCGACCACGGCACGCTGTACGTCGCGCGTTTCGATGCCGACGGCAGCGGCCGCTGGCTGCCGCTGGTGCACGGCCAGGGGCCGCTGACCGCGGCGAACGGCTTCGCGGACCAGGGCGAGGTGCTCATCAAGAGCCGGCAGGCGAGCGACCGGCTCGGCGCCACGAAGATGGACCGGCCCGAGTGGCTGGCGATCGATCCCGACCGCCGCGAGGTCTACTGCACGCTGACCAACAACAGCGCGCGCGGTGCGAAAGACATGCCCGGTGTTGACCCCGCCAACCCGCGCGCCAACAACGTGATGGGCCAGATCATCCGCTGGGTCGAGGAGGGCGACTTCGACGGCACGTCGATGCGCTGGAACCACCTCGTGCTCGCCGGCGACCCCGCCAATGCGCGGCCCGAGGCGCAGGGCAACATCAAGGGCGACATCTTCGCCTGCCCCGACGGGCTGATGCTCGATGCGCGCGGCGTGCTGTGGATCCAGACCGATGCGCACTCCTCGCAGATGAACCAGGGCGAACTCGCACGCATCGGCAACAACCAGATGCTGGCCTGCGACCGCAGCACCGGCGAGATCCGGCGCTTCCTCACCGGCCCGGTGAACTGCGAGATCACCGGCGCGACGATGGCGCCGGACGGCTGCACGATGTTCATCAACGTCCAGCACCCGGGCGAGTCGCCGAGCGACCGCAGCGACCCTGCCGATCTGAACAAGTACTCGCGCTGGCCCTTCGGCGGCCGGCCGCGCTCGGCCACGGTGGTGATCCGCCGCCGCGACGGCGGCCCGATCGGGGCCTGATCAGCTCAGGCGGTACAGGTCGAGCAGCACGAGGCGCGCCTCGCGCTGGCCGCAGGCGATGGCCATCACCTTGTTCAGGTGCTGCCAGGCCGGCGCCCCGGTGGTGAAGCGCACCAGGGTGCGGAAGAAGTAGTCGTCGCGCGGCACCGATTCGCCGCGCGCGAGACGCTCCATCACCGCGGCCGGGCCGTGGCGCAGGCCTTCGCTGCGCACCTCGATGAGCGCACCGTCGTCGGCGCGGATCACGTAGTGCGCGGCGATCTCCAGCGCGCCATCGCTGCGCGCCACCTGCCAGTCGACGCCGCCCTCGACCAGCGTGCCGTTGAGTTCGGGTCCGCGCACGGTGCCGCCGCCCAGCGGCACGTAGCGGCGCTCGCCCAGCGGTGCCGGGCCCAGGGTGACGAGCGCGCCGACCTCGCAGCGGATCTGCGTCATCGGCACCAGGGCGGGGGCGGCGGGGAAGTCGCTCATGACGGCGTTCTGGCCAGGCTCACTTCGCCGTGGGCATGGCGAACTCGGCGCCTTTGCCGATGGAGCCGGCCCAGCGCTGCATCACGCTCTTCTGCTTGGTGTAGAAACGAACGCCCTCCTCGCCGTAGGCGTGCATGTCGCCGAACAGCGAGCGCTTCCAGCCGCCGAAGCCGTGCCAGGCCATCGGCACCGGGATCGGCACGTTGATGCCCACCATGCCGACCTGCACGCGGCGCGCGAACTCGCGCGCCACGTTGCCGTCACTGGTGAAGCAGGCCACGCCGTTGCCGTATTCGTGGTCGTTGACCAGCGCCAGCGCCTCGCCGAAGTCCTTCGCGCGCACACAGGCCAGCACCGGGCCGAAGATCTCTTCCTTGTAGATGCGCATGGTCGGCGTGACGTGGTCGAACAGCGTGCCGCCGGTGAAGAAGCCCGCCTCATGGCCCTTCACCTTCAGGCCGCGGCCGTCGACGACGAGCTTGGCACCTTCCTTCACGCCGATGTCGATGTAGCCCTCGATGCGCTCGAGCGCCTGCTGCGTGACGATGGGGCCCATCTCGGCGTCGAGCTCCATGCCGTTCTTCACCTTGAGCGTCTTCGCGCGCTCGGCGAGTTTCGGGATGATCCGGTCGGCCACGTCGCCCACCAGAACCGCCACGCTGATCGCCATGCAGCGCTCGCCGGCCGAACCGTAGGCGCTGCCGATCAGCGCGTCGACGGCCTGCTCGATGTCGGCGTCCGGCATCACCACCATGTGGTTCTTCGCACCGCCCAGCGCCTGCACGCGCTTGCCGTGGTGTGCGCCGGTCTCGTAGATGTACTGCGCGATGGGCGTGGAGCCGACGAAGCTCAGTGCCTTCACGTCCGGGTGGTTGAGCAGCGTGTCGACGGCGAGCTTGTCGCCCTGCACGACGTTGAACACGCCGTCGGGCAACCCGGCCTGCTGCAGCAGCTGCGCCATGAACAGGCTGGCGCTGGGGTCGCGCTCGCTGGGCTTGAGGATGAAGCTGTTGCCGCAGGCGATGGCCACCGGGAACATCCAGCACGGCACCATGCACGGGAAGTTGAACGGCGTGATGCCGGCCACCACGCCCAGCGGCTGGCGCAGCGTCCAGTTGTCAATGCCGGTGGAGACCTGGTCGGTGAAGTCGCCCTTGAGCAGCTGCGGGATGCCGCAGGCGAACTCGACGATGTCGATGCCGCGCGTGACCTCGCCCTGCGCGTCGGTGAACACCTTGCCGTGCTCGGCGGTGATCATGGCGGCCAGCGTGTCGCGGTGCTGGTTCATCAGCTCGAGGAACTTGTTCATCACCCGCGCGCGGCGGATCGGCGGCGTGTCGGCCCAGGCGGGGAAGGCGGCCTTCGCGGCCGCCACGGCGGCGTTGACATCCTCGACGCTGCCCAGCGCCACCTGGCGCGCGACCGCGCCGGTGGCTGGGTTGTAGACGGCCTGGCGGCGGCCGCCAGTGCCGGGCACGGTACGGCCGGCAATGAAGTGGCCCACCTCGGCGGTGGCGGTGAAGGCTTCTGGGGCGCCCATGCGTGTCTCCTGGCTGTCGAAGCCAGGATTGTCGATCAAGGCCGATCCCGGTGCTGTCGGCTGGCTGCCGACGAAAAAAAAGCCCACCCGCGTGAGCAGGTGGGCTGTGTCAAGTCCTCAAGTAAGGACGTCGTTGGGAGCGGTGCCGGTCTCTCGCCCTGTGTTTGCTCGTGAGCAGCGGGCGTTTCGGACCTTGAGCGCGCGATCTGTAGAAGATCCCGTGTGACAGCAATGGGGACGACTCTAGAGTGGCGGTCACTCGTGAGCCATCCCCAATACAAGGGGCAGGTACTTGACATCATATGGGCGATATGCACATCCGTGAATGGACGGGCTCGACAACGCACAATCCGGCATGGCCACACGACGACACGCACCGTCCGCCGCGCATCGCAGCCCGCCGCAGCAAGCGCTCACGGAAGACGAACTGCTGAAGCTCCAGCAATCGCTCGATGCCGTGCCCGCACCGCTCGAAGCGCTGGATGTGAGCATGCTGGATGGTTTCCTCTGTGGCGTCCTGTTGCAGCCCCAGCGTGTCGCGGAAACGTCATGGATGCCGCACGTGACCGACGCCGACGGCCGTGCGTTGCCCGCCGGCTTCGATGCCGCGCCGCTGCGCCAGCTGGTGAGACGGCGGCATGCCGAACTCGACGCGGCCATCGAGGCGCGGCAATGGTTTGACCCGTGGGTGTTCGAGCTGGACGGCGACGGCTCCGCGTCACCGAGCGAAACCGTGTATGCGTGGGTGGCGGGCTTTGCCACCGCCATGGAGTTCTTCCCTCAACTGCTTCGCCTGGACGCGCAGCGGCTGCGCGAGCCCCTGGCGCTGCTCTATCGCCACCTCGATGCCGACGACCTCGAGGATGCCGATGACCTGCTCGAGGAGATCGAGTCCCTCGAACCGCCCGCCGACCTGACCGAGGCGGTCGAGGAACTGGTGCGCGCCACGCTGCTGCTGGCCGATGTGTCGCGGCCCTTGAAGACCGAGCCCGGCAAGGCCACGCGGCCCGCGCGACCGCGGCGCTGAAACGCCACCGCGGCGAGGCGCCCGCTCAGATGCTCAGCGGGTCCACGTCGATGGCCCAGCGCAGCACCTTGTGCTGCGGGCTGCGGCGCAGCTCGTGCAGCGCCGGCACCCACTGCGCGAGGAATCGCTGCAGCGCCGGGCGGGCGGCCGACTCGACCATCATCTGCATGCGCTCGACGCCGGCCACGCGCGCCACCGGAAGCGGCACCGGCGCATAGACGCTCACCGCGCCGGCGTCCGGCAGCGTGGCCGCCAGATCGGCGGCGGCCTGCAGGAAGGCTTGTGCAGTCTCGGCCTGCTTGGCATCGGCGCGCAGCATCGCCAGGTGCGAGAAGGGCGGCAGCCCGGCCGCTTCGCGCTCCTTCAGCTGGCTCGCCGCGAAGGCCGCGAAATCGTGCTGGCGCAAGGCCGCGTAGAGCGGGTGCTGCGGGTGCCAGGACTGCACCCACATCTCCGACTGCTGGTCGTGATCGGTTGATCGCCCGGCGCGGCCACCGGCCTGCATCAGCAGCGCGAACAGCCGCTCGGGCGCGCGGAAGTCGCTGCTGAACAGCGCGCTGTCCGGGTTCACCGCCGCCACCAGGGTGATGCGGCGGAAGTCATGCCCCTTGGTGATCATCTGCGTGCCGACCAAGACGTCGACCTCGCCCGCGTGCACCGCGCCGAGCTGCGCCTCGAGCGAGCCCTTCAGCCGCGTGCTGTCGGCGTCGATGCGGGCGATGCGCGGCGGCGTGCCGTCGTCGCCGGCGAGCAACTGGGCGATCTGTTCTTCCAGGCGCTCCGTGCCGCGGCCGATCGGCGCGATGTCGAGGTTGCCGCAGTCGGGGCAGGCACGCGGCACACGTTCGGTGAAGCCGCAGTGGTGGCAGCGCAGCGTGCGGTCGAGCTTGTGGAACACGCGCCAGGCACTGCAGTGCGGGCAGCCGCTCTTCCAGCCGCAGTCGGCGCAGTGCAGCACCGGCGCATAGCCGCGGCGGTTGAGGAACACCAGGCTCTGCTCGCCGCGCGCGATGCGCAGGCGGATCGCCTCGATCAGCGGCGGCGAGAGCGCCGTGCCGGCGCCCTGTCCCTTGGGCTGCTGGTTCATGTCGACCAGGCGCACGCGCGGCAGCGAGGCGCCGCCGATGCGCGCCGGCAGGCTCAGGCGCAGGTAGCGGCCTTCGTTGGCACGCTGCCAGCTCTCCAGCGAGGGCGTGGCCGAACCCAGCAGCACCCGCGCGCCCTGCAGCCGGGCACGGTAGACAGCCAGGTCGCGCGCCGAGTAACGCGCGCCTTCCTGCTGCTTGTACGAAGGATCGTGCTCCTCGTCGACGACGATCAGGCCCAGGCGCGGCATCGGTGCGAACACCGCCATGCGCGTACCCAGCACCAGGTCCGCCAGGCCCAGGTGCGCGGCCAGCCAGCTGCGCAGTCGCTGTGCCGGCGTCAGCCCGCTGTGCAGCGAGACGATGCGCCGGCCGGCGAAGCGCGCCGCGAAACGCGCCTCCAGCTGCGGCGTGAGGTTGATTTCCGGCACCAGCACGAGCGCCTGCCGGCCGGCGTCGAGCGCGCGGGCGGCAGCGTGCAGGTAGATCTCGGTCTTGCCGCTGCCGGTGATGCCATGCAGCAGCACCGGCACGGCCGGCGGGGCATGTGCCAGCTGGTCGAGCACGAGCGACTGCGCATCGCTCGGCGCCGGGGCGCTGTCGGCCACGGCGTCGGACGGCTTGGCCATCGCCTTGTGCAGCTTGCGCAGCCGCGCCGCCAGCTGGCCGGCGTCGAGCTTGTGCAGCTCGGGCGGGAGCACGGCCAGCGCCAGTTCGCCCAGGCCGCGCTGGTAGTAACCAGATGCAAAATCGACAAGGGCTCGCCACGCGTCGTCCAGCGGGGGCAGTTCGCCGAGCACCGCCGAGAGGGGCCGCAGCTCGCTCTCGGCGAGCTCGCCGGCCGCTTGCGACCAGACGATCCCCAGCAGGTCACGGCGCCCCAAAGGGGCTCTGACAAGGGTTCCCGGAGAGAGCGTATGCTCACTTAAATAGTCCAGCGCACCGCTCAGGCCTGCGTGCTGGGGGGTGTCCACGGCGACCTGCAGGCGCACCATCGTCGTCATGCCGGCACCGGCCTTCCAGTTACCGCCAGAAGCTCAAGCCGTTGTGAAGGAATGCCGCCAAGTTGCTGATTCGACAGGCCTTTTCCCCATTTCCACTCGCCCTGTGGATAACTTTGTGGGAAACCTGCCCAAAGCGACGCTAACTGATTGATCCTGCGAGATTCACGGTTCTCTGCCCAGTTTCTGGGCAAAGAAGAACTCTCAATGAAATCAAGGGGTTGCAGCGGGTGGCCAAAAAAGCGATGGTGCGCCGCAACAGGTTTGCGGTGCGAAGCGGGAAGAGCCATTTTTGGGGATAAGTCAAGCCCTGAGCGCTCACTTACCCATTTCTGCCCGGTGTGGTGAGCCTGCCGTCTCAGGCCACGCGCATGCGCCGCGAGACCTCGTGGACGGTGTCGACCAGCACCGACACCGATTCCGGCGGCGTGTGCTGGCTGATGCCGTGGCCGAGGTTGAACACATGGCCACCCTGGGTGCCCTGCGCCGAGCGCTGCGGGCCGAAGCTCTCGAGCACCTTGATCGCCTCGGCGCGGATCTGGTCCGGGCCGGCGAACAGCACGTTCGGGTCGAGGTTGCCCTGCAGGGCCACGCGATCGCCGGTCAGGCGACGCGCCTTCGCCAGGCTCATCGTCCAGTCCAGGCCGACCACGTCGGGCGCCACGCCGTCGACGCCGGCGGCGATCTCCTCCACCCACAGCCCGCCGCCCTTGGTGAAGACGATGTGCGGGATGCGCGCGCCGGCGTGCTCGCGCTTGAGCTGCTTGAGCACGCGGCGGGTGTAGGCCAGGCTGAACTCCTGGAAGGCGCCGTCGGCCAGCACGCCGCCCCAGCTGTCGAACACCATCACGGCCTGCGCGCCGGCCTCGATCTGCGTGTTCAGGTACAGCGCCACGGCGTCGGCGTTGATCGCCAGGATGCGGTGCATCAGGTCGGGCCGTGCGTAGAGCATGCTCTTGACCAGGCGGTAGTCGTCCGAGCCGGCGCCTTCGACCATGTAGCAGGCCAGCGTCCAGGGGCTGCCGGAGAAGCCGATCAGCGGCACGCGGCCGTTCAGCGCCTTGCGGATCGAGGTCACCGCGTCGAACACGTAGCGCAGCTTGGCCATGTCGGGCACGGCCAGCCTCGCGACGGCAGCCTCGTCGCGCACCGCGTGGGCGAACTTCGGCCCTTCGCCCAGCGCGAAGCTCAGCCCCAGGCCCATCGCGTCGGGCACGGTGAGGATGTCGCTGAACAGGATCGCCGCGTCCAGTGCATAACGGTCCAGCGGCTGCAGGGTCACGTCGGTGGCGTACTGCGTGTTGGTGGCCAGGCCCATGAAGCTGCCGGCCTTGCCGCGCGTCTCGCGGTATTCCGGCAGGTAGCGGCCGGCCTGGCGCATCAGCCAGACGGGGGTGTGCTCGGTGGGCTGGCGCAGGCAGGCGCGCAGGAAACTGTCGTTCTGGAGGGGGGCAAACATGACGCGATTATCACGCCCATAATCCGCCGATCCCTTGAGGAGACACCATGCGCGCCAGCAACGTCCTGCAGACCATCGGCAACACGCCGCACATCCGCATCAACCGCCTGTTCGGCGCCACCCACCAGGTGTGGATCAAGAGCGAGCGCGCCAACCCCGGCGGCTCGATCAAGGACCGCATCGCGCTGTCGATGATCGAGGCCGCCGAGGCCGCCGGCGCACTCAAGCCGGGCGCCACCATCATCGAGCCGACCTCGGGCAACACCGGGGTGGGGTTGGCGATGGTCGCCGCGGTGAAGGGCTACAAGCTCATTCTGGTGATGCCCGACAGCATGAGCGTCGAGCGGCGCCGCCTGATGCTGGCCTACGGCGCGAGCTTCGTGCTGACGCCGCGCGAGAAGG
>CAZVLY010000052.1:0-17827 GCA_964628175.1 uncultured Piscinibacter sp. | reverse complement strand
GCGAGCGTGGGCCGGAGAGCGCATACCCGGACCGCCTGCCCGCGCGCCGAACGAAGCGGTCACTCTTGAATGTCGCTCAAGCGCCCAGCCGCAGGTGCTGCCCCTGCACAGCGTCGCCGCTGCGCGTGGCGAGGAAGGCGATGGCGTCGGCCGCAGCCGCCGTGCTGACCCAGGCCGAACGGTCGGCATCGGGCATGGCGGCACGGTTGGCCGGGGTGTCCAGCGTGGTCGGCGCCACGCTGTTGACGCGGATGCCGCTGCCGGCCAGTTCGGCGGCAAGCGATTCGACCAGGCGCTGCAGCGCGCTCTTGGAGGCGATGTAGGCCCCCTTGAGCGCCTGCCCGCCGCCGGCGGCCGCCGCGCTCACCGCGACAATGCTGCCGCTGCCCTGCGCGCGCATCTGCGCCACCACGGGTTTGGCCAGCGCGACGAAGGACCAGGCGTTCAGGCCGAACATGCGCTCCCACGAGGCGCGCGTCATCTGCGCCACGCCCTCGCCCATCTCGAAGCCGCCGGCCACGTGCACCAGCACATCGACGCGGCCGAGCGACTTCACGATGCGGCCGACCGCTGCAGCCACGGCTGCCTCGTCGGTGATGTCCACCGCCTCGGCGAAAACGGCCGTCGGGAACATCTGCTTCAACACCGCCGCATCGCGGTCGAACAGCGCCAGCCGCGCGCCGTCGGCCTGGAAACGCTGCACCACTGCGCGGCCCAGCGCGCCAGCGGCGCCGGTCACGATCACCACAGTCTCGTTGTTGCTCATCGTGTGTGCTCCGGCAAGGCCTGCGCGAGCGCGCGGGCGAGGTCCTTCTTCAGGTCGTCGACATGCTCCAGCCCGACCGAGTAGCGCACGAAGTTCGGCGGGATGCCCGCGGCCTGCATCTGCGCCTCGTTCATCGTGCCCGACCACATTGCCGCCGTGTGCACGATCAGCGATTCCACGCCACCCAGGCTTACCGCGTGGGTGGCGAGTTCGAGCGCCGCGACGAAGCGCCCGGTGGCCTCGAAGCCGCCTTTCACCGCGAAGGCGATCACCGGGCCGCCGCCCTTCATCTGGCGTTTCGCCAGCGCGTGCTGCGGATGGCTCTCCAGGCCGGGGTAGTGCACCTTCTCGACCTGCGGCTGCTGCTCCAGCCAGCGCGCCAGCGCCAGCGCGTTGGCGTTGATGCGCTCGATGCGCACGGCCAGCGTGCGCAGCCCGCGCAGCAGCAGCCAGGCATCCATCGGCGAGAGCACGGCGCCCAGCGTGATGTGCATGCGCCAGATCTTCTCGGCGAGTGCGTTCGAGCTGCACACCGCGCCGGCGGTGATGTCGTGGTGGCCGCCGAGCAGCTTGGTGGCGCTGTGCACCACGACGTCGATGCCCAGCGCATGCGGCTGCTGGTTCAGCGGCGAGGCGAAGGTGTTGTCGACGATCGTCAGGATGCCGCGCTCGCGCGCCATCGCGGAGACGGCCTGCAGGTCGGTCAGCACCAGCGTCGGGTTGGCTGGCGTCTCCAGCATGATCAGCTTCGTGTTCGGGCGGATCGCGGCGCGCAGCGCGTCCACGTCGCTCTGCTCGACCAGCGTGGTCTGCACGCCGAATCGCGGCAGCACCTCGTCGAACAGCTTGGCGGTGCTCATGTAGTGGCGCGTCTGCGCCACCACGTGGTCGCCGGCCGAGACGAGCGCGAGCACGGTGGTGCTGATGGCACCCATGCCCGAAGCGGTGAGGAGCGCGGTCTCGGTGCCTTCGAGGCCGGCGATGATCGCGGCCACCCGCTCGTGCACCGGGTTGCCGTAGCGCGTGTAGTAGGCCGGGTGGCGCGCGCGCGTGGCCATGTCGGCGAACTCGCCGGCGTCGCGGGCGCGGAAGGTGGCGCTGTAGTGGATCGGCGCGACCACCGACGTGTCGTCGGACAGGCCGCTGTCGCCGTGCAGCACGCGGGTGTCGGCATGCCAGTGGTGGGGGTCGTCGTTCATGCAGCGGGCTCCGGGGGCAGGCGCGGCGCGCCTATAGTGCGGCCGGTGCATTATTCCGGAGAGGCGCCCATGCGCAGCGAGTGGATTTCGATCGAGGCCAGCGGGGGCGGCCGCTACGACGCCTACCTTTCGCTGCCGCCCGCGGGGCGCGGCCCGGCCCTGCTGCTGTTCCAGGAGATCTTCGGCGTGAACCGCCACATCCGCGCGGTGGCCGACCAGTACGCACTCGATGGCTTCGTGGTGCTGACGCCCGATCTGTTCTGGCGCGAGGCGCCCCGAGTCGAGCTCGGCTACGAAGGTGCCGATCGCGAGCGCGCGATGGCGCTGATCAAGTCCGCCGACCCGGCCCAGCTCGTCGCCGACATCCAGACCAGCCTGGCCGCCTTGCGCGCGCGGCCCGAGCGCGACGGCCGCGTCGGCGCCTTCGGTTTCTGCCTGGGCGGGCGCCTGGCCTACGTGGCCGCGGCCACCGCCGATGTGGACGCCGCCTCGTGCTACTACGGCGGCGGCATCCACGACCAACTCGGCCTCGCCAGCGGCGTGCGCTGCCCGATCCAGTTCCACTACGGCACGCGCGACGCGCACATCCCGCCACCCGCCGTCGACCGCGTGAAGGCGGCATTCAGCGGCCGCGACGCCGAGATCCACCTCTACGACGCCGAGCATGGCTTCAACTGCTGGGAGCGCGCGAGCTACCACGCGCCTTCGGCGGCGCTGGCCCACGCGCGAACGCTGGCACATTTCGCGCGGACGCTGTTCTGAGCCGAGCGCGCCCGCGCGGAGGGTGTGCTTGTGATTCATCAAGCGATGTGCGGCGTGCCGCGCCGACAATGAAGTCGACATCCCGAGGAGTTGACGATGAGCCCGACCTACCCGCTCGACCCGCGCAGCGCCGCTGCCGCCCAGGTGCGTGCCACGCTGCAGGACCGCGAACGCGCGCTGCGCGCCGAGGTCGAGTCGGCGCGCCAGCTCGGCCGGACCGACCCGTCCGCCGTGGCGCGCGAAGTGCGCGACCGCGAGGAAGAAGCCGATGCGCAGGTCAGCACCGGCATCAACGACGCCGAGATCGGCCGTGACGTGGCCGAGTTGCGCGAGATCGGCGAGGCGCTGCAGCGGCTGGACGCCGGCCGCTACGGGCAGTGCAAGGACTGCGACGATCTCATCGACCCGCGCCGCCTGGCCGCCGAACCCTTCGCGGTGCGCTGCACGCGCTGCCAGGGCGCGCGCGAGCAGGCGCAGCAACGCCTCGGCTGAACACCGGCCGGCTCATTCCAGGCGCAGCGTCAGCAGCGTTTCGCCACGCATCACCACGATGCGCGTGCCGGCCTCCTGCCGCCAGGCGAGCAGCGCCCGTGCCAGGTCGGCGCTGTGCGCGACCGGCCGATCGTTGATCGCCAGCACGATGTCGTCGACCTTCAGGCCCATGCGCTCGGCCAGGCTGCCGCGGCGGACGATCGCCACCATGGCGCCCTGCACCGTGCCCCTCCCGCGCGCCATCGCCACCGGCGGGCTCACGTCATCGAACTCGGCACCCAGGCGCGGCCGCACGATGCTGCCGCTGGTGCGCAGCTCGGCGACGATTTCCAGCACGATCTCGATCGGCACGGACAGGCTCACACCCGGCGCGCCGTAGGCGCCGACCACGGTGCGCAGGTTCATGCCGACGATGTCGCCGGTGGCGTCGAGCAGCGGCCCGCCGGAGTTGCCCGGGTTCAGTGCCAGGTCGGACTGGACGAACAGCAGTTCGGGTTCGTCGCCGAAGTGGCGGTCCATGCCTCCGACGATGCCCGCAGCCACCGAGCGGTTCAGGCCGTAGGGTTCGCCCACCGACAGCACCCAGTGGCCCGGGCGCAGCGCGGTGCTGCGGCCCAGCGGCGGCGCCACCGGGCCGGCGCTGTCGATGTGCAGCAGCGCGATGTCGGTGTCGAGGTCGGTGCCGATCACGGTGGCGCGCAGCACGCGCTGATCGGCCAGCTTGACGATCACCTCGTCGCTCTCGCTGACCACATGCGCGGCCGTCACGATGTGGCCTTGCGCGTCGATCAGGAAGCCCGCGCCGATGCGCGAATAGGGCAAGGCGGCCCCGCCCCGTTCGTCCACGTTGGGTGGCAGGCCGCCGATCGCGGCGGGCTCGGAGTGCGCCACGCCGTACACGCCAACGGCGAACGGCAGTGCGCGCGCCAGCGCTGCCGCGAAGCCGCCGCGCGGATCGGCCGGCGGGGTGCTGCAGGCCGCCAGCAGGCACAGGGCCACCAGCAGGCCGCCGCGCACGGCGCCGGCGAGCATCGTGAACATCGAACTCATCGCGCCGACTCCGCCACGACACGCTGCCGCTTGCCGCTGCGCCCGGCGTGCCGCGCCTCGCCGCGGCGCAGTTCCAGGCGCACACCCGTCAGCCCCTGGCGGCCCAGGTACTCGCGCAGCGCGAGCGTGGCGCGGCGGGCATCGGCATCGGCATGGCAAGCGCCGATGTCCAGGCTCAGGCGGCGCTCGCCGGTCTGCACGAGCTGGAAGTCCAGCACGCCGGCGTTTTCGAGCACGCTGACCAGGGCCAGCGGCGGCAGCAGGACGCGGCGACCGCGCGCATCGCGCACACGCAGCATGTCGTCGGTGCGCCCCTGCACCTCCAGCGCCGGCAGCGGCGAGCCGCAGGCGCAGGGCAACGCGTGCAGGGTGACGCGATCGCCGATGTCGTAGCGGATCAGCGGCTGCACGTGGTTGGCCAGGTTGGTCAGCCAGGTGGTGGCGCCGCACACGCCGGCCGGCACGGCGCGGCCGTGTTCATCCACCGGCTCGAGCAGCACCCAGTCGGCGTTCAGGTGCAGCACGCCCAGCCGGCACGGCACCGCGATGGCGAGGAACTCCGAGGCGCCGTAGCTGTTGGCCGCCGGGCAGCCGAACGCGGCCTCGATCTCGGCACGCATGGCGGCGCTGAGCGATTCGCCACCAGTCCAGACCTCGGCGAGCGACAGCCGCAGCCGCCCGGCACGGGCCTCCTCGGCGAGCAGCAGTGCCGCGCTGGGGTAGGTGGCCAGCACGGTCGGCGCATGCCGGTGCAGCTGCTCGACCAGTTCGGGCAGCGGCTGCAGGAAGTCGAATCCCTGCATGCGCTGCGCCAGCCCCGGCTGCAGGCGGCGCAGCCGCTGCATCGACACCGTGCTGGCGAAATGCCCCGTGGTGGCGCCGACGAAGGCGATGCGCTCGGCCAGGCACCAGGGGTCGAACCAGCGCCGCAGCGGGTTCAGCGGCGCGCGGCGCAGGCCTTCGAGCGCGTCGTAGACGGCCATCGCCCGCGCGTCCTGCACGAACAGCCCCGGTTCTCCGGAGCTGCCCGAGCTCTCCCAGATCACGAAGCGCCCGTCGAAGGCTTCGCCGATGCGCGACGGGTCGGCCACCCAGGCCTGCAGTTCGGCCAGGCGCAACGCCGGGTCGCTCACCCAGGCCTCGAAGCGCCGCATCAGCTCGCGCTTGCCGATCGGCGCGACGCCGTCGAGCGAATCCTCGCCGCGCCGCCCGGCGAGCCGCTCGCGGTAGACCGGCGAGGCGCTCGCTGCGGCCAGCAGCGCGGCCAGGCGCTCGTGCTGGCGTTCGGCCAGCATGCGCGGCCCGCCAGCGGACACGGCCAGCACGTCGACGGCGGCCAGGCCGGTCTGCCAGGGATCGTGGTCGCCGTGCATGGCCCCGACGCTAGGCGCGCAGGCCGCCGGGCGGCTTGAGCCGGCTCAAGCGCGGCTGGGCGGAAACGTCAAGCCGGGAACCTGCCGAGCCGGTCGCGTGATTGACGCAGGGCAAGCGGGTGTCTAATGTCGTCCATCCCGCTATCGAGAATTCCCGCCACGTGACGAACCCGACCCACCTTGCCGTTCTCGACGACGAAGTCGACATCACGCGCTTGCTGGGCCTGTACCTGGAGAGCCAGGGATTCCGGGTCACCCAGCTGCACACCGGCTCTGCCCTGATCGAACTGATGGGCCGCGACCCGCCGACGCTGGTGCTGCTCGACCTCGGCCTGCCCGGCGAAGACGGCTTTGCCATCGCGCGGCAGCTGCGCGAGCACTGGCACTGCGGGCTGGTCATCGTGACCGGCCGCGGCGACGCGATCGATAAGGTGGTCGGCCTGGAGGTCGGCGCCGACGACTACGTCACCAAGCCCTTCGACCTGCGCGAGCTGGTGGCCCGCATCAAGGCCGTGTTGCGGCGGCTGGAGCCTTCGCCCAGCCGGCCGGCGCCGCTGCCGCCGGGGCCGGCCGTCGCGGCGGGCGAGAAGACGCGGCTGCGCTTCGCGCAGTGGCAGCTGGACACGGCCGCGCGCCGCCTGAGCGACACCCAGGGCCGCGACATGCCGCTGACCTCGGGCGAGTTCGACCTGCTCAGCGTGTTCGCGCGCACGCCGGGGCGCGTGCTGTCGCGCGACTTCCTGCTCGAGCACACGCGCGGCCGCAGCGCCGGCCCGTTCGACCGGACGATCGATGTGCAGGTCGGGCGTCTGCGGCGCAAGCTGGAGGTCGACCCGGAGGATCCGCAGATCATCAAGTCGGTGCGCGGCGCGGGCTACATCCTCGTGCCGCCGGTGGCCGTGGAATGACGCGGCCCGCATGAGTCCCGCCCCGCCCCCCATCGGCCAGGCGCTGCCGGACGGATTCGACGTCCAGGGCGTCTTCCGCTCGCTGTTCGCCGCTTACCCCGACGCGCTGCTGGTGGTCGACACCGAGGGCCGCATCGTGCTGGCCAACGACGGCGCCGCGCAACTGCTCGGCTACGGCGTCGGCGAGCTGGTCGGCCTGGGTGTGGACGCGCTGGTGCCCGACAGCATCCGCCCGCGCCATGCCAGCTTTCGCGGTGACTACCTGAAGGCGCCGCGCCCGCGGCCCATGGGCACGCAGATGGAGCTGGTGGCCAGACGCCGCGACGGCAGCGAGGTGATGGTCGAGATCGCGCTGAGCCCGCTGCAGCAGCACGGCCTGCCCTTCGTCGTCGCCGCGATCCGCGGCATCAGCGCCTACCCGCGCGTGCGCCAGGCGCTGCAGCGCGCGCATTACGCCGAGCAGGTGGCGCAGTTCGGCCGCGTGGCCGTCGACGCGCGCGACCCGCACCAGCTGCTCGATCAGGTGCCGCAGGTGGCCGCCGAGGCGCTGCAGGTGGAGTCGGCCGCGGTGTACCTGCTCGAACCGAACCGGCTGGACTTCCGCGTCGCGTCCTGTTTCGGCGCCCTGCCCGGCGAAGCACGCGGCGACCACGTGCCGAACCGCCCCGACACCCTGCCCGGCTTCGTGCTCGCGCAGGGCCGGCCGGTGCGCGTGGACGATTGCGCCGCAGAGCAGCGCTTCGCGATCCCCGAGAGCCACCGCCGCGCCGGGCTCGCCAGCGCCCTGGCCGTGCCGCTGTCCGACCGCGGCCGCATCGTCGGCGCGCTGGCGGTGCGCGCGCTGCGGCCGGGCCGGTTCGGCGACGACGAGCTGCGCTTTCTTGACGCGCTGACCAGTCTGCTGGCCACCAGCCTGCAGCGCGCGCAGACCGAGGAGGCGCTCAACCATTCGCAACGCCTGGAGAGCGTGGGCCAGCTCACCGGCGGCATCGCCCACGACTTCAACAACCTGCTCACGGTGATCTCGGGGAACCTGCAGGTGCTGGAAGACCTGCCGGCGGTGGCCGGCGACCCGTTCGCGCAGCAGCTCGTCGGCGCGGCGGCTCGCGCCAGCCGCCGTGGCGCCGAGCTGACGAGCAAGCTGCTCGCCTTCTCGCGCCGCCAGGTGCTGCAGCCCACGGCGCTGGACGCCGGCGCGCTGCTGCAGTCGCTGGCCGACATGCTGCGGCGAACGCTGGATCAGCGCATCCGCATCGAGGTCGACACGCCGCCCGAGTGTCCGCCGGTGCTGGCCGATGCCGGGCAACTCGAATCGGCGCTGCTGAACATCGCCATCAACGCGCGCGACGCGATGCCCGACGGCGGGCTGCTCTGGTTCGCCTGCCGCGAGGTGCCGGCGCGCTCGCCCGATCTGCCGGCGGAGCTGGCGGAACACGACGGCGTGTCCTACGTGGCCATCGCCGTGGGCGACAACGGCGCGGGCATGTCCGACGCGGTGAAGGAGCGTGCCTTCGAGCCCTTCTTCACCACCAAGGAGGCCGGCCGCGGCACCGGGCTCGGCCTGTCGACCGTGTACGGCTTCGCCAAGCAGTCCAAGGGCGCGCTGCGCCTGGACAGCACGCTCGGCGCCGGCACCACGATCACGCTGTTCCTGCCCGGGGAGAAGGATGCTGCCACGCTCGACGGCGAGGCCGACGCCGCGGTGGGCACCATCCCGCGGGACCTGCGCGTCCTGCTGGTCGAAGACGACGCGGAGGTGCGCAGCGTGGCTCAGCGCTTTCTCGCCGGCCTGGGCTGCAAGGTCACGGCCTGTGCCAACGGCGAGAAGGCCTTGCTGGAACTGGGCGTGCCCGGCCAGTTCGACCTGCTGCTCACCGACATCGCCCTGGGCACGGGCATTCGCGGCACCGAACTCGCGGAGCAGGCGCGCCAGCGCTTCCCGGGCCTGCCGGTGCTGCTGATGAGCGGCTACGCCAGCGCGCTGCTGGATGCGCCACCCGGCTGGGACCTGCTGCGCAAGCCCTACACCCGGGCCGAACTCGGCCGGGCGATGGCACGCGTGCTGGCCACCCGCAGCTGAGCGACCGGGATCCGGCCGGGCTTCAGTGAATCACCGCGGCGTTGTTCGCCGCTGCCGGCGCGACGCAGCGCTGGATGAATTCGCTGAGGGCTTCGACCTGCGGGATCTGGATCTCGCGGCGGCCCTTCTCGGCGAAGCGGATCACGTCGGTGCGCGCCAGGCGCGACAGCGCGCGGCTCACCGTCTCCAGCGTCATGCCCAGGTAGTTGCCGATCTCGGCACGGGTCATGCGCAAGGTGATCTGGTCGGTGCGCAGGCCGCGGTCGGACAGCGCCTCGGCCCAGTTGCGCAGGAAGTCGGCCACTCGCGCGTCGGCGGGCAGCGTGCACAGCGACATCATCGAGTCGCGGTCGCGGCCGATCTCGCGGCTCATCGCCTCGTGCAGCACCGACAACAGCCCCGGCTGGGCGGTGCAGGCTTCGAGCAGCGCGTCGTAGCGGAAGGTCCAGACCTCGCCGGTGTCCATGGCGATCGCGTCGCAGCCATAGCTGCCGGTGGCGATGCCGTCGAAGCCGAGCCAGTCGCCGCGGAAGTGAAGCCCGACGACCTGCTCGCGGCCATCGGGCGAGAGATTGACGATCTTCACCATGCCGGAGTTCAGCACGTGCAGGTTGGTGAAACGTTCACCCGCCTGGTAGAGGGCGTCGCCGGCATGCACGACCCGGCGCTGGATGGGCAGCGCCTCGCGCAGCAGGTCGAGGCAGGCGGCGATGCGCTGGCTGTTGGTCTGGGCGCTGTGGGGGGTGGCGGTGCTCATGTGACTTGCTCCTTGTCAATGAAAGCGAGTCTCGGCGCCGTGCGAAAACGCCGTGAGAACGGCGCTGCACGCTGGGTAACGCTGCGTAAACAGACTGTCTCAGCAAGGTATCACCCGGCCGAAGGCGGCTCACATTTGATGCCGATCAAGTCTGTCGACTCGAATTTGGGTACGTTCCCGCCTGAGATGTACCCTCGCCCCACCATCCACCACCGCAACCTCTGGTCGGTGGACACCCTGTCGCGTTCCGACGTGCTCGACGTCCTGGAGACGGCGCGCCGCCTGAAGCAGGCGCGCCTGAGCGGTCAGCCTGTGGCGCCGCTGCGCGGCTGCAACCTGGCCTTGCTGAACGACGCCGCGCCGTCCGACGGCGCCGGCAGCCTGAGACAGGCCGCCATCGAGCTGGGCGCGCAGGTGTCGCACCTTCGCCCCAGCGATGCCCGCATCGCCCCCGACAGCGCCGACGAGGCCACGGCGCGGATGCTCGGCCGCCTGTACGACGCGATCGACTGCGAGTCCATGTCTCCGGAGCTGGTGGCACGGGTCGCGCAGGGCGCCGGCGTGCCGGTCTTCAACGGGCTGGGTTCGCACGGCCACCCGACGCGCGTTCTCGCCGAACTGCTGAACATGCAGGAACAGTGCGGCGGAAAGCCGCTCGACCGGTTGAGCGTGTGTTTCGTCGGCGACCCGCGCACGCCCTGCGGCGACGCGCTGCTGCACGCCGCCGCGGCCACCGGGATGGAATTGCGCATCGCCGCCCCGCGCCACCGCTGGCCCGATCCGGATCGGCTGGAGCGCCTGCGCGCCCGCGCCTTCGCCCGCGGCGAACGGTTGCGGCTGTACGAAAGCGTCGATCAGGCCGGTACGGACTCCGACATCGTGGTGGACGCCCGGTCGGACCCACCCTGGCCCCTGGGCGGCCAGATCGGCACCGACCGCGGCGAATGCCGGCAGTTCACGCTGCAGGCGCTGCTGGTGGCGGCGATTTCCTGAACCGGGCGGCTCAGGCGCGCGACGCGCCCGCCAGCCGCCTCAGCACCTCCCGGGCGGCCGACTCGGCGGCCACGGCGCTTTCCAGCGGAGAGCGGCACAGTCCGGCGTGGGCGTAGTGCAGGTTTTCGTACAGTTCGGCAACGGCCGGATGGGCGGCCAGCACGGCGTTCAGCCCCTGGGTGGGCAGGTCGGCGGCGAGCGCCACCTTCAGCCGGTCGACGAGCACCAGGTATTGCTGTGCGTCGACCGACGTGCTGCTGCGCTCGACACGCTCGAACACCCCGGCCAGCATGGCCAGGTTCTCCAGGTTGCTGCGTTGCAGCGCGAAGCTGTGGGCGGACATGATGGACTTCCTTGCGCCGTCATTCGTCGGCGCCATGGCTCCCACATGCGGCCGCCTCGCCGCGCTTCAAGCTCAGCCGTTCTTGATGCGGCTCACCAGGGCCCGCGTGAACTCCGAGGTGCTGGCCTTGCCGCCCAGGTCGCCGGTGCGCACCATGTCGATGTTCAGCGTGGCGTCGATCGCGCGGCGAAGCCGGTCGGCGAGGTCCTTGCGCTTGACGTGGTCGAGCATCATCGCCGCGGCGAGCATGAGAGCGATCGGGTTCGCCTTGCCCTGCCCGGCGATGTCGGGCGCCGAGCCGTGCACCGCCTCGAAGATCGCCGCGTCGGCGCCGATGTTGGCGCCTGGCGCCATGCCCAGCCCGCCGACCAGGCCGGCGACGAGGTCGGACAGGATGTCGCCGAACAGGTTGGTCGTGACCAGCATGTCGAACTGCCAGGGGTTGAGCACCAGCTTCATCGCGCAGGCGTCGACGATCACCGTGTCCATCACGAAGCGGCCCTTGTACTTCTCCTCGTACATCTGCTCGGCCGTTTCCTTGAAGATGCCGGTGAGCGCCTTCATGATGTTGGCCTTGTGCACGATCGTCACCTTCTTGCGCCCGGTGGCGATGGCGTGCTCGAAGGCGAATTCGAGGATGTGGCGGCAGCCGGCGCGCGTGTTGATGCCGGTGGCCATGGCCACGGCGTGCGGGTCGTCGTCGATCTGCACGTAGTGCTCGTGGCCGATGTACAGGCCTTCGAGGTTCTCGCGCACGACCACCAGGTCGATCTTGTCGAAGCGGCCGCCGGGCACGATGGTCAGCGCCGGGCGCAGGTTGGCGAACAGCTTGAATTCCTCGCGCAGCCGCACGTTCGAGCTGCGATAGCCGCCGCCCGAGGGCGTTTCCAGCGGGCCCTTGAGCGCCAGCCGGGTGCGGCGGATGCTGTCCAGCGTGGCCTGGGGCAACGGGTCGCCGCTGGAAGTCACGCCCGCCAGGCCGGCCACCTGCGGCTCCCACTCGAAGGGGGCGCCCAGGGCATCGAGAGCGGCCAGCGTGGCCTCGACGATTTCGGGGCCGATGCCGTCGCCGGCGATCAGGGTGGCGGGAATGCGGTTGGACATGGTCGGTTCTTCCGTGGGTCGGCGCAAAGGCCGTCAGCATAAACCCGCGAACTTGGCGGCTCGCTGACACGCGCGGCCGTCGCACACCGAACGGCGGCCGCAAAGAAGAACGGGCCAGCCCTTGTGGAGCTGACCCGTTGTTCTAGAACCGAAATTCTGGTGCGGCTGGCAGGATTCGAACCCACGACCCCTTGGTTCGTAGCCAAGTACTCTATCCAACTGAGCTACAGCCGCGTAGCCGCGCAGTATAGCAGTGTTCCGGCGCGCTTCAGTTGAGCGTGGCTGCCGCCTCGTAGGCGCGGGCCGCGCCTGCACCGTCGTCCTGCTCGGCCGCGATGCGTGCCAGCGTCAGCCAGGCCTGGCGCCGCGCCGACGCGGGCAAGTTCGCGTCGCCGGCCGACTCCTCGAGCAGGCGCGCCGCCTTGCCCCACAGTTGCCGTTCGGCCAGTGCGATGCCCACCGCGAAAGCCATCGCTCCCTCGCGCGCATAGGCCCGTGCTGCGGACTCCAGGCGCGGCAGCCAGTCGACGCCGAGGCCGGCGACGGCCTCCACCAGCGCCAGCGAGATCGCCGATCGTTCCTCGGGCGACAGCTCGTTCAATCGATCCCAGAACGGCCGCAGCCAGCCGCGCGCCTCGTCGCTGGCGCCGAAGCCGGCCGCCCGACTCGCGGCGCGCGCGGCCACGAAGGCATCGCGCCGGTCGAGTGCATCGAGCTGCGTCCAGACGCGGCGCAGCTGGTCGGCATCGCGTGCGGTGTCCAGCGACTCGAAGGCCAGCGAGCGCAGCAGGCCCTGCGCCGCCGACTTGGAGAATCCCTGGTGCTTGGCCAGCAGCCGGGCCGTTTTCAGGGCCTCCTGCGGCTGGCGGCCCAGTCGCGTGGCCTGCAGGCGCAAGCGCAGGGCCTGGGTGCGCCGGGCCACGCCGGTGGGCAGCTCGCCGAGCAGTTCGAGCGCGCGCGTCGCGTCGCGGTCATCGAGCGCCCATTCGGCCGCCAGCAGCCGGGCGCCCTCTTCGGCCGACCGCGCCGCGGCACTGTGGCTGGCCAGCTCCAGCGCGCGCTGGATGGCGCGGTCGCGGCCGGCGCGGTCCTGCAGGCGGTGCGCGCTGCCGGCCGCCAGCAGGTGGCCGAGCACGGTGAACTCGTTGTCTTGCGCGAGCTCGGGCGTGTCGCCCTGGATCGCCAGTGCGCGCAAGGCGGCCTTCTGCGCGCGGCTGTAGCGGCCACCGAAGTACTGGGCCAGCGCCTCGCGCAGCGAGGCCTGCGCCGTGCGGTCGCGACGCGCCACGCGCCACTCGCGCGCCCGCTGGGGCAGGCCGATCAGCGCATTGATCGCGTTGAACACCGTGATCAGCACGAAACATGTGCCGGCCAGCAGGAGCAGGAACAGGTTGAGCGACAGATCCAGTCGCTGTCCGGCCCAGTAGAAGCTGACCAGGCCGTCGTTGGTGCCCAGCGTCGTCGCGGCCACCACCGCCACGGCGAAGAGCAGGACGAACCAGATGACGGCGCGCATGGGCGGTGCGGGCCTCGTTCAGCGGCCCGCGGCGGCGGCCGTCAGTGCAGCGAGCGTGTCGTCCGGCCGGGGCAGCACCATCTGGCGCGACTGCTGCGCCACCTGCTTCATCAGTTCGCTGGCCGAGGCCGCGCGGCGCGATCCGCGATCGAAGTAGCGCTCGATCATGGCCTGCGCGTTGAGCAGATCGGCCTGCGCGATGGCGAACTGCCGGCTCAGCAAGGCCAGCCGCGCGTTGAGCAGGCGCAGCTTCAGGTTCTCGCGCACGAAGAAGGCCTGCTCGGGTGCGAGCAGCGCGGCGTCGGGGTGGTCGACCGGCGTCACGCGCACGAGCGAGCGGATCTCGCCCCACACGCGCGACGACACACTGCGCCACGCCTCGCCCCAGGCCGCAGGCAGGGACCAGGCCGGCGCCGACGCGCCGGCCGCCGCGGCTCGCGCTGCACTGGCCGTTGCGGCGGGACGCTGCGGCTCGCGCCGCGGTTCGGCCACGGCGAGCATGGGCAGTTCGTCGACCATGCGCATCGCCTCGTCGAGCTTGATGGTCAGGCTGGCCACGTCGGTGGCGCCGATCGACTTGACGCGGTCCAGATCGCGGGCGATCGCACGGCGCACGCCTTCCAGGCGCGGCTGGCTGTAGCGCGCCAGACGCTCGTCGCTCTGCCGCAGCACCAGCACCAGCGGCTCGGTGCTGCCGGTGATCGCGCCCTGCTGCAGCGCCATGCGGATGGCCGCCTCGATGTCGACCAGCAGGTTCTCGTCGCGCGAACGCGAGAGCGACTGGATCAGGTCCTCGAGCTGCGTGCGCTGCAGCGCCACCTCGGCGACGCGCGCTTCGAGCAGCGCCACCTTGGCCGCCGCGGCACCCATGCCTTCGTGCGCCTGCTTGGCCAGCATCTGCGCCTCGACGGCCTGGCGGGCGCTGTCCTGCTGGCGCTTCACGAGCTCCTGCTCGAGGCTGGCGACACGCTGGTCGGTCTTCCAGGCCAGCGCCAGGGCGAGCACGCCCAGCACCAGCAGCAGCGCCGCGATGGCGGCCCACCAGCGCGTTGTCGGCGGCGCCACGGCCGGGGCCGCCGCAACAGGCGCGGGCGCTGCCGACGACGAAGTCTCGTCGCGCGGTTCGGGGGTGGGGGCAACGTCGCTCACGTCGTGGGGGCCGGGGGGTTCGCGATCGATTGTAGGCAGGCCACCACGGCCTCGACGGAGGGGCGGCATTCGTGCACCTGGCCGAAACCGGCCTCACGCGCCCGCTGCGCGATGCGCGGGTGCGTGGCCAGTGCCTGTGCCGCCTGCCAGCGTCCATGCGGCACCAGGGCCTCGAGGTGGGCGATGGACTCGGAGCTGCTGAACAGCCAGGCGTGCGCCTGCGGCTGCGCCACGGCCTGGCCCAGCAGGGCGCGCTCGGTCTCGTCCAGCGATGGCGCACCACGCTGGTAGGCCGTCACGAAGTCGATGGCCGCGCCGTGTTCGCGCAGGGTGTCGGCCAGCCAGTCGCGGCCGCTCTCGCCGCGCACGATGAGCACGCTGGCACCGCGCCAGTCGTGCAGGGCCAGTTGTCGCCACAGGGATTCGGAGTCGAACTGCGCCGCGTCGGCTGGCGGCTCGACGATGCCAGCGGCCGGCACGCCCAGCGTGCGCAGCACCCGGCTGGTGCCCGGCCCGGGTGAACCGGCCAGGGTCGCCTGCGGCCAGCGCGATGCCGCCGGGCGCAGCGCGAAGAACTGCTCGGCAGCGTTCGGGCTGACGAAGACCACCAGGCGCCGCGACGCCAGCGTCGCCCAGGCCTCGCGCACCGGCGCGGCGTCCGGTGGCGCGAAGATGCCGATCAGCGGCAGCGCCTGCGCCTGGACGCCCCGCTCGCGCAGCCAGACCACCCACTCGGCCGCCTGCGCGGCGGGACGGGTGACGAGCAGCTTCATGCCCGGGCGATCAGGCTTCGGCGAGGTAACCCGCCGCGCCGTGCGAGCGCAGCGCCTGCGCGGCGCGTTCGCCCAGCGCGCGGGCCTGCGCGTCGGTCTGCACGGCCTCTTCGACCTCGCTGCGCAGCAGCGCGGCCAGCGGTTGCTGCGGATGGCCGAGCACGGCGCGCAGCCAGAGCTTGTCGCCGCGCCAGCTGCCGTGCACGGCCAGCGGCATGCTGCAGCTGCCGCCCAGCGCACGCGACACGGCGCGTTCGGCCTGCACCGCCAGCCAGGTGGGGCGGTGCGTCATCGTGCCCAGCTGGTCGAGCAGCGACTGGTTGTCGGCGCGCACCTCGATGCCCAGCGCGCCCTGCCCTGCACAGGGCAGCATCTCGCCGGGTTCGAAGACGCTGCGGATGCGCTCGCCGAGCCCGAGGCGCTTCAGGCCGGCGGCGGCCAGCACGATGGCGTCGTACTGGCCCTCGTCGAGCTTGCGCAGCCGCGTGTCGAGGTTGCCGCGCAGCGGCTCGACCACCAGGTCGGGGCGCAACGCACCGAGTTGCACCCAGCGGCGCAGCGATGACGTCCCGACCTTGGCGCCCTGCGGCAAGTCGGCCAGCCGTTCGTAGCGCGGCGAGACGAAGGCATCGCGTGGATCCTCGCGGTCGAGCACCGCGGCCAGCGCGAAGCCCTCGGGCAGGTCCATCGGCACGTCCTTCAGCGAGTGCACCGCGAGGTGCGCGCGCCCTTCCTCGAGCGCCGTCTCGAGCTCCTTGACGAACAGGCCCTTGCCGCCGACCTTGGACAGGGTGCGGTCGAGGATCTGGTCGCCGCGGGTGGTCATGCCCAGCAGGTCGACCTGTGCCCCGAAACGCTGCGTGAGCAGGTCGCGCACATGTTCGGCCTGCCACAGGGCCAGTCGGCTTTCACGGGTGGCGATGACGATGGATTCGGCCATGTCGGGATGCTAGCAGGCGCGCTCCTTGCTCCGTCCGTGCGCGAGCCGCCATCTCGAAACCGCTTGGTAACCGCGAGCGCCCCGTCCGAGGCGTTTTCGCGGGGTCCCGCTGCTAGGATGCCGGCGACGTAACCGAGTTACAGCCGCAGAGGATGCCCATGCCCACCGCCCCCCGCCGCAGCGCGAGCGACGCCGCCGAGAAGAACCGACCGCTGGTGGAGGACATCCGGCTGCTCGGCCGCATCCTCGGCGACGTGATCCGCGAGCAGGAAGGCAAGGACGCCTTCGAGCTGATCGAGCGGGTGCGCAAGCTGTCGGTGGGTTACCGGCTGAAGAGCGACGCGCAGGCCGGCCGCGCGCTGGACCGGCTGCTGAAGAACCTGTCGGGCGACCAGACCGTCAGCGTGATCCGCGCCTTCAGCTACTTCTCGCACCTGGCCAACATCGCCGAAGACCGCCACCACGTGCGCCGGCGCATGCACCACGAGGGCCAGGGCCACCTGCAGGAAGGCTCGCTGGCGATGACCTTCGAGCGCCTGGCCGAGGCCGACATCCGCGCCACGGAGATCGCACGCACGCTGCAGCACGCCTACATCAGCCCGGTGCTCACCGCCCACCCCACCGAAGTGCAGCGCAAGAGCATCCTCGACGCCGAACGTGCCATCGCCGAGCTGATCGGCGAGCGCGACGAGCTGCGCACCGAGCGCGAGCGCGAAGAGAACACCGCGCTGATCCGCGCCCGCGTCACGCAGCTGTGGCAGACGCGCATGCTGCGCACCGCCAAGCTCACCGTGTCCGACGAGATCGAGAACGCGCTGAGCTACTACCACGCGACCTTCCTGCGCCAGATCCCGCGCATGTACCGCGAGATCGAGGAGGCGCTGCCCGGCCACAAGATCGCCAGCTTCTTCCGCATGGGCAACTGGATCGGCGGCGACCGCGACGGCAACCCCTTCGTCACCGAGGCCACGCTGCAGATGGCGCTGCGCCGGCAGAGCGAGACGGTGCTGCGCTTCTACCTGACCGAAGTGCATTCGCTGGGCAGCGAGTTGTCGATGTCGGCCATGCTCGCGCCGGTGACGGCGCAAATGCAGGCGCTGGCCGAGCGCTCGCCCGACCACAACGCGCACCGCCAGGACGAGCCCTACCGCCGCGCGCTGATCGGCATGTACGCGCGGCTGGCCGCCACGCTGCACGACCTGACCGGCACCGAGGCGCTGCGCCACGCAGTGGCGCCGGAGAGCCCGTACCTGAATGCCGAGGAGTTCCTCGCCGACCTGCGCGTCATCGAGGCCTCGCTGCACTCCCACCATGCCGGCGCGCTGGTCGGCCCGCGGCTGCGCCCGCTGATGCGCGCGGTCCAGGTGTTCGGCTTCCACCTCGCCACGGTGGACCTGCGCCAGAGCTCCGACAAGCACGAGGCGGTGATCGCCGAGCTGCTGAAGACGGCGCGCATCGAGGCCGACTACAGCGCGCTGGCCGAGGCCGACAAGCGCGCGCTGCTGCAGCGCCTGCTCGACGACGCGCGGCCGCTGCGCGTGCGTGCCGCGCAGTACAGCGAGCACAGCGTGGGCGAGCTGGCGATCTTCGAGACCGCCGGGCGCATGCTGCAGCGCTTCGGC
>CAZVLY010000051.1:0-17858 GCA_964628175.1 uncultured Piscinibacter sp. | reverse complement strand
CCGGATCAGCGGATCGAGCGGGTGAACGGGAAGATCTTCGTGAAGCCGAGGATGTCGGTGATCAGCAGCAGCAGGAAGATGAAGACGATCGTGCCGAGCACATCGCTGGCGCCGGCGGGAGCGGTGTCCAGCGTCTGCGCCACGTGGGCGACTTCGGCATCGGTCAGCGCGGCCACGCGGGCCTTGGCCTGCTCCATGTCGACGCCGCGCTCCTGCAGGGCTGCCGCCACGTCGGCGCGGGTCAGCATCTCGTACACGTGGGCACGTTGCTCGGCGGCGCCGGTCACGCCCTCGCTGGCCGCCACCTGTTCGGTGCTGACGAGCGTGGCCTGTGCGCTGTGCACGAAGCCGGCGAAGCTGAGGCACATGGCGATCAGGCGGGTCATCCAACGGGTCGTTGTCTTCATGAGAGTTCCTTTGAAGCGGAGCTTGCTGGTTGTTGTGAGACGCATGGGCACGCTTCCCATGTCGCCGGATACATCGTAACAAGCACGGGCCGCGGCCGGTGACCGAATGCAACGCCGGCGGCAGGGTCGATCGGACGCGCCTGTTAGGCTGCGCGCATGGTTTCTCCCGTTCCCGCGCCCCACCGCATGAGCCCGGCGGTGGTGGTGCTGCTGCTCACGCTGCTGCTGGGCATCCAGCCGATCACCACCGACCTCTACCTGCCCGCGCTGCCGACGCTGCAGCGCGAGTTCGCGGCCAGCATGGCCGCCACGCAGCTGACGCTGTCGGCACTGATCATCTGCTTCGGCCTGGCGCAGCTGGTCTGCGGCCCGCTGGCCGACCGCTTCGGCCGCCGGCCGGTGCTGCTGGTGGGCCTGTCCATCTACACGCTGGCCAGCGTGGGTGGCGCCCTGGCCCCCGGCATCGACTGGCTGATCGCCTGGCGGGCCCTGCAGGGCGCCGGCATGGCCGCCGCGGTGACCTGCGGCCGCTCGATCGTGCGCGACCTCTACCCGCCGCACGAAGGCGCCCGCGTGATGTCGCGCGCACTCAGCGGCCTGGGCGTGATCGCGATGGCCAGCCCGCTCGTCGGCGGCGTGGTGGTGCAATGGTTCAGCTGGCAGGCGGCGCTGATGGTGGTGGCGGTGTGCGGCGCCGCCATGCTCGCCGTGGTGGCCTGGCGCTACGAGGAAACCGTGCCGCAGCGCAACCCGCGCGCCACGCAGCTCGGCCCGCTGCTGCGCAACTGGGCGGCGGTGGCCAGGCACCCGACCTTCCGCGCCTGGACGCTGCTGTCGGGCTTCGCGTACGGCGGGCTGTTCTTCCTGCTCGCCGGCTCGAGCTTCGTCTACATCGGCCTGCTGGGCACGAGCAAGGTGGCCTACGGGCTGATCATGCTGAGCCAGTCCTTCGCCTACATCGTCGGCACCTTCTGGTGCCGGCGCCTGCTCGCCCGCCACGGGCTGCGCGGCGCGGTGCGCCGCGGCGCACTGTCCACGCTGGCCGGCTGCCTGGGCATGGCGGCGCTGGCGCTGGCCGGGGTGCACGCGGTCTGGGCGGTGCTGCTGCCTTCATGGCTGTATTGCGTGGGCCACGGCGTGCACCAGCCCTGCGGGCAGACCGGCGCCATCGGCCCCTTCCCCGACAAGGCCGGCACCGCCGCCTCGCTGTCGGGCTTCTGGATGATGCTGGTGGCCTTCGGCGTCGGGCTGTTCCTCGGCGCGTCCTCCAGCGGCTCGGCCCTGCCGATGACGCTGGGCATGAGCGTGCTCGGCCTGCTGCTGTGCGCCACCGCGTGGACGCTGGTGCAGCGCCACGGCGATCCGTTCGGCGAGACGCTGGCTGCGAAAGCGAGCGCCGCATGAGCGAAGCCCTGCGCTGCCTGTGCCTGGCCGGCCCCACCGCCGCCGGCAAGACCGCTGCCGCCCTGGCGATCGCGCAGGCGCTGCCGGTGGAGATCGTCAGCGTCGACTCCGCCCTGGTCTACCGCGGCATGGACATCGGCACCGCCAAGCCGAGCGCGGCCGAACGCGCCGCCGTGCCGCACCACCTGATCGACATCGTCGAGCCGACGCAGGCCTACTCGGCGGCGCGATTCGTCGACGATGCGCGCACGCTGATCGACGCCATCCGCGCGCGCGGGCGGCTGCCGCTGCTGGTGGGCGGCACGATGCTCTACTTCCGCGCCCTGTTCCAGGGCCTGCACGAGATGCCGCCGGCGGATGCCGCGCTGCGCGCGGCCCTCGAGGACGAAGCCTTCCGCCGCGGCCCGGCGGCCATGCATGCCGAGCTCGCGAAGGTGGACCCGCTCACCGCGGCGCGGCTGCCGCCCGGCGACACGCAGCGCATCCAGCGTGCGCTCGAGGTGTTCCGCCTCAGCGGCCGGCCGATGTCCTCGTTCCACCGCGAGCCGCTGCCGGCGTCGGCCGCGCCGCCGCTGCTTTCGCTGGAGCCGGCCAGCCGCGCCTGGCTGCACGAGCGCATCGCACAGCGTTTCACGCAGATGCTCGCGGCCGGGCTGGTCGACGAGGTGCGGGCGTTGCGCGCGCGCGGCGACCTGAACGCCGAGCTGCCCTCGATGCGCTGCGTGGGCTACCGCCAGACCTGGGAGGCGCTCGACCGCGGCGAGCTCGACGAGCTGCCCGAGCGCGGCATCGCCGCCACGCGGCAGCTCGCCAAGCGCCAGCTGACCTGGCTGCGCGGCATGGAAGCCCGCGAGCTGCTGGCCTGCGACGAGCCCGGCGTGCTCGACCGTGCCGTCGAGCGGGCCCGCCATCACGCCGAACGCCTGATGGCGCGCTGAGCCATGCTGCAGTTGCACGGACTGGCCAAACGCTACGGCAGCACGCCGGTGTTCGCGGGCGTCGAGCTCGCGCTGGCCGAGGGCGAGTTCGTCGCCATCGTCGGCGAGTCGGGCGTGGGCAAGTCCACGCTGCTGAACTGCATCGCCGGCCTGGACACGCTCGATGCGGGCCGGGTCGTCCTGTCCGGCGCGGACGTCACGGCGATGGGCGAGCCCGAGCAGGCCCTGCTGCGCCGGCGCGACCTCGGCTTCGTCTTCCAGGCCTTCCACGTGCTGCCGCACCTGACGGTGGCGCAGAACGTCGCGCTGCCGCTGCTGCTGCTGCATCGCCCCGACGACGCCGCCGTCGCGCGCGCGCTCGACGAAGTGGGCCTGGCCGGCCTGGGCGAGCGGCTGCCGCAGACGCTGTCGGGCGGCCAGCTGCAGCGCGTGGCGATCGCGCGCGCGCTGGTGCATGCGCCGAAGCTGATCCTCGCCGACGAGCCCACCGGCAACCTGGACGCCGGCAACGCATTGCGCGTGATGGACGTGCTGGTGCAGCAGTCGCGCGCGCACCGCACGGCCTGCCTGCTCGTCACGCACTCGCACGCGGCGGCGCAACGGGCCGATCGTGTGATGGAGTTGCGCCCCGACGGCCTGTTCGTGGCCTGAGCCCGACAGTCGATTGAGGTGGGTCAAGTTCCGCCGTGCCGCGGCCCAACACACTTCGCGCCTGCCAATCCTGCGGGGCCCGCCATGCCGATCGAGCTGTTCAACCAGAAGGGCCACCTGTGCCTGATGTTCACCGACCTCTGCGAGGAGGGCGGCGAGGCGGTGCAGTCCAACCAGTTCCTGATCGTCGACGGCGACACCGGCGCGATCGTCGATCCGGGCGGCAACCTCGCCTACGGCGAGCTCTACCTCGCGATGACGCGCTTCTTCTCGCCGCAGCAGCTCTCGGCGATCGTCGCCTCGCACGCCGACCCGGACATCATCGCCTCGCTGGACCGCTGGCTGACCACGACCAGCAGCGCGAAGGTCTACATCTCGCGCATCTGGGAGCGCTTCGTGCCGCACTTCTGCAAGCCGGGCAAGACCACCGGCCGCGTCGTGGGCATCCCCGACGCCGGTGCGCGCATCCCGATCGGCCGCAGCGAGCTGATCGCCCTGCCGGCGCACTTCCTGCACTCGGAAGGCAACTTCCAGTTCTACGACCCGGTGAGCAAGATCCTGTTCTCCGGCGACCTCGGCGCTTCGCTCATCGGCGGCGAGGCTGCCAAGAAGCCGGTCACATCCCTGGCCGGCCACGTGCCGCGCATGGAAGGCTTCCACCGCCGCTACATGGTGTCGAACAAGGTGATGCGGCTGTGGGCGCAGATGGTGCGCAAGTTGCCCATCGACATGATCGTTCCGCAGCACGGCGCGCCGATGCAGGGCGCCGCCGTGCAGGAGTTCATCGCCTGGGCGGAATCGCTGCCCTGCGGCGTGGACCTGATGAGCGAGCGCGACTACGCGGTGCCCGCGTAGCCGCCGCGTTCAGGGCTGCTTGAAGCCCTGCACCGTCTCCCAGGCCGTGGCCTGCAGGTGCGCGGCCACGTCGGCGGGCAGGCCCGCGGTGTAGCTGTTGCCCACCGGCGACTGGCCGTACACCGAGGCCATCACCGTGCAGGCCGCGAGGTAGGTGCCGGCCAGGCTCGGGTGCCGCTTGTCGGCCACGTACAGGTTCAGCTCCGGCCGCCTGGCGATCGACTTCGCGAAGGCCAGGCCCGCGGGCACGACCTTGGCGCGGTTGTCGGCACCCGCCTTCACATAGGCGGCGGCGAGCTGCTCGGTCATCTCCGGCTTGTCGGCATAGGCCCAGGACATGAAGAACACCGGCTCGGCGCCGTATTTGCGCACGATGGCGCTGTTCTTCGCGGTGTACTCGGTGAAGAACTTCGACAGCTGCGGATGGATGGGGCACTGGCTGCAGTCCATCATGATCGCCACGTCGAAGGGCTTGTCGAAGCTGTTGAAGACGACGTTGTTGCCGGCGTCGAACGAGTACGAGGCCACGCCGCCGGGCTTGAAGTGCGACTCCATGTCGTGCCAGTTGATGCCCGAGCCGCTGATCGTCACCGAGGTGGCGCGGTAGCCCTTGGCGCCCGGATTGGCCGCGGCGATCAGCGCGCCGACGTGGCCGTGCATGCTGTTGTTGTAGTAGAAGAAGCTGTTGCCGACCCACAGCGCCGTCTTCGGCGCCGGCGTGGCGGCCGCGGCGGCCTTCGGCGCCGGCGCGCTGGTGCAGGCGGCGAGCAACAGCGCAGCGGCCAGAACGAAGGCCGAACGCAGCGGGGTTCCTTGCATGGGAGTCTCCTGGGGGTTGAAGGCGGGGGCCGCGCGGGCCGACCCGGCATTCTTGCAGTTGCCGCCCTCAAGCAGGCGCGCGGCGTGCCGATAGGGAACGAACAGCCCCCAGCCGCGACTGCCATGACCCACGCCCGTTCCTCCCTCCGCCGGCTCGCCCGCCTGCTCGCCAGCGCCGTCGCCTGCGCCGCGCCGCCCGCCGCGCCCGCCCGCGCCCAGGAAGACACCACTTACCGCTTCTCCCCGGTCAACCAGTACGGCATCAACCTCACGGCGGCCTACTGGAACCCGATCATCGCCTACGTCTCCGAGAAGAGCGGCGTGAAGCTCCAGCTCAAGATCGGCCGCACCTCGGCGGACACCACCGCCTTCGTGCTGGCGCAGGAGGTCGAGTTCATCTTCAGCAACCACCTGTTCAGCCCGGAGCGCGAGCAGCTCGGCTGGAAGGTGATCGGCCGGCGCGTCACGCCGCCGGTGCACGGCCAGATCATCGTGCCCGAGGACTCCCCGGTGACCGACATCGCCCAGCTCGCCGGCAAGGAAGTCGCCTTCCCCGGCCCTGAAGCGCTGGTGGCCTACAAGTTCCCGGCCGCGCAGCTCATGGCCAGGAAGGTCGAGTTCAAGACCGTCTTCGGCGGCAACATGGACGGCGCGCTGGCGCAGCTGTTCGCCGGCAAGGTGGCCGCGGTGGGCGCGAACTCGCAGCTCGCCGAGGGCTACGCGCGGCGCGAGGGCAAGAAGTACCGCGTCCTGTGGTCCTCCGCGCCGCTGCACGACCTGGCGCTGATGTCATCGGCCAAGGTGCCCGACAAGGTGCAGGCCGCGGTGACCCGCGCCTTCGTCGGCATGGCCCAGGATCCGGCGGGCATGGCCATCCTCAAGCAGGCCTCGACGCAGGTGGGCCTCGGCGCGGAGGCCGTGTTCATCGCCTCCAACGGCTCGGAGTACGCCGGCTACCGCGAGTTCTACCGCAGCGCGCCGCTCGCGCTGCGCTAGGGCATGTCGTTCCGCCTGCTGCCGCGGTCGCTGGTCGGGCGCGTCTTCGCGCTCTACACCGTCGTGCTGGCCGGCTTCGTGCTGACCAGCCTCGGGCTGTTCTACCGCTACCAGTTCTCGATCGAGCTCGAGGAAGCGCAGCTGCGCGCCGAGACGCTCAGCGCCGTCGTGCTGCCCACCATCGCGGACAGCGCGGTGATCGGCGACTACGACACCATCCGGCGCACGCTGGAGCGGGCCGTGTACCACTCGTCGTTCTCGTCGGCGAGTTTCATCGACCTGCGCGGCGGCCTGGTGCGCGCGCCGCATGCCGAAGCGCCGCCGGTCGACGCCCCCGACTGGCTGGTGCGCGCCGTGGCCGAGCGCCTGTACGACAGCAACCAGCCGATCTCCGTGGGCGGGCGCGACTACGGCGTGCTGCGCCTGAGCTTCGCGCCCGAGCGCATCGCCGGTGGCCTGTGGGCGCAGACGCGCATCGCCATCGTGCTGGCGCTGGCCAGCCTGGCCGGCGGGCTGCTGCTGATCCGCTTCCCGCTGGTGCGCTGGCTGGGCAATCTCAGCCGCATCGAGCAGTTCGAGAAGGCCATGGACGAAGGCGAGGCCGTGGCCACGCTGCTCGCCGCCGACGAGGCGCCGACGGAGTTCCGCGCCACCTTCGAGGTGCTCGGCCGGGCCGCCGCCAACCTGCACTCACAGCGCACGCAGGCCGCGGTGACGCTGGGCTCGATCGCCGACGGCGTGTTCACGCTCGACCAGGCCGGCAGCGTCGCGCTGGCCAACGTGGCCGCCTCCGCGATGCTCGGCCGCCGCGCGGAGGACATGCTCGGCCGCCCCGTGGCCGAGGTGCTGCCGCAGCTGTTCGAGCGCGGCGGCAATCTCGTGCCCTGGCGCAACCGCCGCACGACGCTGATGGCCGATGCGCGCGAGGTCGTCGTCGAGACGACGCTGTCGCCCATCCTCGCGCCCGACGGCAGCACCGTCGGCCATGTGCTCGCCTGCCGCGACGTCAGCGAGCAGCACCAGCTCGACCAGCGCCTGCGCACCGAGCTGCGCTCGCGCGAGGCGGCGCTGGTCGAGCTGCGCAAGGTCCTCGAGGGCCTCACGCGCGACCTGCCGCTGTGCCCCACCGGCCCGGACGACCTGACGGCGATCTCGGCCATGATCTCCGAGCTGGTCAGCCGCCTGCAGGTGCGCGGCGAGCAGCTCGATGCGATCTTCGCGCTCAGCCCGGACGGCTTCGTCTCCTTCGACGCCGGGCGCCGTGCCAACTACGTGAGCCCGTCCTTCTCGCGGCTGACCGGCATCGCCGCGCAGGCCGTGCTCGAGCGCAGCGAGGCGGAGGTCGAGTCGCTGCTGCGCGCGCAGAGCGGCGACACCGCGGCGTGGCGCGGCTTCGCGGCGATCCGCGCCGACGCGCGGCAGCCGCTGGACGGCGCCGCGCCCAAGCGCGCGCTGATCGAGCTCGAGCGCCCGAGCAAGCGCGTGCTCGAGGTGGGCCTGCGCGAGGGCACCACGCCGGTGATCTCGCAGGTGCTGTCGCTGCGCGACGTGACCCACGAGACGCTGGTCGACCAGATGAAGAGCGAGTTCCTGTCCATGGCCGCGCACGAGCTGCGCACGCCGATGGCCAGCATCTACGGCTTCGCGGAGCTGCTGATGCGCCGCAAGCTCTCGCCGGAGAAGCAGCAGGAGGTGCTGCAGACCATCCACCGGCAGAGCGAGCTGATGGTGTCCATCGTCAACGAGCTGCTCGACCTGGCGCGCATCGAGGCGCGCCGCGGCCTCGACCTGGAGCTGCAGACGCTGGACCTGGGCACGCTGGTGCGCGACGTCATCGGCGACTTCAAGACGCCGGACGGGCGCGACCGGCCCGGTTTCGTCGAGGCCACCGAGCCAGCCGCCGCGCAGGTGGACCGCAACAAGATGCGCCAGGCCATCGGCAACGTGGTCTCGAACGCCTACAAGTATTCGTCGCCGGGCAGCCCGGTGCAGGTCCGCATCGTGCGCGCGCAGGGGCCGGTGCCGCTGGCCGGCATCGAGATCCGTGACCGCGGCATCGGCATGACCGCGGCGCAGCTGGCCCGCGTCAGCGAGCGCTTCTACCGTGCCGACGCCTCGGGCAACGTGCCGGGCACGGGCCTGGGCATGAGCATCGTCAAGGAGATCATCGAGCTGCTCGGCGGCCGGCTCGAGATGAGCAGCGAGCCGGGCCAGGGCACCGTGGTGACCCTGTGGCTGCCGCTGGCGGCCGCCGTCGCCCCCGCTCGGGAGCTGCTGACGACATGACGCGCATTCTCGTCGTCGAGGACCAGGCGGACATCCGCCGGCTCATCCGCTGGTCGCTCGAGGAAGACGACTACGAGATCTTCGAGGCCGCCAACGGCCGGCTGGGACTGGACGCCGCACGCGCGCTGCGCCCCGACCTGGTGGACGTGATGATGCCCGGCGATCTCGACGGCTACCAGGTCTGCGCCGCGCTGCGCGCCGAGCCGGCGCTCGCTGCGCTGCCGATCGTCATGCTGACGGCGCGCGCGCAGGAGAGCGACCGCCGTGCCGGCGAACTCGCCGGCGCCAGCGATTACCTGTGCAAGCCCTTCAGCCCGATGGTGCTGGCCGACACGGTGGCCCGGCTTCTCGCGGCGCGCCAGCGCGCACCCGCACAATCGGCCGGGTGAACCCCGGCGCTGCGCTCCCCGCCCCTCCCTCCCCGCTGCCCGCCCTGCTGCGCCAGGTGTCGTGGCGCCACATGCGGCACCAGCCGCTGCGCCACGCCGTCGCGGTGATGGCGGTGGCGCTCGGCGTGGCGCTGGCCTTCTCGGTGCACCTGATCAACGAATCGGCGCTCGGCGAGTTCAGCGCGGCCGTGCGCCAGGTCAACGGCCAGCCCGACTTCGAGCTGCGCGCGCAGCGCGACGGCTTCGACGAGGCGCTGCTCACGCGCGTGGCCCATCACCCGCGCGTGGCGCTGGCCAGCGCGGCGATCGAGATCGACACGCAGGCGCTGGCCGCCGACGGCAGCGCGGTGCCGCTGCGCGTGCTCGGCCTGGACGCGCTGGTGGCCGCGCCGCTGACGCCCGCGCTGATGCCGCGGCCGGCCGACGATGCCGACCGGCTGGCCATCCTCGACCCCGGCGCGATGTTCCTCAACGCGGCGGCGAGCCGGCGGCTCGGTGAGCCGGCCACGCTGCGCGTGCGCAGCGGCAGCGGCGTGGCGAACTTCAGCGTGCGCGGCAGCGTGCTGTCCGAGGGCCCGCCCTTGGCCGTGATTGACATCGCCGGCGCACAGGCGGCATTCGGCTGGCTCGGCCGCGTCAGCCGCATCGACGTGCGGCTGGTGCCCGGCGCGCAGCGCGACCAGGTGCTGCGCGAGCTGCAGCTGCCCGCCGGCGTGCGCGCCGCCGCGCCGGACGAATCGGTGCAGCGCATCTCCAACCTGTCGCGCGCCTACCGCGTCAACCTCACCGTGCTCGCGCTGGTGGCGCTGTTCACCGGCGCCTTCCTGGTGTTCTCGATCCTGTCGCTGTCGGTCTCGCGGCGGCTGCCGCAGCTCGCGCTGCTCGGCGTGCTGGGCCTGTCGGCGCGCGAGCGGCTGGCACTGGTGCTGGCCGAGTCGGCCTTCATCGGGCTGGTGGGCAGCGTGCTCGGCCTCGCGCTGGGCACGGCGCTGGCCGCGCTGGCGCTGCGCCTGCTCGCCGGCGACCTGGGCGGCACCTACTTCCCCGGCATCACGCCGAGCCTGCAGTTCAGCGCGCCGGCCGCGCTGGTGTACGGCGCGCTGGGCGTGATCGTGGCGGTGGCCGGCGGCTGGCTGCCCGCGCGCATCGCGCAGCGCATCGCACCCGCGCAGGCCTTGAAGGGCCTCGGTGGCGCACCGGTCGCGCACCGCGCCGCGGCCTGGGTGGGGCCGCTGCTGCTGCTCGCCGGCGTGGCGCTGACGCAGGCCCCGCCCATCGCCGGCATGCCGCTGGCCGCCTACGTGGCCGTCGCCTTCCTGCTGCTCGGCGGCATCGCCTGCGTGCCGGCGATGCTGGGCCTGCTGCTGCGCTGGACGAAGCCCCCGCGCAACGCCCTGCTGCTGCTGGCCGTGCAGCGCGCGCGCCACGAACGCAGCAGCGCCACCATCGCGGTGGCCGGCGTGGTGGCGAGCCTGGCGCTGGCCGTGGCGCTGACGGTGATGGTGACGAGCTTCCGCGAGGCCGTCACGCAGTGGCTGGACACCGTGCTGCCGGCCGACCTCTATGCCCGCGCCTCCGGCAGCGGCGGCAGCGACGCCGTGTTCGTGACCGCCGCGCTGATCGAGGGCGCGCGGGCGCTGCCCGGCGTGGCGCGCGTCGAGGGCCAGCGCGTGGCCCCGATCCAGCTCGACGCGCAGCGACCGGCCGTGGCGCTGATCTCGCGCCCGCTGGACGATGCGGCGAAACGACTGCCGCTGCTGGGCGGCCTGCTGGACGCGCCAGCCGGCGTCACGGCGGTGTACGCGAGCGAGCCGCTGGCCAACGTCTACGGCCTGCGCGCCGGCCAGCGTTTCGAGCTGCCGCTGCCCGACGGCCGGCGCGAGCCGGTGTTCGTGCGCGGCGTGTGGCGCGACTACGCGCGCCAGCATGGCGCGGTGGCGATCGACGCGGCCGATTACCAGCGCCTGAGCGGCGACCGGCGCATCAACGACCTGGCGCTGTGGCTCGCGCCGGGTGCCGAGGCGGCCGCGGTGCAGGCCGGCATCCGCCAGCTCGCCGGGCCGGACGCCGCGCTGGAGTTCGCCTCGGCCGGCGAGATCCGCGCGCTGTCGCTGCGCATCTTCGACCGCAGCTTCGCCGTCACCTACTGGCTGCAGGCGGTGGCCATCGCGATCGGGCTGGTCGGCATCGCGGCGAGCTTCTCGGCGCAGGTGCTGGCGCGGCAGCGCGAGTTCGGCCTGCTCGCCCACCTGGGGCTGACCCGCGCACAGGTGCTCGCCGTGGTCGCCGGTGAAGGCGCGGTGTGGAGCCTGGCCGGCGTGCTGCTCGGCCTGCTGCTGGGCATCGCCGTCAGCGCGGTGCTGGTGCACGTGGTCAACCCGCAGAGTTTCCACTGGACCATGGAGCTGCGCCTGCCCTGGGGCCGCCTGGCGCTGCTGTGCGCGGCAATGGCGGCGGCCGGCAGCGTGACGGCCTGGTGGTCGGGCCGCGCCGCCGGCTCGAAGCAGGCCGCACTGGCCGTGAAGGAGGACTGGTGATGCGACGCCGGCCGCTGCTGCTGGCGCTCGGGTCGCTGCCCTTCGCTGCCGCTGCGTCGCCCGTGCAGCGCGGCCGCGTGCTGGCCTTCCCGCGCGACTTCGGCGCCCACCCCGACGCGCGCACCGAGTGGTGGTACGCCACCGGCTGGCTGGCCGCGCCCGGCGAGGCCGAGCCGCGCTTCGGTTTCCAGGTGACCTTCTTCCGCTCGCGCACCGACGTGGCGGCCGGCCATCCGAGCCGCTTCGCGGCGAGCCAGCTGGTCTTCGCCCACGCCGCGCTGACCGACCTCGGCGGGCGCCGGCTGCGCCATGACCAGCGCATCGCACGCGCCGGCTTCGAGATCGCCGGCGCCGCCGAGGACGACACGCGCGTCGTGCTGCGCGGCTGGTCATTCGAGCGGAACGGCGCGCCGCAGGCCAGCGTCTACCGCGCGCGCCTGGCCAGCGACAGCGCCGGCTACGCCATCGATCTGGAGCTCAGCGCCACGCAGCCGCTGCTGCTGCAGGGCGAGGCCGGCTTCTCGCGCAAGGGCCCGCGGCCGGAGCAGGCGAGCCACTACTACAGCCAGCCGCAACTGGCGGTGAGCGGCACGCTGACGCGCGATGGCCGTGCCCAGCCCGTGCAGGGCCGCGCCTGGCTCGACCACGAGTGGAGCGAGTCGCTGCTCGATGCCGACGCCGTGGGCTGGGACTGGATCGGCATGAACCTGCTGGACGGCAGCGCGCTCACCGCCTTCCGGTTGCGCCGCGCCGATGGCGGCGTGCTGTGGGCCGGCGGCAGCCTGCGCCGCCCCGGCGGCGATGTGCGTGCCTTCGCGAGCGACGCGCTGCGCTTCGAACCCTTGCAGCGCTGGGTCAGCCCGGCGTCGCGCGCCGAGTATCCGATCGAGTGGCGCGTCACCTCGCCCGCCGGCACCCACCGCGTGCGCGCCCTGCTGGCCGACCAGGAACTCGACAGCCGCTCCAGCACCGGTGCGATCTACTGGGAAGGCCTGTCGGAGCTGCTCGACGAGAGCGGGCGCCGCGTCGGGCTGGGCTACCTGGAGATGACGGGTTATGCCTCGCGCCTGCGCCTTTGACAGCGGCGGTTGAAGTTCGTCAAGGCGAGCCGCCGAAAGCCGGCTCACACTGGCCGCAGATCAAAGCAGGAGACAAGCATGGCGCAGGCCCTGTTCATCGATTCCATCGAGGCTGCCGTCGACCGCGTGCTCGACACCGTGCAGGGCGACATCGTGCTGGGCATCCCGCTGGCCATCGGCAAGCCCAATCCCTTCGTCAACGCGCTGTACCGCCGCATCAAGGCCAACCCCGCCCGCAAGCTGCGCATCGTCACCGCACTGTCGCTCGAGAAGCCGGTGGGCAAGAGCGAGCTGGAGCAGCATTTCCTCGGCCCGCTGGTGGAGCGCGTGTTCGAGGACTACCCCGACCTCGCCTACGTGAAGGACCTGCGCGCCGGCACCCTGCCGCCGAACATCGAGGTGCGCGAGTTCTTCATGAAGACCGGCGACTACCTGGGCAACCCGGCGGCGCAGCAGAACTACATCTCGACCAACTACACCTTCGTGGCCCGCGACATGGCGGTGCAGGGCATGAACGTGATCGCGCAGGCGGTGGCTTCGCGCGGCACAGGCGACGGCATGAGGCTGTCGCTGTCGAGCAACCCGGACGTGGTGCTCGAGGTGGTCGAGAAGCTGCGCGCGGCCGGCCAGCCGCTGCTGACGGTGGGCGTGATCAACCAGAAGATGCCCTTCATGCCCAACGGCGCGGAGGTGGCGCCGTCGTTCTTCGACCTCGTCGTCACCGACCCGGCCGGCACGCACGCGGTGTTCGCACCGCCGAACAACAAGGTCAGCGCGGCCGACTACGCCATCGGCCTGCATGCCTCCAGCCTGGTGGCCGACGGCGGCACGCTGCAGATCGGCATCGGCTCGCTGGGCGACGCGATCGCACAGGCGCTGATCGTGCGCGACCGGCACGGCGACGAATACCGCCGCATCCTCGACTCGCTGTGCCCCGACGGCCTGGCCGGCCGCGACCTGGGCCGCTTCGACCAGGGCCTGTACGGCTGCTCCGAGATGTTCGTCAACGGCTTCCTCAAGCTGATCGAGGCCGGCATCATCCGCCGCGAGGTGTTCGGCGACACCGTGCTGCAGCAACTGCTCAACGACGGCGAGATCGACGAGGTGGTGAACACCGGCACGCTGCGCGCGCTGCTGCGCCACGCGCGCATCCGCTCGCCGCTGGACGCGAAGGACCTCGCCTTCCTGACGCACTGGGGCATCCTTCGCGAAGGCGTGGCGATCGACGGCGACGCGCTGGTGCTCGACGGCACGAAGGTTCGCAACGACCTGATCGACGCCGACAACCTGGAGCGCATCGGCCAGACCATGCTCGGCAGCCGCCTGACGCACGGCATCTTCATGACCGGCGGCTTCTTCCTCGGGCCGCGCGACTTCTACGAGCGGCTGCGCACCATGCCGCCGCAGGAGCTGGCGAAGATCGACATGACGCGCATCGACTTCATCAACCAGCTCTATTCGGAGAACGGCGGCCAGGGCGACCTGAAGCGCGCGCAGCGGCGCAAGGCGCGCTTCATGAACACCACCATGATCGTGACGCTGCTCGGCGCCGCCGCCAGCGACGCACTCGAATCGGGCCAGGTGGTCAGCGGCGTGGGCGGGCAGTACAACTTCGTCGCCATGGCGCACGCCCTGCCCGACGCGCGGCTGCTGATGATGCTGCGCGCCACCCACGACAACAAGGACGGCCTGCGCAGCAGCATCGTCTGGAACTACGGCCACGTGACGATCCCGCGCCACCTGCGCGACGTCGTCATCACCGAGTACGGCGTGGCCGACCTGCGCGGACAGTCCGACAGCGAGGTGGTCAAGCGCCTCATCGCGGTGGCCGATTCGCGCTTCCAGGACGAACTGGTCCGGCAGGCCAAGGAGCACGGCAAGCTCGAAGCCGGCTACGAGCTGCCCGAGCGCTACCGCCATAACCTGCCGCAGGTGCTGGAGGACAAGCTGCACCCCTGGACGCAGGCCGGGCTGCTGCCGGACTTCCCGTTCGGCACCGACCTCACCGACGACGAGCTGCACATCGTGCGTGCGCTGAAGAAGCTCAAGCACGCCACGCAGCACCCGGGCGAGCTGCTGACGATGGCGATCAAGAGCCTGTGGGAAGGCAGGGAGGCGCCCCTGCCCTACCTCGAACGCCTCGGCCTGGCCGAGACGCACAGCTTCAAGGACGCGTTCGTGCGCCGGCTGTTCGCCGGCAACCTCTGAGTCACTGCGGCAGCGGCTGCGCGGCGCCGCCCTCGGCGCGCCGCCAGGCCGCCGGCGGCGCGCCGAACTCGCGCTTGAAGGCGCGGCTGAACGCCGCCTCCGAGTCATAGCCGACCTCGAAGGCCACCGAGGAGGCCGGCCGCAGCGTGGTCTGCAGCAGGTGGGCCGCGAGCGTCAGGCGCCACTGGGTCAGGTACTGCATGGGCGAGGTGCCGATGCGTGCCGAGAAGCGCGCCGCCAGGCCCGATCGCGACAGGCCCACCTCGCGCGCCAGCCGGTCGACGGTCCAGGGCTGCGCCGGGCTGGTGTGCATGAGGCCGAGCGCCTGGCCCACCGGCGGATCCTTCAGGCCGGCCAGCCAGCCGGACGCGGCCTCGGGCAGCGAATCCACATGGCGCCGGATCGCCTCGACGAACATCAGCTCGGACAGCTTGGCCAGCACGCAGGCGCCTCCGGGCTGTTCGTCGCCGCGCTCGCCGAGCCGCAGGCGCAGGCAGGTCTGCAGCCAGGCATCGAGTTCGCTGCCCGCCGCGCTGACGCGGAACACCCGCGGCAGCGCATCGATCAGCGCCGCGCACAGGCGCCGGTCGACAGCCAGGTAGCCGCACACCAGGCGCGTCAAGGCGCCGCCGCCGCCGTGGCGCTGCGTCGCGAGCTGCCCTCCGGCCGGCAGCTCGATGTCGCCGGCCTCGATGGCCTTGGCGCTGGCGACGCGGTCGCTGCTCATCCGGTGCGCGTCGCCGCGCGGCACCATCACCAGGTCGCCCGCGGCGAGTTCGATCGGCTCGTGGCCGGCCACGCGGATGAAGCAGCGGCCCTCCAGGATCAGGTGGTACTCGATGAGGTGCTGCGCCTGCGGCATCAGCACGCGCGCCAGCACGTGGGAAGGCGGCGACATCACCGCCCAGGGCGCTGAGAGCTCGGCATTGAAGAACACCGCGCCGGTCATCTGCACGCGGCGCAGGACTTCGGAGAGTGCATCCATCGTCGATTCCTCGGCGGGCGGGCCTGGAGCTTCGCGCAAGAAGCCTGGAGCCTCGGTCATTCCGTCATGGCAGGGCTTCTTCGAGACTGGCAAGCCTTCGCAACCCCACGGAATACTGCCATGTCCGCTCTCTCCCGCCTCCGATCCCCCCTGCGTCGCCGAGCCCTCGCGCTGGCCATCGCCACGCTTGCCGGTGCCGCCCATGCCGACAGCCGCGGCGCGCGCCTGCCGGCCGCCAGCCCCTGGTGCAGCGACCGCTGCGACGAGCTCGTCATCGACTGGAACGCCACCGCGTACCAGGCCATCAAGGCCAGCGACGGTTATGCCGATCCGCTGAATGCGTCGCGCGCGCTGGCCATGATGCATCTGGCGATGCACGATGCCGTCAACGCCGCGCAGCCGCGCTTCGCCCTGCACGCCCCCGTCGACGGCGATCGCGCGGCCGATCCGGCGGTGGCCGCCGTCGCCGCGGCCCACCAGGTGCTGGTCGCGCTGTACCCCGGCCAGAAGGCGCTGCTGCAGGCCACGCTCGACAAGTCGCTCGCCGACGCCGGCGGCGCATCCGGCGTGGCCCGGGGCCTGGCGCTGGGCCAGCGTGTGGGCTCGGCGATGCTGAACGGGCGTGCCGGCGACGGCAGCACCGCGACGCTGCCCTACCAGCCCGGCAGCCAGCCGGGCGCGTACCGCTTCACGCCGGGATTCGACTTCGTCGCCCATCCCCAATGGCGCCAGGTGCGGCCCTTCCTGCTCGATTCGCCGAGCCAGTTCCGCAGCGCGCCGATGCCGGCACTGACGAGTGCGGCCTACGCCGCCGACTTCAACGAGGTGAAGGCGGTCGGCGCGAAATCGGCGCGGGCCCGCCGCACGGCCGACGAGACGAACTACGCGTCGTTCTGGTACGAGTTCTCGGACATCGGCTGGAACCGCATCGCCCGAGTTGTCGCGCGCGACCACCGGCAGGACCTGTGGCAGCGCGCGCGCACCTTCGCGCTGCTCAACGCGGCGCTGGCCGACGCCTACATCGCCGGCTGGGACTCGAAGTTCCACCACGACGCCTGGCGGCCGATCACCGCGATCCACGCCGCCGAGACCGACGGCAACGCACAGACCCATGCCGACGCGAGCTTCGAGCCGCTGCTGCCGACGCCGCCGGTGCAGGACTACCCGTCCACCCACAGCGCACTGGGCGCCGCCGCGGCCGCGGTGCTGGCCGACAGCTTCGGGCGCGACCGCATCCGCTTCAGCGTCACCTCGACCACGGCAACGCCGTCGAATCCGCTGCGCAGCTTCGATGGCTTCGCCGCCGCCGCGCGCGAGAACGCCGATTCGCGCGTCAAGGCCGGCCTGCACTTCCGCTTCGCCACCCGCGCGGGGCTGGTGCTGGGCGAGGCCATCGGGCAGCACGCGGTGCGCCGCCGCCTGGTGGCGCTGGACTGAGGCGATCATGTCCATCGAACTGCTCGACAACATTGCCTGGCACTCGCTGACCGGGCACCACCGGGCCTTCGCGCAGGGCACCGGCCCGGTGCGGCGCTACCGGCGCGGCTTCACGCCGGTGGCCGCGTTCGAGCGGCCGCAGGCCGCCGACGGGCAGGCGCTCGCGGCGCTGTTCGAGGCCGGCGAGACGGCGCTGCTTGCCGACATCGAGCCGCTCGAGCCGCGATGGCGCGCCTGGGCCTTCGTGAGCGAGCAGCGGTTCCGGCAGATGGTCATGGGCCCAGCTCGCCGCGTCGAGGTGCCGGCCGGACTGCCGGTGCGCCGCCTCGGTCCGGCCGACCTGCCGACCATGCGGCGCCTGATCGCCCGGACTGCCCCGGGCCCGTTCGGCGAGCGCAGCCACGAGCTGGGCGACTTCGCCGGTGTCTTCGACGGCGAGGAATTGATCGCGCTGGCCGGCTCGCGGCCGCGCGCCCGCGGCCTGCGCGAGATCGGCACGGTCTGCACGGCACCGGAGCACCGCGGCAGCGGCCATGCCTCGCAGCTCGTGCGGCGCCTGGCCGCGGCTGCATGGGCCGGCGGCGAGCTGCCCTTCCTGCATGTCGCCGAGTCGAACCTGGCCGCGCAGCGGATCTACCGCCGCATCGGCTTCTCGGTCCGTCGAGACGTCACGCTGCGCGCGCTGCGGCGGCTGGGGCCTGACGGCGCGTCCGCGCCGTGAGCCCGCACGGTGCTCAGTGCGCGCCGCCGGCCTCGGCGGCCACGGCGCGCTGGCGCGGCGCCGTCAGCCACACCAACGCGATCATCGCGATGAACAGGAAGGACGAGAGCCGGAACAGGTCGGTGGCCGCCATCGTGTAGGCCTGC
>CAZVLY010000050.1:0-18080 GCA_964628175.1 uncultured Piscinibacter sp. | reverse complement strand
CGACCTTGCCGGCGATCATCACGTCGGTGGCGCGCTTGATCGAGTCGACCAGCGACTCGCGGCAGCCGTACAGGTTGTCGAACTTGCTCTTCGTGACGCTGTCGTTCACGTTGATGGCGCGGAACATCAGCGTGCCCTTGGCCGACATTTCCTTCAGGCGGTGCACGCCGGTGGTCGTCTCTTCGGTCACGCCGATGATCTGCGCGCCCTTGCGCGAGTACCAGGTCGGGTCCTGCGCGAGCTTGGCCTTGATGGCGGCGAACAGGCATGTCTCTTCCTCGCTGGTCGGGCGGGCCAGCAGCGAGGCGTCCTTCTCGGCGCGCTTGCCCAGGTGCATCAGCAGCGTGGCGTCGCCGCCGTCGTCGAGGATCATGTTCGGGCCTTCGCCTTCGGTGCCCTTGGCGCCGAACTCGAAGATGCGGTGGGTGTAGTCCCAGTAGTCGGTCAGCGTCTCGCCCTTGTAGGCGAACACCGGCGTGCCGGTGGCCACCAGCGCGGCGGCGGCGTGGTCCTGCGTGCTGAAGATGTTGCACGAGGCCCAGCGAACTTCGGCGCCCAGCGCCTGCAGCGTCTCCACCAGCACGGCGGTCTGGATGGTCATGTGCAGCGAGCCGGTGATGCGCGCGCCCTTCAGGGGCTGGCTCTTGGCGAATTCCGATCGGATCGCCATCAGGCCGGGCATTTCCGTCTCGGCGATCTTGATTTCCTTGCGGCCCCAGTCGGCGAGGGCCATGTCGGCGACGGCGTACTGGTCGTTGTGCAGCGGCTTGAGAACAGCGTTCATGTGAGGCTCCAGAAGTGATGGAACCCGCACCGGGACACGTCAGGGGACTTGTTCAATCTCACCCACGAGGTCTGATCGTGCGGGTGAGCGCGGTTGCATGAATGGCTTCCGAGCCTGGGGCCTGAGTGCAGGCCTTGCAACGCTCCTCGGAACGGACGGAATTCTAGCAGCGGCCCGCGAATCGCGTGTCGGCCCGGGTCGACGAGGCGCTGCCCAACCGGTAACCTCGCACGAATGGAGCCGTTGCAGGTGGTCGTCATGGGCGTCAGCGGCTGCGGCAAGAGCAGCCTCGGCCAGGCGCTGGCGCAGGCGCTGGGCGCCGAGTTCATCGAGGGCGACCGCCACCATCCGCCCGAGAACGTCGCGCGCATGGCCGCCGGCGTGCCGCTCACCGACGCCGACCGCGCCGGCTGGCTGGCCGCGCTGGCCGACCTGCTGGCCCATGCCCGGCAGGAGGGCCGCCCGGTGGTACTGGCCTGCTCGGCGCTCAAGCGCGCCTACCGTGACGTGTTGCGCCGCGCCGGCCCGCTGCGCTTCGTGCTGATGACGGCATCGCGCGAGGTGCTCGCGCAGCGGCTGGCGGCGCGCAGCGGCCACTACATGCCCGCGTCGCTGCTGCCCAGCCAGCTCGCCACCCTGGAGGCGCCGCAGCCCGACGAAGCCGCCATCGTCGTCGATGCGACACAGCCCCTGCCCGTCCTCGTGGACACTGTGCGCGCGCGACTGCGCGCGCCGAACCCCAACGCCTTCGAACCATGAACGTTCTCGACAGTTTCCGCCTCGACGGCCGGCTCGCGCTGGTCACCGGCTCCTCGGCCGGCCTCGGCCTGGCCATCGCCCGCGGCCTCGCGCAGGCCGGCGCGCGCGTCGTGCTCAACGGCCGGGACGCGGCGCGGCTCGCGCAGGCCGAGGCGCAACTGCGCGGCGAGGGCCTCGATGTCGTTTCGCGCGGCTTCGACGTCACCGAGCGCGCGTCCGTCGACACCGCGATCGCCGGGATCGAGCGCGAGCTGGGCGCCATCGAGATCCTCGTCAACAACGCCGGCATCCAGCGCCGCGCGCCGTTCCAGGACTTCTCGCAGGGCGACTGGCAGGAGCTGATGCGCACCAACCTCGACAGCGTGTTCCAGGTCGGTCAGGCGGTGGCGCGCTGCATGATCCCGCGCGGCCGCGGCCGCATCATCAACATCTGCTCGGTGATGAGCGAACTGGGCCGCCCGGGCATCGTGCCCTACACCGCCAGCAAGGGCGCGGTGAAGATGCTCACCAAGGGCATGGCGGTCGACCTCGGGCCGCTGGGCATCAACGTCAACGGCATCGGGCCGGGTTACTTCAAGACCGAGCTCAACCGCAAGCTGATCGACGACCCGGCCTTCAGCGGCTGGCTGGTCGGCCGCACGCCGAGCCGGCGCTGGGGCGAGGTGGAAGAGCTCGCCGGCGCGGCGGTCTTCCTTGCCAGCGAGGCCGGGCGTTTCGTCAACGGCCACATCCTGTACGTCGACGGCGGGCTGACGGCCAGTGTCTGAGCCCCTGCCGCGGCCCGCGTCGCTGTCGACCGCCGCCTTCGCCACGCTGCTGCTCATCGCGCTGCTGATGGGCGCGAACCACGTGGCGGCGCGCGTGGCCTTCAACCACGGCGTCGACGTCGCCACGGCGGTCGTGTTCCGCAGCAGCATCACCGCGCTGGTGGTGGGCACGCTGCTCGTCGTGCAGCGGGTGCAGATCCGCCTGAACGCGAAACACCGCCGCGCCTTGCCGGCCATCGGCGTGCTGATCGCGGTGCAGAGCCTGTGCCTGTACTCGTCGGTGGCGCGGCTGCCGGTGGCGCTGGCGCTGCTCGCCTTCAACACCTACCCGCTGTGGACGGCGCTGTGGGCGCGCCTCGTCTACGGCCACCGCCCCGAGCGCCGCGTGCTGCTCGCGATGCCGGTGATGCTCGCCGGCCTGGCGCTGGCGCTGGACGTGTTCGGCGCCGCCTCGGGCCTGGGGGCGGCCGGGCAGTGGAGCCGCATCGGCGCCGGCGTGGCCTTCGCGCTGGCGGCGGCGGCCACCTTCGGCCTGGCGCTGGTGTTCACGCAGCACGAGGCGGGTGACCTCGACGGCCGCCTGCGCACCGCCACCACCATGGGCCAGGTGGCGCTGCTCGCGCTGGTCGGCGTGGCGGTGCAGGGCGGCTTCCACCTGCCGAACGCTTCGGCCGGCTGGTGGGGGCTGGTCGGCCTGACGCTGCTCTACGGCAGCGGCTTCACGATCATGTTCACCGTGCTGCCGCGCCTGGGCGTGGTGGGCAATTCGGCGATCATGAACGTCGAGCCGATCTTCGCGCTGGTGCTGGCCTGGGCCGTGCTCGGCCAGTCGATCGCGCCCTCGCAGGTGGCCGGCGGGCTGGTCGTCGTCGCCACGGTGATGTGGCTGGGCCTGCGCCGGCGCTGATCAGGCGGCACGCGGCCGCGCACCGCGCGTGTTCAGGTAGACGGCGTACAGCGAGGTCGTCCCGCAGATGAACAGCCGGTTCAGCTTGGCGCCGCCGAAGCAGACGTTGGCCACCGTCTCCGGGATCAGGATCTTGCCCAGCAGCGTGCCGTCCGGCGCATGGCAGTGCACGCCGTCGCCGGCCGACAGCCACAGGTTGCCGTGCACGTCCACGCGCAGGCCGTCGTAGAGGCCCGCCGCGCAGGTGGCGAACACCTCGCCGCCCGCGAGCGTGCCGTTCGCATTCACCTTGAAGCGCCGCACGTGGTGCGGCCCGTCGGCCTGGTGCGTGGCACCGGTGTCGACGATGTACAGCAGCGACTCGTCCGGCGAGAAGGCCAGGCCGTTGGGCTGCACGAAGTCGCCGGCCACCACCGTCGTCCGGCCGCTGGCTTCGTCGAAGCGGTAGACGCGGCGCGCGCCGATTTCGCTCGGCGCCGCGTCGCCTTCGTAGTCGCTGTCGATGCCGTAGCTCGGGTCGGTGAACCAGAGGCTGCCGTCGCTCTTCACCACCACATCGTTCGGTGAGTTCAGCCGCTGGCCGTCGACCTGCGAGACCAGCACGGTGCGCGAGCCGTCGTGCTCGGTGCGCGAGACGCAGCGGCCGCGGTGTTCGCAGCTCACCAGCCGGCCTTGCAGATCGACGGTGTGGCCATTGCTGTTCATCGCCGGCTGGCGGAACACCGACACCGAGCCGTCGGTCTCGTCCCAGCGCAGCATGCGGTCGTTGGGGATGTCCGACCACACCAGGTAGCGCCCGGCAGCGAACCAGGCCGGCCCTTCGGCCCAGCGGCAGCCGGTCCAGAGTTCCTCGACGTGCACGTTGGGAAAGGCCAGCTTTCGAAAGCGCGGATCCAGCACCTCGAAGCTTTCCGTGAGTTCGATGACCATGCCTGCCTCCCGAGACGAGTGGATCAGTCGGAATGGCGCCGACCGCGCCCGTAGACGAGCAGCATCGTGATGATCACGACGCCGTAGATGATCTGCCGGCCCATCTCGGGGATCTGCATCACCGACAGGATGGACTGCAGCAGCGTGATCAGGATCACCCCGACCACGGTGCCCAGGTAGGAGCCGCGGCCGCCGAGGATGTTGGTGCCGCCCAGCACCACCGCGGCGATGGCCGGCAGCAGGTAGGCGTCGCCCATCGCCTGGTAGGCCTTGGTGGAGTAACCCGTGAGCAGCACGCCCGCCGCGGCCGAGCAGGCGCCGGCGATCACGAAGCACAGCAGCACCACGCGGCGCGTGTCCACGCCCGACAGGTAGGCGGCGCGCTCGCGGTTGCCCACCGCGTAGATGGAGCGGCCCAGCGCCGTGCGGTGCAGCAGGAACATCGTCGCCGCGCCGACCACGAACCACACCAGCAGCGCGTTCGGGATGCCCAGCAGCGAGCGGCCGGTGGCGATCAGGTGCATTGCCGGCGTGGAGCGGTCCTGCGGCGCGAAGCCGCCGGTCTGCACCACGATCAGCCCCTGAGCCACGGCGTTGATGCCCAGCGTGAAGATCATCGAGGGCACGCGCAGGTAGGCCACGCCGAAGCCGTTGACGGCGCCCAGCAGCGCGCCGCAGAGGATGCCGAAGGGGATCGCGATCGCGGCACCGGTGTCGCCCCACCAGCCCGCCGCGGCGGCCGACATCACGCCGCCCACCGTCACCAGCCAGGGCACGGACAGGTCGATGCCGCCGAGCAGGATCACCAGCATCGCGCCGGTGGCGATGACGCCGAGGAAGGAGGCGATCTGCAGCTGCAGCAGCAGGTAGTCGGCCGACAGGAAATTCTGCGAGTACATGCTGCCCACAAGCAGCAGCACCACCGTGCAGCCGGCCGCGGCCAGCACCGGGATCTGGCCGGAGCGCTTGAGTCGCAAAGCGAGCGCGGTCATGCGTGCCTCACTTGAACAGATCCAGCCGGTTGCTCACCTTGAGCAACTGCAGCGAGCCCAGGCTCACCGCGGCGAGCAGGATGAAACCCTGGAACAGCGGCTGCCACAGCGGCTCGAGGTCGAACACGAACAGCAGGTCGCCGATGGTGCGCAGCACCAGCGCGCCGAACACCGAGCCGATCGCCGTGCCCGCGCCGCCGGCCAGCGAGGTGCCGCCGATCACCACCGCGGCGATCGAGTTCAGCGTGTAGACGCCGCCGATCGTCGACGAGGCCTCGCCGGAGTAGGTCACGAAGGTGAGCAGCAGGCCGCCGATGGCCGCCAGCAGCCCGGCCAGCGTGTAGGCGATCAGCTTGGTGCGGCCGATGTTCACGCCCGACATGTAGGCCGCCGCTTCCGAGGAGCCGATGGCCAGCGCCGCGCGGCCGCTGACCGAGCGGCGGTAGGGCACCCACACGAGCAGCACCACCGCGACCAGCACCACCCCCATCGCCGGGATGCCGCCGGGCAGCGAGCCGGTCAACGCATCGGCCAGGCCGGCGTGCACGTCGCCGCCGGGCACCGGCCGCAGGCCCAGCGCGATGCCGTAGTAGACGGTGCCGGTGGCCAGCGTCGTGATGATCGGCTGCAGCCGGCCGTAGACGATGATCGCGCCGTTGATCCAGCCGCACAGCGCGCCGACCGCGAGCACCGCGACCACGCCGACGGCGGCCTGCAGCGGCGTGCCCACCACCAGGTGCGAGGCGACGCAGTTGGCCAGCACGAACACCATGCCCACCGACAGGTCGATGCCGGCGGTGAGCACCGGCAGCGTCTGCGCCATCGCCACGATGGCCAGCAGCACGCCCTTGTTGGCGGCGGTGGTGATCACCGGCGCCGTCCAGCCGGCCTGGTGGTTGAGGATGTAGAGGGCGAAGATGAGCACGAACATCGCCGCCGCGGCGTAGGCGCCCTTGTGCTCGCGCAGGTGGAACTTCCAGTCGTCGGTCAATGTGACTCCCTCCACGCTGCGCGCTCCGGGATGAGCGCTTTGGATCGGCCATGCGCGCTCATGCCGCCGCCGCCTCCGTCGTCGTCAGGTTCAGGGCGCTGGCGACGAGCGCCCGTTCGGTCAGCTCGTCGCCGGCCAGCCAGCGCACGATGCGGCCGTCGAAGAACACCGCGACGCGGTCGCAGCAGCCGATCAGCTCGGCGTAGTCGGTCGAGTACAGCAGCACCGCGGCGCCGTCCTCGGCCAGGCGGCGCAGCAGCACGTAGATCTCCTGCTTGGTGCCCACGTCGATGCCGCGCGTCGGGTCATTGAGCAGGATGATGCGCGGCGCGTTCATCAGCCACTTGGCGATCACCACCTTCTGCTGGTTGCCGCCCGACAGCGTGCCCACGGGTGCCGACAGGTCGGGCGCCTTGATCGACAGGCGCTTGACCATGTCCTGCGCCGCGCGCAGCTCGGCGCCACTGGCCACGATGCCGGCCCGGCTGAGCCGGTCGAGCGCGGCGAAGCTGAGGTTGTCGAGCACCGACATCGGCAGCATCAGGCCGTCGGTCTTGCGGTCTTCCGGCACCAGCGCGATGCCGATGTCGTCGCGCTTGGCCTGCTTCGGGCTGTGCAGCTGCACCGGCCGGCCTTCGAGCTTGAGCTCGCCGCCCACGCCGCGCAGCACGCCGAACAGCGCGAGGAAGAACTCGCGCTGGCCCTGGCCGTCCAGGCCGCCCAGGCCGACGATCTCGCCCGGCCGCGCCGTCAGGTCGATGTCGTGCAGCCGGCCCTGCCACGACAGGCCGCGCGTTTCCAGCGCCGGTGCCTTCGCCGTGAGTCCCGACTGCGCCGGTGGCTTGGGCGGGAAGGCATGCTCGATGTCGCGCCCGATCATCATCTCCACCGTCTGCGCATCGCTCTGCGAGCCGGCGGCGAAGGTGGCCACGTGCTGGCCGTTGCGGAACACCGAGCAGTCGTCGGCCAGCTCGGCGATCTCGTTCATGCGGTGCGAGATGTAGACGATCGCCATGCCCTCGTCGCGCAGGCGCTTGAGCAGCGTGTAGACGCGCTGCACGTCGGCGGCGGTGAGCGCCGAGGTGGCCTCGTCGAGGATGAGGATCTTCGGCTCGCGCGACAGCGCCTTGGCGATCTCCACCATCTGCCGGCGCGACAGCGACAGGCTGCCCACCGGCGCGAGCGGGTGGATGTCCTGCGCGCCGGCGCGTGCCAGCGCGGCCTCGGCGATGCGGCGCTGCGCCGCGCGGTCGATCAGCCCGAAGCGCCGCGGCGGGTTGGTGATGCAGATGTTGTCGGCGACGCTCAGGTCCGGCATCAGCGACAGTTCCTGGAAGATGCAGGCGATGCCGGCCGACACCGCGTCCTGCGGGTGCGCGAAACGCCGCTCGTGCCCCTCCAGCACGATGCGGCCCTCGTCGGGCTGCACCACGCCCGACATGATCTTGATCAGCGTCGACTTGCCGGCGCCGTTCTCGCCGAGCAAGGCATGGATGCGCCCCGGCGCGCAGGCGAAGCGCGCGCGCTCGAGCGCGCGCACCCCGCCGTAGCGCTTGGAGACGTCGACCAGTTCGAGGATGGGGTCCATGAGCTGACTCAGCAGGTGCCGGGCGCGGAGGGCCGAGCGCCGGGCCGCTCCCAAGCCGGCCCGCGCTCCCTCGGGGGGCCGCCCGGCGTATCCGACGGGCGGGGGGTGGTCATGACGTCAGTTGTTCTTCTCGTCCTTGGACATGATGTCCTGTGCCTTCAGGTTCACGCCGCAGGTCGGGAACTCGTTGGTGGTGAAGAAGTTGTCGGTCAGGTCCGGGAAGTAGTTCTCGCCGGCCTTGAAGTTCGGGTGCTGGGTCTGCGGGATCGGCACCGAGATCAGCTGCGGCATCACCTTGCCCTGCAGCGCGGCCACGGCGGCCTTCATCGAGATCGCCACCAGGCCGGGCGACTGGCCCAGCGAGTTGCAGATCAGGCCGTCTTTCGCGCGCTCGGCGCACAGCTTGCGGAAGCCGTTCTCCGACTCACCGGCCACCGGGATCATCGGGTGCTTGGCATCGATCAGCGCGCGCACCGCGCCGGTGGAGCCGCCCTGCACGATCATGCCGTCGAACTTCTTGTGCACGGCCACGGCGTCGGCCACCACCTTCTGCGCGGTGCCGTCGTCCCAGTTGCCCACCACCTCGACGATCTCGAACTTGTTGCCCGGCGCCTCGACCACCTTGCGGAAGCCGACGTGGCGGTCACGGTCCACCGAGTTGCCGGGCAGGCCGCGCACCTCGAGCAGCTTGCCGGTCTTCTTCGGCAGGTGCTTGATCATCCATTCGCCGTAGGCGGTACCCAGGCCGGTCTGGTCTTCGTTGACCTGCATGACCTCTTCGCTGTCGAGCACGTTGTCGAAGGGCACCAGCACCACGCCGGCGGCGTTGGCCCGCTTGATCACCGGCGCGAAGGCAGTCGGGTTGACGGCGATGGTGATGATGGCGTCGTAGCCGGAGTTGATGAAGTTGTCGATCGAGGCGATCTGCGCGGCCACGTCGGTGCCCGTGGAGACGATCTTGAACTCCTTGATGTTGCCCTTCATTTCCGGCGTGGCCGCGTAGGCCTTGGCCATCTTGATCATCTGGATGCGCCAGGTGTTGCCGACGAAGCCGTTGGCCAGGGCGATGCGGTACGGGCCCTTCTTGGCGGGCCACTGGAAGTACTTGGTCTGGTCGGTCCAGGGCTTGAAGCAGCCGGGGTTCTCGCCCGGGCCCTTGACGACCGCGGGGCCGGCGGCCAGCGCGAGGGTGGATACCGAGAGGGCCGCGACGGCGGCGGCGATGCGGGTGTGGAACAGCATTCGAGTCTCCTGAGTGTTGTGGTTTGCGTCGCCTACTGTGAAATGCCCCGACGCCGGGCTGGAAAACTGACGTTGTGGCTGCGGCTCACATGGCTTCGCCATATGACCCTTCAATGGTTGTCTCTGGGCACGAAGGAACCGCGCCTGCCGACCAGGAAGTCGAGGTCGACACCCTCGTCGGCCTGCAGCACGTGGTCGACGTAGAGCTTCCAGTAGCCGCTGGCCAGCGGCGGCGCAGGCGCCTTCCATTCGGCCAGGCGGCGCGCGAGTTCCTCGTCGCTGATGAGCAGTTGCAGGCGGCGCTTGGGCACGTCGAGCTCGATCAGGTCGCCGTTCTTCACCACCGCCAGCGGCCCGCCGGCGGCGGCCTCGGGCGCGGTGTGCAGCACCACGGTGCCGTAGGCGGTGCCGCTCATGCGCGCGTCGCTGATGCGGACCATGTCGGTGATGCCCTTGCGCAGCACCTTCGGCGGCAGCGGCATGTTGCCCACCTCGGCCATGCCGGGGTAGCCCTTGGGGCCGCAGTTCTTCAGCACCAGCACGCAGCTCTCGTCGACGTCGAGGGCCTCGTCGTCGATGCGCTTGTGGAAGTCCTCGATGTCCTCGAACACCACGGCGCGGCCGGTGTGCACCATCAGCTTCGGCGTGGCCGCGCTGGGCTTGATGACCGCGCCGCGCGGCGCCAGGTTGCCGCGCAGCACGGCGATGCCGGCCTTGTCCTTGAAGGGCGTGGCCAGCGGCTTGATGACCTCGGTGTTGAAGTTCTCGGCGCTCGCCACGTTCTCCGCCACGGTCTTGCCGCTGGCGGTGACGATGTGCGTGTGAAGCACCGAGGAGATCTCCTTCATCACCGCGGGCAGCCCACCGGCGTAGCAGAAGTCCTCCATCAGGTACTGGCCCGAGGGCTGCAGGTTGACCAGGCAGGGCAGCTCGCTGGCCAGGCGGTCGAAGTCGTCGATGGTGAGCTTCACGCCGACGCGGCCGGCCATGGCGATCAGGTGGATCACCGCGTTGGTCGAACCGCCTATGGCCGCCAGCGTCTTGATCGCGTTCTCGAACGCCTCGCGGGTGAGGATCTTCGACAGCAGCTGGTCTTCATGAACCATGTCGACGATGCGCCGGCCGGCGTTGCGCGCCAGCACGTTGCGGCGGCCGTCGACCGCCGGGTAGGCGGCGTTGCCGGGCAGGCCGACGCCGAGCGCCTCGACCATGCTCGCCATCGTCGAGGCCGTGCCCATGGTCATGCAGTGGCCGTGGCTGCGGTGCATGCAGCTCTCGGCGTCGAAGAAGTCGGCCAGCTTGAGCGTGCCGGCGCGCACCTGCTCGCTCATGCTCCACACGCCGGTGCCCGAGCCGAGCTCCTGGCCGCGCCACTTGCCGTTGAGCATCGGCCCGCCCGACACGCCGATGGTCGGCAGGTCCACGCTCGCCGCACCCATGATCAGCGAGGGCGTGGTCTTGTCGCAGCCCATCAGCAGCACCACGCCGTCGACCGGGTTGCCGCGGATGCTCTCTTCCACGTCCATGCTGGCGAGGTTGCGGTACAGCATCGCGGTCGGCCGCAGCAGCGTCTCGCCCAGCGACATCACCGGGAACTCGAGCGGGAATCCGCCCGCCTCGTACACGCCGATCTTCACCTGCTCGGCCAGCGTGCGGAAGTGCGAGTTGCAGGGCGTGAGCTCGCTGAAGGTGTTGCAGATGCCGATCACCGGCCGGCCGTCGAACTGGTCGTGCGGCACGCCCTTGCCCTTGACCCAGCTGCGGTAGGCGAAACCGTCGCGGTCCTGGCGGCCGAACCACTGCTGACTGCGCAGTTCGTGCGGGGCCTTCTTCTTCGTCATGGATGCTCCTGGGTTCAGCCGTTCGCCGGCGGCAGCGCGTTGATGCCGGCGACGAAGTCAGCCAGCATCGGCACGAAACGCTCGCCCTGGCCGGCCGCTTCCATCGCCGCGAAGAGGTTCTTCACGTCGGCCTGGATGGGGTTCACCGCGCCGAGCTCGCCGGCCATGCTGGCGAGGTAGCGCATGTCCTTGTGCGCGTTGCTGATGGTGAAGCGGTGCGCGTTCTCGTCGTGGTTCAGCGACCACTGCATGAAGGTGTCGTAGAAGGGGCTGCGCATGCGGCCCGAGCCGATCACCGCGTGGAACTGCTCGATCGACAGGCCGGCCTTGCGCGCGATCGCCATCGCCTCGGAGTACAGCGCGGCGTAGCCCATCGCGACGAAGTTGTTGATCAGCTTCATCTTGTGGCCCAGGCTCACCGGCCCGAGGTGCACCACCTGACCGGCCCAGCAGCGCAGCACCGGCTCGATGCGCGCGAACACCTCCGGCGCGGCGCCGACCATGGTGTCCAGCGTGCCGGCTTCGGCCTCCTTGGGCGTGCGCGACAGCGGCGCGTCGACGAAGTGCACGCCGAGCGCCTGGGCCTCGGCGGCCAGTGCCAGCGTCGACACCGGATTGGAGGTGGAGCAGTCGATGATCACCGCACCCGGCTTCGCGCCGGCGAGCAGCCCGTCGGGCCCGCGCACCAGCGCCTCGACCTGCGGCGAGCCGGTCACGCACAGGTGCACGATGTCGCAGGCCTGGGCGACTTCACGCGCCGTCGCGGCCTCGCGCGCGCCGAGCGACTTGAGATGCTCCACCGGCTCGCGCTTGCGGTGGCCCATGATCACCAGCGGGTGGCCCTTGGTGAGCAGGTTCTTCGCCATGCCGTGGCCCATCAGGCCGACGCCGATGAAGCCGATCACCGGCTGGGTCTCGCTCATCGACTCACTCCTTGACCGAACCGGTCATGCCCGAGACGTAGTGCTCGACGAAGAACGAGTACACGAAGGCCACCGGCAGCGAGCCGAGCAGGGCGCCGGCCATCAGCGGGCCCCAGTGGTAGACATCGCCCTCGACCAGCTCGGTGACCACGCCCACCGGTACCGTCTTGTTCTCCGACGAGGAGACGAAGGTCAGCGCGTAGATGAACTCGTTCCACGACAGCGTGAAGGCGAAAATGCCCGCCGAGATCAGCCCCGGCACGGCCAGCGGCAGCACGATCTTGATGAGGATCTGCCAGCGGCTGGCGCCGTCGATCAGCGCGCACTCCTCCAGCTCGTAGGGGATGGAGCGGAAGTAGCCCATCAGCAGCCAGGTGCAGAACGGGATCAGGAAGGTCGGGTAGGTGAGGATCAGCGCCCAGCGCGAGTCGAACAGCCCGAGCTTGACGACGATCGCCGCCAGCGGGATGAACAGGATCGACGGCGGCACCAGGTAGGCCAGGAAGATCGCGCCACCGGCCGGCTTGGCACCCTGGAAGCGCAGGCGCTCGATCGCGTAGGCGGCCATCACCGAGGCCACCAGCGACAGCCCGGTGGAGACCACCGACACCACCACCGTGTTCCACAGCCAGGCCGGGTACTCGGTGCGGAACAGCAGCTTCTCGAAGTGCGCCAGCGTGGGCTGGATGATCCAGAACGGGTTGCCGTCGCGCGACAGCAGTTCGGCGTCGGGCTTCAGCGAGGTCACCACCATCCAGTAGAACGGGAACAGCAGCACGAACACGAAGATGCCGATGGGGATGTACATCGTCACCCAGCGGCGCGGCACGGACTGCAGGTAGTCCATGCCGACGATGTCGTCGTTCACATTGCTCATGCGGAATGACTCACTTGTCGCCGCCTTGCTGCCAGGCACGGCGCTGCAGCCCGAAGTAGCTGAACATGATGGCGGCCAGCAGGAAGGGCACCATCAGCGTGGCGATGGCCGCACCCTCGGCGAGCGCGCCGCCGGAGATCGCGCGCTGGAAGGCCAGCGTGGCCATCAGGTGCGTGGCGTTCAGCGGGCCGCCGCGCGTGAGCACGTAGATCAGCTGGAAGTCGGTGAAGGTGAACAGCACCGAGAAGGTCATCACCACCGCGATGATCGGCGACAGCAGCGGCATCGTGACGTGGCGGAACTGCTGCCAGGGCGTGGCGCCATCCAGCGCCGAGGCCTCGTAGTACGAGGGCGAGATGGTCTGCAGCCCGGCCAGCAGCGAGATCGCCACGAAGGGGATGCCGCGCCACACGTTGGCGGCGATGGTCGACAGCCGCGCGTTCCACGGGTCGCCGAGGAAGTCGATGTAGCTGTCGATCCAGCCCATCTTCATCAGCACCCAACTGATCACCGAGAACTGCGAGTCGTAGATCCACCAGAAGGCGATGGCCGACAGCGCGGTCGGCACGATCCACGGCAGCAGCACCACGGCGCGGAAGAAGGACTTGAAGGGCAGGTTCTTGTTGAGCAGGATCGCCAGCCACAGGCCGAGCACGAACTTGAGGATGCTCGCGATGACCGTGTAGAAGAGGGTGTTGAACAGCGCGAGCCGGGTCACGCTGTCGCCCATCAGGAACGAGAAGTTCTCCAGCCCGATCCACTCGCCCGGGCGGCCGATCTTGGCGTCGGTGAAGCCGAGCCAGGTGCCCAGCCCGAGCGGGTAGGTCAGGAACAGCAGCAACAGCACTGCGGCGGGCATCATGAATGCCCACCCCAGCGCGTTGCGGTTGTTCTGGAAGCGTTCCAGGAAGTTCATCAGACTTTGTAGTAACGCTCGGCGCGCTTCTGCGCCCGCTCGGCCGCTTCCTTGGGCGTCTTCGAGCCGCTGGCGGCTTCAGCCACCATGTTGACCACGATGAAGTCGGCGCCGGCACCGGCCGAGGCGTAGCCCAGCTTGCCCGCATACCCTGCCGGCCGCATGTTCTTCACGCAGTCGCGGTAGGCGGTGTGCTTCGGGTCGGAAGTCCAGATCTCCGTCTTGGAGTAGGCATCGAGCGGGTGCGCGATGTAGCCGCCGGCTGCCGTCAGCCACGGGTCGAACTGCTCCTTCTCCATCATGAAGCGCAGGAACTCCTTGGCCGCCTGCGGGTACTTGGTGTACTTCATGATCATCTGGTTGAAGAACAGGTGCGACTCGGTCGGCACGCCCACCGGCCCGATCGGATAGGGCGCGTGGTGGATGTCCTCCTTCATCGCCATGATCTTCTCGTCCTTCGAGTTCTTGGCGGCGTAGTAGATCGAGATGCCGTTGTTGGTCAGGCTGACCTGGCCGTCGAGGAAGGCCTTGTTGTTGTTCGGGTCCAGCCACGACAGCGTGCCCGGCGCGAAGGTGGCGTACATCTCCTTGGCGTACTCGAGCGCCTTGAGCGTCTCGGGGCTGTCGATCACGACCTTGTTGTCCTTGTCGACCAGCTTGCCGCCGTGCGACCAGAGCAGCCAGTTGCACCACAGGCCGTCGCCGGTGGCGTTGCCCAGCGCGAAGCCGGCGGGCGTGCCCTTCTCCTTCATGGCCTGCAGCAGCTTGAGGAAGCCCGCCGTGTCCTTGGGCACGCCGTCGAAGCCGGCCGCCTTCACGTGGCTCTGGCGGTACACCAGCATCGCACCGGCGGCGCCGAGCGCCACGCCGATCCACTTCTTGCCGTCGGGCTTGAGGTAGGCCTCGCAGGCCGGGTACCAGCCGCCGTACTTCTTGCCCAGGTACTCGCACAGGTCGGTGACGTCGAGCAGCTTCTCGGGGTAGAGGTTGGCGTCGTCGTTGGTCGACAGGATGATGTCCGGGCCCGCGCCGGTGTTGGCGGCCACCGCGGCCTTCGGGCGCACGTCTTCCCAGCCTTCGTTGTCGACGCGCACCTCGACGCCGGTCTTGGCGGTGAAGGCGGCGACGTTCTTCATGTACTGGTCGATGTCGCCCTGGACGAAGCGGCTCCAGCGCAGCACGCGCAGCTTGGCGCCCTTCTCGGGCTTGTAGGCCGGTGCGGTCTGCGCCTGCACGGACGGTGCAAAGACGGCGCCGGCGGCCACGCCGGCGGTGCCTTCGAGGAAGCGGCGGCGGTTGAAGTTGTCCATTGCGAGGGTCTCCTTGCTCTTCGGTTGCGGTGCGTCGTGGGCACCTGGGGGTGAATTCGGGTTCCGGCTAGGCCGCCAGGCGCTTGCCGCTGCCGGCATCGAACAGGTGGGCGCGCTGCAGGTCGGGCCGCAGGTGGATGGTGCTGCCCGGCGCGAAGTCGTGGCGGTCGTGGAAGACCACCGCCATCTCGGTGCCGTGGTGGCGGCAGGCGACGAAGGTGTCGGCGCCGGTGGGCTCCACCGTCACCACCTGCGTCGGGATGCCGCCGGAGCTGTCGAGCTCCAGATGCTCGGGCCGCGTGCCGTAGATCACCGGCTGGCCGTCGACGCCGGCGGCATTCGCCGGCGCCTCGACCTGCGTGCCGTCGGCCAGTTCGACGCGGGCGGCATTGCCCGCGCGGCGCAGCGTGCCGGGCAGGAAGTTCATCGCCGGCGAGCCGATGAAGCCGGCCACGAACAGGTTGGCCGGGTGGTCGTAGAGGTCCAGCGGCGCGCCGGACTGCTCGATGCGGCCGTCCTTCATGACGACGATCTGGTCGCCCATGGTCATGGCCTCGATCTGGTCGTGCGTGACGTAGATCGAGGTGGTCTTCAGGCGCTGGTGCAGTTCCTTCAGCTCGGTGCGCATGGCCACGCGCAGCTTGGCGTCGAGGTTGGACAGCGGCTCGTCGTACAGGAACACCTGCGGGTCGCGCACGATCGCACGCCCCATCGCCACGCGCTGGCGCTGGCCGCCGGAGAGCTGGCGCGGGAAGCGGTCGAGCAGTTGCGCCAGGCCGAGGATCTCGGCCGCGCGGCCGACCTTCTGGTCGATGGTCGCCTGGTCGCGCTTGGCCAGCATCAGCGAGAAGGCCATGTTGTCGCGCACCGTCATGTGCGGGTACAGCGCGTAGTTCTGGAACACCATCGCGATGTCGCGCTGCTTGGGCGGCACGTCGTTGACGCGCTTGTCGCCGATGAGGATGTCGCCGCCGCTGATGTGCTCCAGGCCGGCGATCATGCGCAGCAGGGTGGACTTGCCGCAGCCCGACGGGCCGACCAGCACGGTGAAGGAGCCGTCGGGGATCGAGATGTCCACGCCATGAAGTATCTCGACGTCGCCGAAGCGCTTCTTCGCCGCCTGGATGGTCACGTTGGCCATGCCTGTTGCCCTTGGGTCTGTGCTGTTGAACCTGGGCAAAGTTGTATGATAACCTGATGACCATGTCAATCGGTCCCGTCCCGGTCAGTGCTTCCACGGTGGCAGGCGGTGGCCGCCTCGTCGCCGAGCGGCTGTCGGACCGGCTCGCCGCGCTGCTCTCGGCGCAGCTCGAGGGCGGCACGCTGCGGCCCGGCGACCGGCTGCCCAGCGAGCAGCAGATCGCGGTGTCGCACGGCGTGTCGCGCACCGTCGTGCGCGAGGCGGTGCACCAGCTCAAGTCGCGCGGGCTGCTGCTGTCGCGCCAGGGCTCGGGCGTGTACGTGGCCGAGCCCGCCGTCAACCAGCCGCTGGCCTTCGACCCCACGGTGCTCGACTCGGTGGATGCGGTGGTGCACGTGGTCGAGGTGCGGCGCGTGCTCGAAGGCGAGATCGCCGCGATGGCCGCGCAGCGCGCCACGCGCGCGCAGATCGCCGCGATCAAGCGCGCGCTGGCCGCGATCGATGTCGCCGAGGCCGAGGGTCGCGACGGGGTCGACGAAGACCTGGCCTTCCACCGCGCCATCGGCGAGGCCACGGGCAACCCGCAGTTCAGCCTGCTGCTCGGCTTCTTCGAGCAGTACCTGCGCGAGGGCATGCGCATCACCCGCGGCAACGAGGCCCGCCGGAAGGACTTCATGGAGCAGGTGCGCAACGAGCATCGCCTGATCGTCGACGCGATCTCGCGCCACGACGCCGCCGCCGCGCGGCGCTGCGCCACCCGGCACATCCAGCACGGCGAGCGCCGGCTCGAGCTCGGTGGCGTGATCGTGCGCCAGCGCGCCGCGGCGCGCAGCGGCGCGCGCGGGGTGTCGAAGTGAGCGCCGTGAACGCGTCTTCACCGGTGCTCGGTGTCGTCGGCCTGGGCTCGATGGGCTACGGCGCGGCCGTGTCGGCCATGAAGCGCGGCGTGTCCACCTGGGGCCTGGACATGACCGAGGCGGCGCGCACGCGCTTCGCCGCGGCCGGCGGGCAATGCGCCGAATCCCTGGTCGACCTGGCTTCGCGCTGCGACGTGGTGCAGGTGCTGGTGGTCAACGCCGCGCAGACCGAGGCGGTGCTGTTCGGCGCCGATGGAGCGCCCGGGCTGGACACGCTGCTGCGCCGCGGCGCGGTGGTGATCGCCTCGGCCACGGTCGACCCGGCGCTGCCGCCGGTGTGGGAAGCGCGCCTGTCCGAGCGCGGCATCCACCTGATCGACGGCCCGGTGTCGGGCGGCGCGAAGAAGGCCGCCGACGGGCAGATGACGGTGATGGCTTCCGGCAGGCCCGAGGCCTTCGCCGCCGCGGGCGCGGCGCTCGACGCGATCGCCGGCAAGGTCTACCGCCTGGGCGACCATGCCGGCGTGGGCTCGACGGTGAAGATGGTCAACCAGCACCTGGCCGGCGTGCACATCGCCACCGCCTGCGAGGCGATGGCGCTGGGCATGCGCGCCGGTGCCGACCCGAAGCAGCTCTACGAGGTGATCTGCAACTCCGCCGGCATGAGCTGGATGTTCCAGAACCGCGTGCCGCACATCCTCGACGGCGACTACACGCCGCTGTCGAGCGTGAACATCTTCGTCAAGGACCTGGGCATCGTGCTCGACGCCGCGCGCAAGCTGGCCTTCCCGCTGCCGCTGGCGGCGGCGGCGCACCAGCTCTACCTCGCCACCGCGGCGGCCGGCCACGGCAACGAGGACGACGCGGCAGTGGTCAAGTTCTACGCCGAGCTCGCCGGCCTCGAACTGCCGGCCAAGGCCTGAACAGACTGCCGAGAGAAGGGGGACGACTCATGCCGCGCTTCGCCGCCAACCTGTCGATGATGTACGGCGAGCATGCCTTCCTCGACCGTTTCGCTGCGGCCCGGGCCGATGGCTTCGACGCCGTCGAGTACCTGTTCCCCTACGACTTCCCGGCGGCGGAGATCGCGAAGCGCCTGGCCGATCAGGGCCTGCAGCAGGCCCTGTTCAACGCGCCGCCCGGCGACTGGGCGGCCGGCGAGCGAGGCCTGGCCTGCCTGCCCGGGCGCGGCGAGGAGTTCCGCAGCGGCGTGCTCAAGGCGATCGAGTACGCGCATGCGCTGCGCTGCCCGCGC
>CAZVLY010000049.1:0-18231 GCA_964628175.1 uncultured Piscinibacter sp. | reverse complement strand
CCGGCATCCCGGCGCCCGAGGCGCGCTTCGACCAGTACCCGCACCAGTTCTCCGGGGGCATGCGCCAGCGCGTGGTGATCGCGCTGGCGCTGGCCGCCGAGCCCAAGCTGATCGTCGCCGACGAGCCGACGACGGCGCTGGACGTGTCGATCCAGGCGCAGATCATCGCGTTGCTCAAGAAGGTGTGCCGCGAACACGGTGCTGCCGTCATGCTGGTCACGCACGACATGGGCGTGATCGCCGAGACCTGCGACCGTGTCGCCGTGATGTACGCCGGGCGCATCGTCGAGATCGGCCCGGTGGCCGACGTCATCCACCGGCCGGCGCATCCCTACACGGTCGGCCTGATGGGCTCCATCCCGGCGATGGACGAGGACCGCGAGCGCCTGCTGCAGATCGACGGCGCCATGCCGCGCCTGAACGCCATTCCGACGGGATGCGCCTTCAATCCGCGCTGCCCCCAGGTGTTCGACCGCTGCCGTTTGGAGCGTCCCGATCTGACGGTGGCGGGTGCGACGCGCGCGGCCTGCTGGCTGCTCGCCGGCCACGGGGCGACGGCATCATGACGAAATCGCTCGTCGAAGTGCAGGACCTGGCCAAGACCTTCGAGGTCTCGGCACCCTGGCTCAACCGCGTGGTCGAGCGCAAGCCGAGGCAGTTCGTCCACGCCGTCGATGGCGTGAGCTTCGAGATCGGACGCGGCCGCACGCTGGCGCTGGTCGGCGAGTCGGGCTGCGGCAAGAGCACGGTGGCGCGGTTGCTCGTCGGCCTTTATGCGCCCACCCGCGGCACGATCCGCTTCGACGGTCAGGACACGCGGGCGGTGTTCGCATCGGCGGGCGGGCAGGCGCTGCATCGGCGCATGCAGATGATCTTCCAGGATCCGTTCGCCAGCCTGAATCCGCGCTGGAAGGTGCTCGATATCGTTGCCGAACCGCTGCGCGAGCACGCTCTCGTGCAGGGCAAGGCCGCCGTGCAGGATCGCGTGGGCGAGTTGCTGTTGTCGGTCGGCCTCGCGGCCGCGGACGCGCTGAAGTTCCCGCACCAGTTCTCCGGCGGGCAGCGGCAGCGCATCTCGATCGCCCGCGCGCTGGCCACGCAGCCGGAGTTCCTCGTCTGCGACGAACCCACCTCGGCGCTCGACGTCTCGGTGCAGGCGCAGGTGCTCAACATCATGAAGGACCTGCAGCAACGCCGGGGCCTGACCTACCTGTTCATCTCGCACAACCTGGCCGTCGTGCGCCACGTGGCCGACGAGGTCGGCGTGATGTACCTCGGGCGGCTGGTCGAGGTGGCGCCCAAGGCCGAGCTGTTCGCCCGGCCGCGCCACCCCTACACGCGCATGCTGCTCGACGCGATCCCGGACATCGGCATGAGCGGGCGGGCGCGCACGCCGGTGCAAGGCGAGGTGCCCAATCCATTGGAGCCGCCGAGCGGCTGCTCCTTCCACCCGCGCTGCCCGCACGCCAACGAGCGCTGCCGCAGCGAGCGGCCGCGGCAACAGATGCTCGGCGGCATCCGCATCGCGTGCCACGCGGCGGAAGAGGGCCGGATCTGAGTCGCGGGGTTCAGCCGGACGGCAGCAGCCGCTCGCCGCGGAACAGGTCGGCCGGCGTCTCGCGTTCGCGGATCAGCCAGGCCTGATTGCCCGAGACCATCACCTCGGCCGCGCGGCCACGCGTGTTGTAGTTGCTCGCCATGCTCATGCCGTAAGCGCCGGCGGACAGCACGGCGATGGCGTCGCCGGGCTGCACGGCCAGGGCGCGGTCGCGGCCCAGCCAGTCGCCCGACTCGCACACCGGACCGACCACGTCCATCAGCGCCGGCGGCGTGTCGCGCAGGGTGCAGGCCGCCATGCCCATCCAGGCCTGGTACATCGCCGGGCGCATCAGGTCGTTCATCGCGGCGTCGACGATGCAGAAGTTCTTCTCGCTGCCGGGCTTCAGGTAGAGCACGCTGGCCAGCAGCACACCGGCGTTGCCCACCAGCGAGCGGCCGGGTTCGAAGAGGATCTTGCGGTGGCCGTGGCCTCGTGCGTCGATGCGCTCGAGGAGCGAGCGCACCAGTGTCTCGGCCGCCGGCGGCTGCTCGTCGGTGTAGGTGATGCCCAGGCCGCCGCCCAGGTCGAGGTGGTGCAGCGCCACCCCCTGCGCCTCGACGGCCTCGACCAGGTCGAGCACGCGGTCCAGCGCGTCGAGGTAGGGGCCGATCTCGGTGATCTGCGAGCCGATGTGGCAGTCGATGCCGACCACTTCGATGCCGGGCAGCGTCGCGGCATGGCGGTAGATCGCCGCAGCCCGGTCGTGCGCGACGCCGAACTTGTTGCCCTTGAGCCCGGTCGAGATATAGGGGTGGGTCTTCGGGTCGACGTCCGGATTGACGCGCAGGCTGATGCGCGCACGCCGGCCCAGACCCTGCGCCACCCCGGAGAGCAGGGCAAGTTCGCTCTCGCTCTCGACGTTGAAGCAGGACACGTCGGCGGCCAGGGCCTGCCGCATCTCGGCGGCGGTCTTGCCCACGCCGGAGAACACGACGCGAGACGGGTCACCGCCGGCGGCGAGCACGCGCTCGAGTTCGCCGCCCGAGACGATGTCGAAGCCGCAGCCGGCCTGCGCGAAGGTCTGCAGCACCGCGAGGTTGCTGTTCGCCTTCATCGCGTAGCAGATCAGGTGGTCGCGGCCGGCGAGCGCGCGCTGGTAGCCGGCCAGCGACTCCAGCATGGCCGCGCGCGAATACACGTACAGCGGCGTGCCGAACTGCCGGGCCAGCGCGTTCAGCGCGCAGTCCTCGACGAAGAGTTCGTGGCCGCGGTAGGCCACGTGCGGGGCGCCGGGCAGCCTCATCGCGAAGCCGGCGCGGAGGCGGCCGTGGCGGGCTTGGGCGCGATCAGCGGGCCCTTCTGGCCGCAGGCCGTCAGGCCGGCCAGCGCCAGACCCACGACAATGACAACGAGGCCGTGAGGGCGGGCGGGGACGACGCGGTCCTTCGGCGTCGGTACACTGGTCTTGCACTGCAGCATGCCGGGATTCTATCGACCATGAACGCTCCCTTCGAACCCACGCCCCTGAGCGACGCCGAGTTCCATTCGATCACCGCGTCGATGCTCGCCCGCATCGAATCCACGGTCGACCAATGGTTGCAGGACGATGTCGTGGACATCGACACCCACCGCACCGGGGGCCTGCTCGAACTCGGCTTCCCGAACGGCAGCAAGATCGTGATCAACACGCAGCCGCCGTTGCACGAGATGTGGCTGGCGGCGCGCCAGGGCGGCTTCCACTACAAGTACGCGAAAGGTGCCTGGCGCGACACGCGCGACGGCCGCGAGTTCTTCGACGCCCTGTCGGCCTGCGCGAGCGAGCAGGCCGGCCAGCCGCTGCGCTTCGAGCCGGCCGTCAGCGCTTGAACAGGTCGAGGATGCCCTTGCGTTCTTCCTCGACCGGCGGCTCGGTGGTCGCGGCCGGCTCTTCGAGGCCGAGGCTGTTCACCCCGCTGCCGTTGGCGTACTCGGTGTAGTACCACTCGCCGCCGACGTTCAGCACACCGGGGGGCGCGGCGGGTTCGGACACCGGCACGCCCTTGAGCGCCACGCTCATGTAGTCGATCCATACCGGCAGCGACAAGCCCCCGCCGGTTTCGCGGTCACCGAGCTTGCGCGGCGTGTCGTAGCCCATCCAGACCACCGCCACCACCTCCTTCTGCCAGCCGGCGAACCAGGCGTCGTTCGAGTCGTTGGTGGTGCCGGTCTTGCCGTAGATGTCGGGCCGCTTGAGGCGGGCCTGCGCGCTGGCCGCCGTGCCCGATCGTGTCACCTCCTGCAGCAAGCTGGCCATCACAAACGCATTGCGTGCTTCCAGCGTTCTCGCCGACTCGTCGCGCGTTGCGGGCCTGGGTTCGTTGAGCACGCGGCCCTTGCTGTCGGTGATGCGGCTGATCAGCATCGGGCTGACGCGGTAGCCGCCGTTGGCGAACACGCCGTAGGCGGTGGCCATCTGCAGCGGCGTCACCGAACCGGCGCCGAGCGCCATCGTCAGGAAGGCCGGGTGCTTCTCGGCCTCGAAGCCGAAGCGCGTGACCCAGTCCTGCGCGAACTGCGGCGTGATCGCCTGCAGGATGCGGATCGAGATCATGTTCTTCGACTTCGCCAGGCCCCGGCGCATCGACATCGGGCCGTCGAACTGTCCGTCGTAGTTCTTCGGCTCCCAGGGCTGGCTGCCGGTCACGTCGGCATCGAAGAACAGCGGCGCGTCGTTGATCACCGTCGCCGGCGTGAAGCCCTTCTCGAGCGACGCCGAGTAGATGAAGGGCTTGAAGCTCGAACCCGGCTGCCGCCAGGCCTGGGTGACATGGTTGAAGCTGCTCTTGGAGAAGTCGAAGCCGCCGACCATCGCGCGGATCGCGCCGCTGCGCGGATCGAGGGCCACGAAAGCGCCTTCGACCTCGGGTTGCTGCGTGATGCTCCAGTCGCCCTTCGGGCCGCGGATGACGCGGATCACCGCGCCGCGCCGGATCGCCGTCTTCGGATTGCCTTTTTCCGCCAGCCCCGAGGTGGCGGGCTTCAGGCCCTCGCCGGACATCGTGACCGCGTCGCCCGACTGCAGCGCCGCCACCACCTTCTTCGGGCTGGCCTCGAGGACCACGGCCGCCTTCAGCTCGTCGTTGTCCGGGTGGTCCTGCAGCGCCTCGGCGATCCGTGCGTCGAGGTCCTTCGGATTCGCGGGCAGGTCGACGTAGGCCTCCGGCCCGCGGTAGACCTGGCGCCGCTCGAAATCCATGATGCCCTTGCGCAGTGCGCGGTAGGCGACCATCTGCTCGGTGGAGCCCAGCGTGAGGTACACATTCAACCCGCGTGTGTAGGCATCGGCGCCGTACTGGCTGAAGATCAGCTGGCGCGCGACCTCGGCCACGTGCTCGGCATGCACCGCGACCTCGCTCTGGGTGCGGTAGTGCAAGGTCTCGGCCTTGGCACTGTCGTGCTGCGCCGCGGTGATGAAGCCGTTCTCCAGCATGCGGTCGATGATGTACTGCTGCCGCTCGGTGGCTCGCTTCGGATTGACGATCGGGTTGTAGGCCGACGGTGCCTTCGGCAGCCCGGCGAGCATGGCCGCCTCGGCGATCGACACGTCCTTCAGCGGCTTGCCGAAGTAGATCTCGCTGGCGGCTGCGAAGCCATAGGCACGCTGGCCGAGGAAGATCTGGTTCATGTAGACCTCGAGGATCTGCTCCTTGCTCAGCATGCTCTCGATCTTCAGCGCCAGCAGGACCTCGTAGATCTTGCGGGTGAAGGTCTTCTCGGTGGACAGGTAGAAGTTGCGCGCCACCTGCATGGTGATGGTCGAGGCGCCCTGGCTTCGCGATTCGCTCAGGTGGGCCAGACCGGCGCGCAGCACGCCCTTGTAGTCGACGCCGCTGTGTTCGTAGAAGCGCGAGTCCTCGATGGCCAGAACAGCGTGCTGCATCACCTTCGGGATCTCGGCGATCGGAGCGAAGTTGCGACGCTCCTCGCCGAATTCTCCGAGCAGCACCTCGTCGGCCGAGAAGATGCGCATCGGCAACTTGGGCCGGTAGTCGGTCAGGCCGCTGATCTCCGGCAGGTTCGGGTACGCGACGGCCAGCGCGATCGCCACCAGGATCAGCACCGAGACCACGGCGGCCGCTGCCAGCCCAGCCAGGGCCAGCAGGGCCTTCACGGGCCAGGCTGCCCAGCCTGGCAGGGCGGAGGCTCTGGAGCCTCGGGAATCTGGGGCACCCTCGGCAGGGCGCTCTGAATCGCTCATGGATCTCCATCGAAGCCGAAACTCATTATAGAAAGGGCGGCATGCATCAATTTGTCACGGAACGAAGGTCCGGACGGAAGCTGCCGATAAGGCAGAAGTGCAGACTTGAGACACCCTTACAAAGGCAGTGCGCCTCGTGTGAGTTTTGCAACGAGCGGAGGGGTTGCGCGGGGCATTTTTCTTTGTTGCTCAAAGGCTTTACTGCTAGCATTGAAGTAACTTATTAACAGTCCGGCGCGTCGTTTGCAGCGCTGGGGGGAAAGGCGTCGTGAGCTTCCTTGACACCTTGCTGGGCCGAAAACACTCACCGATGATCGGCTTGGACATCAGTTCGTCCAGCGTGAAATTGGTGGAACTCGGTCAGACCGCAAACGGCGAATACGTGCTCGAGCGCTTTGCTGCCGAGAGCTTCGAAAAGGGCTGGATCACCGACGGCCAGATCGAGAAGTTCGACGAGGTCGCCGAAGCCGTCAAACGGGTGGTGGCCAAGAGCGGCACCAAGACGCGCCAGGTGGTCATGGCCATGCCGCAGTCGGCCGTGATCACCAAGAAGATCATGCTGCCGGCGGGCCTCCGCGAAGAGGAACTCGAACTCCAGGTCGAGTCCGAAGCCAATCAGTACATCCCGTTCTCGCTTGATGAAGTGAGTCTGGACTTCTGCGTGATCGGCCCCAGCCCGACCTCCGTGGGCGACGTCGAGGTGCTGATCGCCGCGTCACGCAAGGATCGGGTGCAGGATCGCCAGGGTCTGGCCGAAGCCGCGGGGCTGAAGCCGACCGTGCTCGACATCGAATCCCACGCCTCCCGCCTGGCCATGAGCCGCGTCGTCGCCGGCCTGCCCAGCGAGGGCAAGGACGCGCTCGTGGCCTTGTTCGAGATCGGCGCCGACACCACCAGCCTGAAGGTGCTGCGCGACGACGAGATGCTCTACGACCGCGACCAGGCGTTCGGCGGCTCCCAGCTCACCCAGCTGATCTCGCGCCAGTACGGCTTCTCGTTCGAGGAAGCCGAGCAGAAGAAGCTCGCCGCTGACCTGCCTGAAGACTACGAGAGCACCTTGCTGGCTCCGTTCGTCGACAGCCTGTCGCAGGAAATCGGCCGCGCACTGCAGTACTTCTTCACCAGCACGCCGCATCACAAGGTCCACTACGTGATGCTGGCCGGCGGCACGGCCACCTTGCCGGGGCTGAAGGACCGTGTCACCGAGCTCACCGGCTTCGCCTCGATGGTGGTGAACCCCTTCGAGAACATGAAACTGGGTTCCGCGGTCCGTGAAAGCAAGCTGCGCCGCGAGGCGCCGTCCTACCTGACCGCCTGCGGCCTGGCGATGCGGAGGTTCCTGCAGTGATTCTGATCAACCTGCTTCCCCACCGGGAAGAAAGGCGCCAGCGCAGGAAGGTCGCGTTCTTCGCCGGCCTCGGTGTCGCTGCGGCAGCCGGTCTGGCGGTCGTCGGTGTGTGGTACCTCGTGGTACAGCAGCTCACCTCGGTGCAGCAGCAGCGCAACGAGTTCCTCACCGCCGAGATCAAGAAGCTCGAGGTCCAGATCAAGGACATCGCCACGCTGCGCGCCGAGATCGAGTCCTTGAAGGCGCGCCAGAAGGCGGTCGAAGACCTCCAGCTCGATCGCAATGTGCCTGTCCATCTGCTCAACGAGCTGGTCAAGCAGACGCCCGAGGGCATCTACTTCAAGACGATCAAGCAGGACGGACAGGCGTTGACCGTGGCCGGCATCGCGCAGACGCAGGAGCGCATCTCCGAACTGCTGCGCAACACCGCCTACAGCTCGGAATGGCTGGTCAAGCCGGATCTGGTCGAGAGCAAGTCGACCACGGCGCAAGGTTCGAACCGCGAACAGCGCCAGCTGTTCGAGTTCTCGATGCGTCTGAACGTGAAGCGTCCGCAGGACGCCGCATCGGCGCCTGCCGGCGCATCGGCACCCGCCCCGGCGGCTGCTGCGTCGATCCCGGCCGCTGTAGCAAAGAAGGTGTGAGGACGTCATGGCAACCAAGCGAGGCATGAACGTCGACCTGAACTCGGTATTCGAAGGTGCGGCGTCGCAGTTCCGCGGCCTGAACCCGAACGAGCCCGGCCAATGGCCGATGCTGCCCAAGCTGATGACCTGGACCGGCCTGGCGCTGGCGATGGTGGTGCTCGGGTGGTTCCTGCTGCTGTCCGATGCGCACGACGCGCTGGACGCGGAACGCAACAAGGAAGCGGCCCTCAAGACCGACTACCGAGGCAAGCTGGCGCAGGCCGTCAACCTGGGCGAACTGCGCAAGCAGAAGCTGCAGGTCGAGGAATACGTGACCCAGCTCGAGAAGCAGTTGCCGGGCAAGGCGGAGATGGACGCGCTGCTGTCCGACATCAACCAGGCCGGCATCGGGCGCGGCCTGCAGTTCGAACTGTTCCGACCTGGCAGCGTGGTGGTCAAGGACTACTACGCCGAACTGCCGATCTCGATCAAGGTGTCAGGCCGGTACCACGACATCGGAGCTTTCGCTGCGGATATCTCCAACCTGTCACGCATCGTGACGCTGCACAACCTCAACATTGCCTCGGGTACTCGCGCTGACGGGACTTTGGGTATGGAGGCGACAGCCCGCACCTATCGATACCTCGACCCTTCCGAAGTCGAGAGCCAGAGGGCCGAGAAGGCGAAGGCCGCATCCAAGGCCGGCGCAGCTGGGGGCAAGAAATGAAAGCACCGAAGCTGAGGATCGTCCGGTCCGTAATGGCGGTGATGGCGCTGAACCTTCTCGCAGGATGCGGCGCCGAGCAGGAAGAGTTGAGCCAGTGGATGGAGCAGCAGCGCCGCGAGGTCAGGCCCAGCGTCACTCCCCTGATTCCGCCGAAGAAGTTCACGCCGCAGGCCTATGTCGCGCTCAATGGTGTCGAGCCGTTCAGCGCCCAGAAACTCACCGTTGCCCTCAAGCAGGAGGCGCGGCAGCCGAATTCGCTGCTGGCCGCCGAAATCAACCGGCGCAAGGAGCCGCTCGAGGCCTACCCCCTCGACAGCATGCGCATGGTCGGCAGCGTCAACCGTTCCGGGCGTCCGTATGCCCTGCTGCGGGTAGACAACCTGCTTTATCAGGTCAAGCAGGGCGACTACCTCGGCCAGAACTACGGAAAGATCACCAAGATCTCGGAGACCGACGTGACCCTCCGGGAGATCGTCCAGGACGCGGCAGGCGAGTGGATCGAGCGCGCCAGCGCCCTCCAACTCCAGGAGAAGGCGCGATGAAGAGCAACCAGGAGAATCGGATCATGAGCATGTGGCGCGTTCGCGCACTGGCACTCGTGTTGGGCATCGGCGCGCCGTTGGCGGGCTGGGCCCAGAACGCCATCCAGTCGATCAACAGCACGCAACAAGGGACTGCCGAAGTGGTCCGGATCGAACTGAGCGAGCCGCTGGCCGCCGTTCCCGCCGGGTTCACGATCCAGACGCCACCCCGCATCGCCATCGACCTGCCGGGTGTGACCAATGCACTCGGCCGTTCCTCGGTAGAGGTCAATCAAGGCAACCTGCGCAGCGTCAACGTGGCCCAGGCAGGTGAGCGCACGCGCCTGGTGCTCAATCTCAAGCAGGCAGCCAACTACAAGGCGCAGTTGCAGGGCAAAGCGCTGCTGCTCGTGCTTGAGCCGACCGGTGGGGCCACCGTGGCCCAGGCAGCGTCTCCCGAGCCGCTTCGATTCGCTGAGAGTCTGAACAAGGACCAGTTGGCGCTCAAGGACATCGACTTCCGCCGCGGCAACGACGGTGCGGGGCGAGTCGTCGTTGAATTGGCCAACAACCAGGTCGGTGTCGACATCCGCCAACAGGGTCAAAGCCTGATCGTCGAGTTTCTGCGTTCGACACTGCCTGAGAACCTTCGTCGGCGGCTGGACGTGACCGACTTCGGCACGCCGGTGCAGTCCATCACCGCCGCGCAGCAAGGTGACCGCGTGCGCATGACGGTGAACCCAAAGGGAAACTGGGAGCACAGTGCATACCAAAGCGAAAACCAGTTCGTCCTGGAAGTGCGGCCGCAGAAGGTCGATCCGAACAAGCTGACGCAAGGCCCGGGTTACGCCGGCGAGAAGCTCTCCCTGAACTTCCAGAACATTGAGGTTCGCGCGCTCCTGCAGGTGATCGCCGACTTCACCAACTTCAACGTGGTGACCAGTGACACGGTGACCGGCAACGTGACCTTGCGCCTGAAGGACGTGCCCTGGGATCAGGCGCTGGACATCATCCTGCAGGCCAAGGGCCTGGGCCTGCGCAAGTCGGGCAACGTGATCTGGATTGCGCCGAAGGATGAACTGGCGGCCAAGGAGAAGGTCGACCTCGAGTCGAAGGCGCAGATCTCCGCGCTGGAGCCCGTGCGTACGCAGTCGTTCCAGCTGAACTACGCCAAGGCCGAGGAAGTCGCCAAGGGGCTGAGCGGGCAGAGCGGGAGTGGCAGTGCCACGACCAAGATCCTGTCGGCACGGGGAAGTGTCATCTTTGAAACGCGAACCAATCAGCTGTTTGTCAGCGATACGCCCTCGAAGCTCGAAGAAGTCCAGATGATGATCAGCAAGATCGACGTGCCTGTCCGCCAGGTGTTGATCGAAGCGCGCATCGTCATCGCGGACGACAAGTTTGGCAGGTCGCTCGGTGCGAAACTTGGTTTCACCGACCTGCGCGGCTTGGCCGGGGGCAACCCGGGCTGGGGAGTGGGCGGTGGACAGCGCGTCTCCATCGGAGGCAACTTCTCCAACACGGGTGTTCAGACGGGCCAGACCCCCAACACGTCGACCAGCTACATTCCCGATTCGCAGTTCGTCAATCTGCCCGCAGTCGGTCAGGGCGGATACAACCCAGGGTCGTTTGCCCTGTCGCTGTTCGGCGCCGACATGAACCGGTTCATCAACCTCGAGATTTCCGCACTGGAAGCCGACGGCAAGGGCAAGGTTGTCTCCAGCCCGCGTGTCGTCACTGCGGACCAGCAGAAGGCGCTGATCGAGCAGGGCACCGAACTCCCGTATCAGACTGCTACCTCCAGCGGCGCGACGGCGTTGCAGTTTCGCAAGGCCAACCTGAAGCTGGAAGTCACGCCGCAGATCACTCCGGAAGGCAGTGTGATGCTGGACGTCGATGTCAACAAGGACAGCGTCGGCCAAGCCACAGCGGCCGGATTCGCCATCGACACGAAGCACGTGAAGACTCAGGTATTGGTCGAGAACGGCGGCACGGTGGTCATCGGTGGCATCTTCGAGCAGGTCGACCGAACCGACGTGACCAAGGTCCCGCTCCTGGGTGACGTGCCCGTTCTTGGCTACCTCTTCAAGACGACGACAAAGTCGTCACAGCGTACCGAGTTGCTGATCTTCCTCACTCCCAAGGTCGTGACTGAACGCACCACAGGGCAATGACTGTGCGGCTGCAGCTGGTTTTGCTGACGAATCCCGCCTGAGACGTGTGCCGGTCAAGCTCGCCCTGATCGGCATGCCGGGAGGTGGAAAGTCCACCGTCGGCAGGCACTTGGCACGGCGACTCGGCTGGGGATTCGTAGACTCGGATGCCTTGATTGAGAGGCGCATTGGCGAACCAATTCGAAGCTACTTCGAGCGAGAAGGCGAAGAGAGGTTTCGCGATATCGAGCAGTCAGTGATCGAGGAACTGACGAATCAGGGGGGCCCACAGGTCGTGGCGACGGGAGGTGGGGCTTGCCTGCGCGAGGCAAATCGCCAAGCACTGCACACGCGCTGCACCGTGGTCTACCTTCGATCTACTCCGGAAGAGCTTCACCGGAGGCTACGACATGACACCCAACGGCCGCTCCTTCAGGTGGGTGATCCCCTGGCGCGACTGCGAGAGCTCTATTCCCAGCGAGACCCTTTGTACAGGGAGTGCAGCCACTTCGTCATCGAGACCGGCCGACCCTCCGTGACTACCCTGGTCAACATGATCCTGATGCAACTGGAGCTTGCGGGTGTTGTCGAGCCCGATCTCGTGCATTCTCCGGTGGATCCGCCGCGAGATCCTGAAGGCGGCGGGCCGGCTCGAGCGCCGTAGACTCCAGGCATGAGCCTCACGCAAACCGAGAGGGTTCGCATCGACCTGGCGAACCGCAGCTACGATATCGTCATTGGGAACCGACTTCTCGGTGCGAGTGCGAGCTACGAAGGGCTTCCCCAGGCGACCGACGCCGTGATCGTCACGAATTCGACGATCGCGCCGTTGTATGCGCCGGCACTCCGGTCCGCGCTCGAGCCCAGATACCGCCGTGTCCACCTGGTTGAGCTTCCCGACGGCGAGGCTCACAAGGACTGGGGCTCGCTGAATCGGATCTTCGATGCCTTGCTCGAGGCGGGCTGCGATCGCAGGACGATTCTCTTTGCGCTCGGCGGCGGTGTGGTGGGCGACATCACTGGCTTCGCGGCAGCCAGCTACATGCGCGGCGTGCCCTTCGTGCAGGTGCCGACGACCTTGCTCGCTCAAGTGGACTCTTCGGTCGGCGGAAAGACCGCGATCAATCACCCGCTGGGCAAGAACATGATCGGAGCCTTCTACCAGCCGGTACGCGTCGTTGCGGACCTTCAAACGCTGAAAACATTGCCGCAGCGCGAAATTGCCGCGGGACTTGCTGAAGTCATCAAATATGGTCTCATTGCGGACGAGGCCTTCCTGATCTGGATCGAGGCAAACGTCGATAAGCTGGTTGCGCGGGAAGCGGCGGCGCTGGCCTATGTCGTCAAGCGCTCGTGCGAGATTAAGGCCCAAGTCGTGTCGAAGGACGAGCGCGAGTCCGGCCTGCGCGCCATCCTCAATTTTGGCCACACCTTCGGGCACGCCATCGAGGCGGGACTCGGCTTCGGCGCTTGGCTGCACGGCGAAGCGGTCGGCTGTGGCATGGTGTTGGCGGCGGACCTGTCGTGCCGGCTTGGCCTGATCGATGCAGCGTATGCGAAGCGGATACGCGACGTGGTGGGGCGTGTCGGACTACCGCTGCGAGCGCCCGATCTCGGCCTGTCCCGCTGGCTCGAGCTGATGCGCCTGGACAAGAAGTCCGAGGGTGGCGAAATTCGTTTCGTGGTCCTCGAGTCTCCGGGGCGCGCCGGCATGCGCGCGGCGCCAGACGCTCTGGTGGCCGAAGTGATCGCCGCAAACGTCGCATGAACCAGAGGGCGCCCTACGCGAGCGATCCGCTGCGCTCGCGTGGGCGCAAGCATCCGCTCGCCCCGGACGCACACCGCTGCGAGTTCCAGCGCGATCGAGATCGCATCGTCCACAGCACGGCATTTCGACGCCTCGTGTACAAGACGCAGGTCTTCCTGAACCACGAAGGCGACCTCTATCGCACGAGGATGACGCACTCGCTGGAGGTCGCCCAGCTGGCACGCTCCATCGCCCGGCGCCTTCGGCTCCATGAGGACCTGTGCGAGGCGATCGCCCTCGCACACGATCTCGGGCACACGCCGTTCGGTCATGCGGGGCAGGAAGCTCTAGACACGGCGTATCGCGCAGCGGCGCCCGATGCGGGTGGTTTCGAGCACAACCTCCAAAGCCTGCGCGTGGTCGACCTTCTCGAGGAACGCTACCCGGAGCATGACGGACTGAACCTGTGCTTCGAGACGCGCGAGGGCATCCTGAAGCACTGCTCGCGCCGCCACGCCGAGGCGCTTGAGCGCGAAGAACCTGGCGGCGTCGGACGTCGCTTCATTGATCGCACCCAGCCCAGTCTGGAGGCGCAACTGGCCAATCTTGCAGACGCGATCGCATACAACGCGCACGACATCGACGACGGTGTCCGCGCTGGGCTTCTCGATTACGAGCAATTGCTTGCGGTGCCCTTGCTCGACCAATTGCACCGGGATGCCGTCGCCGGCCATCCGTCGCTTACGGGCAGGCGGTTGCTGTATGCGTTGCTGCGTGGCCTGATCGCTCTCCTGGTGGATGACACGGTGCGCACTACGGAGTCTGCGATCGAGCAGCATGGTCCGGCCGACGCGGCCGCAGTGCGGCAACTGCCGCACATGGTCAGGATGGGATCGACGACCCATGCATCCTTCATTGCGATTCAGCACCTGCTGCGAGATCGACTCTATCGGCACCCCCGAGTCTGGGAAACCACCCGGGCGGCACAGCGCATCGTGAGCGAGCTCTTCGTTGCCTACCTCGAATGCCCGAGAGAGCTTCCGCCCGCGCACCGTGAAAGAATGCCGGTCGAGACTGCGGTGGTGGACTACATCGCGGGCATGACCGACCGCTTTGCTCTGCGAGAGCACGCCCGGGTGCTCGGGCCGGGGCCACTGACCGCGCAGCTCAGCTGACGGTCGTGGTGCGCAAGGCGCCACACACCTGTGAATGCTTCCGATGAACGGCATGCGCCGCCCGATGTGCGGTGTGCTTGGTGCATCGGCCCGGCCGGATAATTTGCCCACAACGACTTCGTGAGTACAGCCCGATGACTGTCCCGCCCCGTTCGCGCTGCAGCCGACTGTCCCACGGCTTCACCCTGATTGAAGTCATGGTGGTCGTTGCCATCATTGGCATCCTTGCCGCAATCGCCTACCCAAGCTATCGAGACTATGTGATTCGGGGCCGGCTGGTCGATGCCACGAACGGACTGGCGACCATGCGCGCCGACATGGAGCGACATTTCCAGGACAACCGCGACTACCGCACGGTCGGCGCCTTCGTCGCGCCTTGCCTCCGCAACGGAGGCACCCAGGCAGGTGACTTCCTAATTACGTGCAGCGCGGGGCCGGCGCAGGCGACCTATACGCTTGCAGCCACGGGCGGGGCAGCCACAGTGGTCAACGGATTCGTGCTGTCCGTCAACGAACTCGATCAGCGCAGCACCGTGGCGCCCGCGGGATGGACGAGTTGCGCGACGCGCTGGATCACCAAGAAGGGTGACCCATGCTAGTGACACGTACCGAGCGCCGTGCTTCGGCAGCTAAGCAACGCGGGCTCACGCTGGTGGAGCTCGTTGTCACCATGGCGCTGATGGTCACGCTGCTTTTTCTGGCCGCGCCCGACTTCACGGCATGGATCAACAACACGCGCGTCCGCACCGTGTCTGAGGTGCTTCAGAACGGCGTGAGGTTCGCGCAGGCGGAAGCAATCCGCCGCAATCGAAGCGTCGTCTTCTACCTCACCAATGCCGAGCCTTCGTTGGCGGCGGCGCCGGTGGCTAACGGCAGCAACTGGGGCGCGCGCACTCTGTCGCTGTTCCCAGGCGATGCTCCGGCGTTCGTCAAGGGTGGCGCCCTGTCCGACGTCGCAGCCGGGGTCACGATCAACGGGCCGGCTGCCGTTTGCTTCAACTCCACGGGTCAGCAGGTCACGATCGTTGCAGAAGGCTGCGCCGCGGCTGTTGCGACCTACAACGTTGCACGGCCGCAGGCCGATCGCAACCTGCGCATCGTCGTCTCGCTGGGCGGGCGCGTGCGCATGTGTGATCCGAACAAGATCCTTTCGGCCACGGTTCCTGAAGGGTGCTAGCGATGCGCAAGATGAATCAATCTCGTGGTGCCAAGGCGCGCGGCAGTTCCTTGATCGAAGTGCTGGTGTCGATCCTGATCATGTCGTTCGGCATTCTGGGGGTGGTCGGGCTGCACGCCAGAGCCATCCAGTTCTCCCTGGACGCTGACGATCGCAATCGCGCCGCCTTGTTCGGCGACGATCTGGCTGCGCAGATGCGGCTGGCGCGAAGGGTCACCCTGACTGCCGCGGAGCTCGACACCTTCACGAGGCGCGTGCAAGGCCTGGATCTGGGGACCAACCAGCCGAATGGATCGGGCCTGCCGGATGCGAATGTAGCTGTAGTGCCCGGCGCCACCCCCAACGTTGCCACGTTGACGATTACCTGGCGGCACCCTGGCCAGGCCGTGGCTGATCGCTCACGGTTCGTCATGGACATCGTGCTGACCGACGAGGAGATCACATGATGGCTGCGCGCCGGGTTTCTCTACCGAAGCGCCAGCGGGGCTTCTCCCTGATCGAGTTGATGGTGGCCGTCGGCATCGGCCTCGTGATCACGCTGGCGGTGTTCCAGGTGCTCACGGCCAGCGAAGCACGCAAGCGGACCTCCACGGCGGTCAATGATTCGAGCCAGTCTGGCAACTATGCGCTGTATGTGCTCGATCGCATGATACGCAGCGCCGGGACGGGATACTCACAGGGCTGGGCGAGCGTCGGAGGCTGTCGTCTCAACGCGGTGCTGCCGGCTGGCGAGGCGCTGCCCCGAGTGGGCGCCTTGCCGGCACCTTTTACCGCGATTCCGCAGACGCTCAGGCTCGCCCCTGCGCTCATCTTTCGGGGAGCATCCGACACCGGCTCCGATGTGATCATGGTGATGAGTGGCGCTACCGGGTATGGCGAGGTGTTGAACAACGTGCCGGCCGGTGGTGTCGCACCTGCTCAGGTCACGCTTCTCAACACGATCGGCTACCGCGCGGGCGATCTCGTGCTGCTGGCTTCGGCCGGCGAGTGCCTGATGAGCCAAGTCGACGCGGCCAAGCCGCCTTGTGCGGGAGATCCGGCCGCTGCGCCGAACACCGCCTGCGGCCCGATTCTGCCGCTTGGGGGTACCTACTACACAGCCGCGGGGGCCAACACGTCACTCGCTGCGTTGTCACTGCAGCCCGATGTCTCTGCACTTTCGATCGGCAATGCGACCACCAATCCACCTCAGTTCTCGTTGATTGGTGTCGGTGCCGACAGCACGCTCTTCACGCACAACCTTCTGCTCACCAATGGAGTCAACACCTCCGAGCCGATGGCCGAGGGTGTTCGCGAACTGCACGCTTTGTACGGGCTCGACACGAACGACGATGGCATCCTGGATACGTGGCAGTCGCCGACGGGCGCGTGGGATGGCCCCGCGCTGATGGACGGCTCGGCGGCCGCTAACACTCGCATTCGCCAGATCGTTGCGGTGCGTGTTGGGCTGGTGCTGCGCTCGTCGCTGGTCGAGCGCGAACTCCAGCCCGGCGTGCCTGTGGCGCCCCCCAATTTGTCGTTGTTCAGCGACCTACCAGTGGCCAATCGGCTGACCGTTGACCTCACGCGGGCCGGCGAGAACCGGAATCAGAGGCACCGCACTGTCGAGATCACTGTGCCCCTCCGCAACTTCCTGATGCGAACGACGTCATGAGGACCACCATGCTGCGCCGCCAATCGTCCCGTGGAGTCGTCCTGCTGACGACCATGCTCATCCTCGTCGTCGTGTTGCTGGGGGCGGTGGCGCTCGTGCGCTCGTTCGACACCTCGCTCACGATGGCGGGCAATCTGTCGTTCAAGCGCGATCTGGCGCAGCAGAGCGAGCTGGCCGCCGAGACGATCCTGAGCCAGTTCCGCACCGGCGGTCCGATGGAGACCCGCGCGACGCGCCAGGGCAGCAATCCAGGGATTGGCTACAGCGCCTCGGTACAGCCGAACAATCTCATGGGGTTCCCCCAGGTCCTGCTGGCCGGCACCACGGCTGCCGGCCCCTGGCCCGCGGGCGTCAGGACGATCGACGCTGGCCGAGGCGTCAATCTGGCCTACGTCGTCGATCGCCTGTGCAGCGAACCGGGCGATGAACAAGTGCTGGGCTCCGACAAGTGCGTGGTGGCCGGAGGTGGGCCACCCACTGGAGGCAGTTCGTCACTGTGGCGCCGCGCCGAGCAGAGCAGCAGCGTCGCTGCGGGCGGTGTTGGTGCGGGCCTGGGCGGTGCGGCGTCGCAGACCATCGTGTATCGAATCAGCATTCGTGCCTTCGGCCCTCGTGGCACGGAATCGTTCTTCCAGACCACGTACGCCTGCTGTGACAACTGAGATCAGCGGCATCTGATGCCGCTGGCAGACCGATCCCTACCTTGATGCTTCAGAGGTTGACACCATGACCAGCTATCAGCACGTGAATCGCGAAGCCGGCCGCTGCCCGCGGCAGGCCACCATCGCTGCCCGATGGCGCGCAGCCGTGGCGCTTGCAATGGCTGGTGCTGCGGCCCTGGTCAGCGCAACGGCAGCTCAGGCGGTCACACTTGCAGATGCGCCGGTCTTCTCACGCAGTGCGATTCTCGGCAACGTGGCGATGGCGCTCTCGGTGGAATGGCCAACGGGCGAACGCGCGGCTTACCCCGGCACGAACGACTACACGAGTGCCAACACGTACAAGGGCTATTTCGACCCGAACAAGTGCTACAGGTACCAGTACGACAACACCGCCGACACGCGAACGTCGCCCAACCTCAATCGCTATTTCTATGGCGCGGGCGTGGCCACCAACCGCACGTGTTCAGGGATGTGGAGCGGCAACTTCCTCAACTGGGCGGCCACGCAGACGATCGACCCGTTCCGGCTCGTGATGACCGGTGGCTATCGTGTGCGCGATGAAACCAACCTGACGGTGCTCCAGAAGGCCTTTCATCCGGCGACCGGAACGCTGTACCCGAACAAGAGCCTGCCGTCGGCGCAAATCGCCGGCGCGACCCCCTTC
>CAZVLY010000048.1:0-18272 GCA_964628175.1 uncultured Piscinibacter sp. | reverse complement strand
CGCGGCGGATTCTGAAAGACCGCCCCATTCCCCACTGTGAAGAGTTGTAGCGCCGCTCAGCTGAGGCGGCTCAACCAGTCCAGCAGCAGCGCATTGACGCGCTGCGGCTTCTCCATCGTGAGCATGTGGCCGCAGTCGGGCAGCAGCTGCAGCTGCGCACCGGCAATGCCCGCGGCGATCTCGCGCGAGCACTCCGGCGGCGTGACGCCATCGCCCTGGCCGCAGACCACCAGGGTCGGGCAGCGGATCTCGCGCAGGCCGGGGCCGCCTTCGGGGGCGGCGATCATCGCCCGATTCTGGCGCACCAGCTGCGGCATGCCGGCGCGGCGCACCATCGCCAGGTAGCGGTCGAGCAGCGGCTGGTCGTCCCAGGCGCTGCGGTCGAAGACGAACCAGACGTTCGCCTCCAGCACCTCGTCGCCCTGGCCGGCCTCGAACATCTCGATCGCCTGCAGGCGCAGGGCCCGCAGCGCGTCGGTGTCGGCGCGCGCGGTGCTGCCCAGCAGCGCCAGGCCTCGCACGCGCGCGGGCGCGAGCCGCGTTGCCTCGAGCGCCACGCGGCCGCCCATCGAGGCGCCGATCAACACCAGTTCGCCGGGGTGATCGGCGAGCAGCGTTGCGGCCATGCCGGCGATGCTGTCGGCGCGGGTGTGCACATCGCTGACACGCGGCGCGTAGCGCAGGGCGAGCGCGGCCTGCTGCGCTCGCCACAGCTCGGCGTCGCAGGCCAGCCCGGGCAGCAGCACGGTGGTGAAGGGGGCTTCGGTGGCATTCACGCCGCGCAGTGTGCCTCGGGCCGCCAGCAATCGGTTACCACTGCGGGCTCAGGCCGCGCCGGCCCGCCGTCGATAACCGACCTGTCACCTGCGGCCCGTGACGCACGACGCGGCCGCATCGCCCCGAACATCGAACTGGAGCCTTGCCCATGCCCACCGTCACCGCCACCACCGCGCGCAGCACCCCACCCCTGGACCTGAGCATCCCGCGCACCGACGCAGCGGCACGCCAGCGCTGCCATGACCGCGACGAGGTCGCGCGCTGCGACGGCCCGGCACCGCGCCGCAACCCCCTGGTGGCGGCGATGATGCAGGCGCTGGGCAGCCTGATGCCCAGCAGCAAGACGACGGACGCGCAGGACACGAAGAACACCGCCGGCAATGCGTCCGCCACCCCGGCCCCGGCCAGCCCCGATGCGGGCAGTTCGCTGAAGGACGCCGCGATGGCCTTCGCCCACGAGCTGTTCGACGCGCTGCGCTCGGCCGGCGCGGGCCGCGAGGGCGGCGACTCGGCCAGCGAGAACGGCCGCGTCCACGGCCACGGCCACGGCCACCACCACCACGGTCATGGCCGTGGCTACGGCGACCTGGCGCAACGCCTGGAGCGACTGGCCGCCGAGGTTTCCGCGCCGGCGAAGCCGGCCGATCCCGCACAACCGGACGCCGCCACCGTGTCGATCACGGCCAGCCTGAGCACCGCCTCGATCAGCAGCAGCACCGGCGCCGACGGCAGCAGCAGCACCTCGGTCAACCTGAGCACGCTGAACCTCAGCCTCACGCAGCAGGCCACGCCGGCGGCCACCGCGAAGGAGTCACCGCTGCTGTCGGCCTTCCGCAAGCTCTTCGATGCGCTGCAGCCGGCATCCGCCGGCGACGCCGCCAAGCCGGATGCCGCCAGCGGACTGGCGACCTTCCTGCGCCAGCTCGCGCAGTCGCTGCGCGGCGGCCAGGACGCGGCCGCGACGGCCCTGCCCACCCAGGGCAGCCTGATCAGCGTATCGGCCTGAGCGCCACCTGCGCCTCGGGGGCCGCCCGGTCCAGCCAGCGGCCGGCTTCGCCCGGCGACAGCGGCCGGGCATACAGGTAACCCTGCATCACGTGGCAGCCGGCGGCGCGCAGCGCCTCCGACTGCGCCGCCGTCTCCACGCCCTCGGCGATCACGTCGAGCTCCAGCGTCGAGGCCAGGTCGCAGATCGCCTTGACCACCGCCGTGGCATCGCGCGCGGGCAGCGGCTCGATCAGCGTGCGGTCGATCTTCACCGTGCGCAGCGGCAGGCTGCGCAGCATGTTCAGCGACGAGAAGCCGGTGCCGAAGTCGTCCAGCGCCACTTCGATGCCGTGTTCGCGCAGCTGCGCGATGCGGCCGCGCGCCTGCTCCATGTGGGTGACGGCCACGCTCTCGGTGATCTCCAGCGAGAGCAGGCCGGGCGGCACGCCGTGGCGATGCAGGGTGCGCAGCACCTCGTCGACGAAGCCGCTGTCGAGCAGCTGCAGCGGCGAGACATTCACCGCCACCGGCACACCGTGGCCGAAGCGGCCGCGCCAGGCCACGAGCTGCGCGCAGGCCAGCTCGAGGATCAGCTTGCCGAGCTCGCGGATGATGCCGGTGCGTTCGGCCGCGGGGATGAACTGCAGCGGCGAGATGCGCCCGCCGCCCGGCGGATCCCAGCGCACCAGCGCCTCGAAGCCGACCAGGACGGGCGGGCGCAATGCGCTGCGCACCTCCACCTTGGGCTGGTAGACGAGGCTGAACTCCTCGTTCTTCAGCCCGGCGCGCAGCGCCTGCTCCGCCAGCAGCGTGGCGCCCGAGCCGCGCTCGAAGCGCTCCTCGGCGAACTGCAGCGAGGTGCCGGGCGTGTGCTTGGCCTCGTGCATCGCCGCGTTGGCCGCGCGCAGCAGCGCCTCGGGATCGCGGCCATGTGCCGGGTGCAGGGCCACGCCCATCGACACGTCGAGGTAGAAGTCGTGGCCGGGCAGCGCCACCGGCTGCGCCAGCAGCTCGCGCACCACCTGCGCCACCTGGTGCGCCATGTGCTCGCTGTCCTGCGCCGGCGCGAGCAGAGCGAATTCGTCCTCGCCCAGCCGCATGGTCTCGGCGCGGCCGTGCAGCGCCTTCGCCAGGCTGGCGGCGAGCGCGCGCAGCACCTCGTCGCCCACCGAGTGGCCGTGCGCCTCGTTGAAGAGCTTGAAGCGGTCGACGTCCAGCAGCAGCAGCGCGAAGCCCTCGCCGGCCGTGCACATGTCGCGCAGCCTCGCCAGCAGCGCGCTGCGGTTGGGCAGGCCGGTCAGCTCGTCGTGCGTGGCCTGGTGCAGCAAGGCCGCGGTGGCGTCGTGCTGCGCGGTCTCGTCGCTCACGACCACCTGCTCGGCCGCCTCGCCGTCCCAGTCGACGCGCCAGGCCGAGAAGCGCAGCCGGATCGGCGCACCGTCGAAGCGGAAACGTTCGCCCGACCAGTCGGCCCGCTGCAACTCGCCGGACAGCAGCTGGCGGTGGCGCGTGCGCCCGATGGCGCGCTCGGCCTCGGGCATGGTGGTGTCGCGCCACAGCGTGCGCACGTCCTCCAGCGAGTTCAGCCCGTAGATGCGCAGCAGCGCCGGGTTGGCATAGAGCAGCTGTTCGCCACGGACCACCGCCACGCCCTGGTGCGAGTGTTCGGTCAGGCGCATGAAGCGCTCGCGCGCCAGCCGCGAGGCGTCGGCGGAGCGGCGGCCGGCGGCATGCAGCAGCGTCAGGCCCATGCACAGGCGGATCAGCGCCGCGACGAGCGATTGGCGTTCCGCCACCGAGTCGCCGAAGGCGAACACCTGCACCGAGTTCAGCGCCAGCAGCACCAGCAGCAGACCGGCCAGCCGCTCGGCCCCGCCGCGGCCCCACAGCCAGGCGGCCGCCGCGGCGCCGACCAGCAGGTTCAGCCCGGCCGGCACGACCAGCGCCAGCGGCAGACCCACCGGCATCAGCAGCAGCCCGAGGCCGAGCAGCGCGAGAGCGCCGAGGCGGCGCTGGCGCGGGCTGAACGGCCGCTCGGCCAGGTGCCCCACGCCCACCGCCAGCAACCCGGCCGACAGCAGCGCGAGGGCGACCAGCGCGGCCAGGCCGACGGTCTGCAGCCAGGGCTCGGGCGCGTTCAGTGCGCCATAGGCCGGCGGCAGGCCGGCATGCAGCAGGAACGCCAGGCCCACCATGCGCAGGAAGGCCTGGCTGTTGTCGCGCTGCCAGGCCAGCAGCAGGGCCACGCCGAAGCTCAGGCTGACCGCGACGTTGAGGAGGTAGATCGCGCTGTTCACGGACGGGGCGTCAGCGACGCTCCTGCGCGATCCACTGCGCCGCACGCTCGGCGATCATCAGCGTGGGCGAGTTGGTGTTGCCGCTTGTGATGGTGGGCATCACGCTGGCGTCGGCCACGCGCAGGCCCTGCACGCCGTGCACGCGCAAGCGCGCATCGACCACCGCCGTCGGGTCGCTCGCCGGCCCCATCTTCGCGGTACCCACCGGGTGGAAGATGGTGGTGCCGATGTCGCCGGCCAGCCGCGCCAGCTCCGCGTCGCTCTGGAACTGCACACCGGGCTTCACCTCGCGCGGCTGGTACTTCGCCAGCGCCGGTTGCGCGACGATGCGGCGCGTCAGGCGCAGCGACTCGGCGGCGATGAGCCGGTCCTCGTCGGTGGACAGGTAGTTCGGCGCGATGCTGGGTGCATCGCCGCAGTTCGGCGTGCGGATGCGCACCGCGCCGCGGCTGGCCGGGTTGAGGTTGCACACGCTGGCGGTGAAGGCCGGGTAGCGGTGCAGCGGCTGGCCGAAGGCGTCGAGCGACAGCGGCTGCACGTGGTACTCGAGGTTGGGGTGCGGCTGGCCCGGGTCGCTGCGCGTGAAGGCGCCCAGCTGCGAGGGCGCCATGCTCATCGGCCCGCTGCGCCTGAAGAGGTATTCGAGGCCGATGCGCGCCTTGCCCCACCAGGAGTTGGCCAGCGTGTTCAGCGTGGTCACGCCGTCGACCTGGAAGACGGCGCGGATCTGCAGGTGGTCCTGCAGGTTCTCGCCGACGCCGGGCAACTCGTGCTCGACGGCGATGCCGTGCGCGCGAAGCAGCGGGGCCGGGCCGATGCCCGAGAGCTGCAGCAGCTGCGGCGTGCCGATCGCGCCGGTGGCCAGGATCACCTCGCCGCCTTCGCGCAGCTGCGCCTGCACCGGCGCGCCGCCGCCGTGCGGCTGCACCTCGATGCCCACCACGCGCCGGGAGCCGTCCCACGAGCCCTCGGACTCGCGATGCGCGAGCAGCAGCCGCGAGATGTGCGCGCCCGTCCACACCTGCAGGTTGTCGCGCTCCTGGACCGGGCGCAGGAAGGCCTTGGTGGCGTTCCAGCGCACACCGGCGCGCTGGTTGACCTCGAAGTAGCCCACGCCCTCGTTGTCGCCGCGGTTGAAGTCCTCGCTGGCCGGGATGCCGGCCTGCTGCGCCGCCTGCGCGAAGGCGTCGAGGATCTCCCAGCGCAGCCGCTGCTTCTCGACGCGCCATTCGCCGCCCTGGCGCACGCCGCTCTCGTCGAAGCCGGGCGCGGCATGGAAGGCATCGGCGCCCTTGTGGAAGTCTTCGTGGCGCAGGAAGAAGGGCAGGCACTCGTCCCAGCTCCAGCCCTCGTTGCCGAGTGCGCCCCAGTGGTCGTAGTCGCGGGCCTGGCCGCGCATGTAGATCATGCCGTTGATGCTGCTGCAGCCGCCCAGCACCTTGCCGCGCGGGTAACGCAGCGAGCGGCCGTTCAGGCCCGGGTCCGGCTCGGTGGCATAGAGCCAGTCGGTGCGCGGGTTGCCGATGCAATAGAGATAGCCGACCGGGATGTGCACCCAGAGGTAGTCGTCGTTGCCACCGGCCTCGACGAGCAGCACCCGCTTGCTCTCGTCCGCGCTCAGGCGGTTGGCGAGCAGGCAGCCGGCCGTGCCGGCACCGCAGACGATGTAGTCGTATCGAGTCTCGCTCATCCCCGCCCTCGTGTGATGGGCGCGATGATACGGAGAAGCCTGCTCAGCGCGGCGGCGCGGCCGGCTCCGACGACACGGTCTCGCCCGGCCACAGGGCCGCGGCGCTGGCGAGCAGGCAGGCGGCCGCGAGCAGCTGCGGGTGGCGCAAGGCGTCTTCGCCCTGCGCGCCGAACCACTTGATCGTGAAGGGCCCGATCAACTGGCCGGCGGCGAAGGCCGCCGTCATCGCCGCGATCAGCCGCGGCGCGCCGGCCCCGGCGAGGCGCCGCGCCTCCTGCATCGCGGCCATCGTCATCACCATGAAGGTGCCGCCGACGCTCACCGCGCACACCAGCAGCCCCGCCAGGCTGGGCCGCAGCGCCGCGGCGAGCAGCCCGGCCGCCATGACGCCCTGCGACACCGCCCACAGCCGCCGCGGCGGCGTCTCGCGGAACAGCGCCGAGGCCACGAGCGTCGACAGTGCCGCCGCCGCCCCGAAGGCCGGCCATACCCAGCCGAACAGTGCCGGGTCGGCGACGAGCACGCGCGCCTGCGCCGGCAGGAAGGTCGCCGGGACGATGTAGCCAAAACCGAACAGGCCGTAGCAGACCACCAGCCGCCAGCCCGCGGCACCGAGGGCCGACGCCACGCCGGCACTGCGCGCGCCGGATTCGCTGCGTGCCGGCAGCGCCCGCCACACCCCCGCCGCGACCAGCGCGCTCGCACTGCCCAGCAGCAGCCAGGTCGGCGCCGGCGCCAGGCCTGCCAGCGCCGCAGCCAGGCCCACCAGCCCGGCCGCGGCGATGCCGGTGCCCACGCCAGCGAACACCACCCCCGCCTGGCTGGAACGGCCCAGCGCCGCCAGCGTCGTCAGGACCCAGGCCGACACGCCGACCAGCACGCAGGCGCTGGCCACGCCGGCGCCGAAGCGCAACAGCAGCCACGCGACGAACCCGCCGGGCAGGCCCATCGCCAGGGTCAGCACGGCCACGGCCACCAGGCCCCAGCGTGTCGCCTGCAGTGGCGGCGGCGGGAAGAAGGCGCAGGCCAGCGCGCCGACGAGGTAGCCGAGGTAGTTCACCGCCGCCAGCCAGGCGCCTTGCGGCAGGTCGAGCGCTCCGGCGGCCTGCATCAGCGGCAGCATCGGGGTGAAGGCGAAGCGGCCGACGCCCATCGCCGACGCCAGGCCCGCCAGCCCCACCGCCACGGCCAGCGCCGCGGCGGGCCCGTCTCGCGCCTCGCGCATCGCCGGACTCAGCGTGCAGTCGCGACCAGCGCGGGGAACAGCTTGACCAGCCCGTCGCTCATCACCTCGACGGCCAGGGCGGCCAGGATCAGGCCCATCAGGCGCGTCATCACGTTGATGCCGGTCTTGCCCAGCACCCGGGCGATGCGCCCGGACAGGCTGAACGCCACCCACACCGCCAGCCCGATCACCACACCGTAGCCGACCAGCACGGCGAGCTGCCACCAGTGCCGCGTCTTGTCGGCGTAGATGACCATGGTGGAGATGGTCGCCGGGCCGGTGAGCAGCGGAATGGTCAACGGCACGATGGCGATGCTGTCGCCGGCGTCGACCTTGGTGTCGCCGTCGTTGACGTCTTCCTTGCGGCCCTCGGCCGGCTGGGCGTTGAGCATCTGCAGGGAGGAGATCAGCAGCAGCATGCCGCCGCCGACCTGGAAAGACGCCAGCGAGATGCCGAAGAACTCGATGATCTTGATCCCGGCCAGCGCGCTGACCGCGATGACGCAGAAGGCGCTGAAGGCGGCCACCCGGATGGTGCGCAGGCGTTGTTCGCGGCTGAACCCCTGGGTGAAATGGATGAAGAAAGGGATAACCCCGATCGGGTTGACGATGGCCAGCAGCGCGATCAGCGGCTTGAAGAGATCCATGCGCGCATCGTAGTGCCGCGGTGGCCGGGGCGCCGAAGCGCGGCGCCGCGACCCGTCAGCCCGAAAACAACACTTTCTGCCGCGAATCGATGCGCAGTTTTGCGCAGTTCACTTATATTCGCCAGTCTGTGTATGGACGCGGCGCCTTCGCTTGAATGGTTCACGATGGGTAGAAGCTCCACATGGTCTGTAGGAAATGGAAAGGGGCTCTCCCATGGGCAACAAACTCTACGTCGGTAACCTCGCCTATTCGATCCGAGATGAGGATCTTCAGCAGTCGTTCTCGCAGTTCGGCACGGTGACGTCGGCCAAGGTCATGATGGATCGCGACACCGGTCGCTCGAAGGGCTTCGGCTTCGTCGAGATGGGCTCGGATGCCGAGGCCCAATCGGCCATCAATGGCATGAACGGTCAGCCGCTGCAGGGCCGCGCGCTCGTCGTCAACGAGGCCCGCCCGCGCGAAGAGCGTCCGGGCGGCTTCGGTGGCGGCGGTGGCCGCTCCGGTGGCGGCGGTGGCTACGGCGGCGGTGGTGGCGGTGGCTACGGCGGTGGCGGCGGTGGCCGCTCCGGCGGTGGCGGCGGCTACGGTGGCGGTGGTGGCTACGGCGGCGGTGGCGGCAGTGGCCGCTCCGGCGGTGGCGGCGGCTACGGCGGTGGCGGCGGTGGCCGCTCCGGCGGTGGCGGCGGCAGCTACGGCAGCGGCGGCGGAAGCCGCGGCGGCTACTGACCCAAGCCAGTCAGGTTCGGCAAGAAGGGCGGGTGCGAAAGCACACCGCCCTTTTTCATGAGCCGAACTCGAACGAAGCCTTCACGAAGAGCTCGCTCTCCTTGCGCCGTGGCGCGCCCGGCGCCGGCCGCTCGGTCTGGCGGCTCAGGCCCGCGCTCAGGCTGCGGCCGAGGCCGAAGCGGCGCTGGAAGACGATCGAGGTGCTCTGCCCGCGCAGGTCGGCCGGCTCCGGCAGTTCGCCGGTGCCGTAGCGCACGAAGCGCGTGCCCTGCCAGACCGCGCGCAGCGAGTCGCGCGCGTCGAAGTGCAGCACGCCCAGCCATTGCAGCGCCGTGTCGGCCAGCGCGCGGCGGCCGTCGGGCGCGTCGATGAAGTTCTGCTCCAGCCGCTGCTCGGACTCGAGCCACCAGCGCGGCCCGAGCGGCGCGCGCAAGTTCAGTTCGAACAGCGCGCGCACGCCGCGGCCGACACGATCGGCCTCGACGTCCAGCCGCTGGCCCAGCGTGCTCTCCACGTGCAGCTTGGTCAGCCAGGGCGCCGGGTTGACGCTGTAGTTGAACATGATCGAGCGCAGTGCATGCAGTGCCGCATCGGTGCGTGCGCGCTCGGCGTCGAACTGCAGCTGCACCGAGGCCTCGGTGTTGCGCGAGGCGACCAGCCAGATGCCCGGGTGGGCGTAGCGCCCGATCGTCTGCCCGCCGGGCACGCCGGCATCGGCCAGCGTGCTCTTGTGCTGCAGCCACAGGTAGGTCTCGAACTCGTGGGCGCGGAAGCCCAGCGGCCCGGGCACCTTCAACTCGCCCCAGCGGCGGATCAGCTCGGTCTGCAGGATGCGTGCGCCCGCCTGCTCGACGAAGCCGTTGTCGTTGCGGAACTTCGGGCTGACCTCGGTCGCCTCGGCGGTGAAGTTCCAGCCGGGCACGCGCAGCCACCAGGCGGCATTCAGGTGGTGGCCGTTCTCGCCGGGGCCGCCGGCATCGTCGCGGCTGCGCGAGGCCATCGCGCGGGCGCGGAACTGCTGCTCCTCGTCGGGCCGCCAGACCAGGTCCGCCCCGGCGACGCGGTTGCTGGCACCCGCGGTCTCGTCGCGCTGCGACAGCAGAGCACCGGCACTGAACTGCTCGCCATGCCAGCGGCCGCGCAGCAGCGTGGCCTGTGAGCGGCGGTCCTGCAGCAGCACGTCGGTGGCGAAGGGGCCGGGGCGCAGCAGCAGGCCGCCGCCGTCGTCACGCAGCGTCAGCGCCGTGGCATCGGCCTGCACGCCGCGCCAGGTGGCGCGCAGGCCCCAGCCCGGGTCGGTGATCGAGCGCGAATAGAAGGCCGCGAGCGGCAGGTCGAGCACGTCGGTGCTCTCGAGGAAGAACGGCCGCTTCTCCGGCACGCTCAGCGCGAAGCGCGTGTTGCCGGCGAGCTGCGGCACGTCGAGCTCGACCTGCGAGAAGTCGGGGTTCAAGGTCGCGTCGAACACCCAGTCGGCGCGCGGACGCCACTTGATCTCGGCGCCGAGCGCGCCGCGCGAGGCGCGCTCGCTCGACAGACCATCACTGCGGCGCGTCGAGCGCAGCGTCAGCTCCGGCCGCACCGACAGCAGCGCGTGCGAGCGCACGCGCTCGGCGATGTCCTCCAGCCCGGCGATCGGCTGCAGCTCGGCGATGAAGTTCAGCGCGTCCTTGGTCAGCGGCGCGCTCAGCATCAGCATGCTGGACTCGCGCGGGATGCCACGCGTGGCCATGATGCGCCATGGCGCGCCGCCTTCGTAGGGGTAGCGCAGCGTCATCAGCGGCAGGCGCAGCTCGACGCTGTAGCCATCGGGCAGGCGCTGCACGGCGGCTTCGACCTCGAAGTCCGGCGCGAAGTCCTCGGTGTCGGTGGCGGCGATGAACATGCCGTCGGCCACCACGCCCGCCGCGTTGACGCGCACGAACTGCGCCGAGCGCCGCGTGCCCACCGGGTCGATCACCACCGAGACGAAGTCCTGGTCGCGGCGAACCTGGTCGCGGCGCATCAGCGGCGCACGGATCTCCTCGGGCCGCGGGTCCCAGGCGCGGATGCCGACCACCAGCGCATGCTCCTCGACGACGATCTGCATCGTCGTGCGGTAACCCTCGGGCACGGGTTGGCGATCCAGCGGCAGGTACTGCACGAAGGCGTCGTGCACCGGCGCCGTCTGCCAGGGCGCTTCGTCCAGGCGGCCGTCGATGCGCAGCGGCGGCGTGTCGGGCGGCGGCCGCAGTGCCCGTGGCTGCGCGCCGGCGGGGTAGAAGGCGGGCGGCGGAGTCTGGGCGGACAGCGGCAGGCTGGCGGCGGCCAGGGCGCACATCACCAGCAGGCGCCAGGCGCGAATGCGGCGCAGGGGAAACTCTCTCATGTCGAACTCTCGCGTGCGGGCGTCCGCGCGGGCTCGTGGCCCTGCGGCGCCGGGATCAACGGTGGACCGCGCACGAAGCGGCGGTCAGCGGGGCCGGGACGGGTCGGTCAGACCGGGCCCGGCCGGGGCCATCAGGCGATGCGAATGTCAGTCATGGGAGCCTCCTTGTCGCGGGCGCTTGTGCAGCGCCTTGGCGACCGCGCCGTGCGGTGGCCGCGAGTGTAGGCGGCCTCATTCGCCTTGTCGATGCTTGCGCGGCCGCCCGGCCAGCACGCGGTCGAACAGCGCATTGGGCAGCAGGCGCAGCAGCTTGGCGACCACGCCCATCTGCCACGGGATGACGCGGTAGCTGGTGCCGGCGCGGATGGCCTCGAAGGCCTGGTCGGCGAAGTCTTCGGCGCTCATCAGGAAGGGCATGCTGTAGCGGTTCTCGCGCGTCAGCGGGGTGTCGATGTAGCCGGGCAGCAAGGTGACGACGCGCACGCCGTCGGGGCGCAGCTCGCCGCGCAGGCTCTCGCAGTAGCTGATCACGGCCGACTTGCTCGAGCAGTAGGCGCCATGGCCGGGCAGGCCGCGGATGCCGGCGACGCTGGCGATGCCCACCAGCGTGCCGCCGCGGCGCTGGCGCATCGCCCGCATGAACGGATGGAAGGTCGCAGCCACGCCGATCACGTTGGTCTCGTAGGTGGCGCGCATCACCTCGAGGTCGTCGAAGACCTCGGTGTCGATGCCCACGCTGATGCCGGCGTTGGCGATCACCACGTCGGGCACGCCCTGCGCGGCGATGCAGGCGCGGCCGGCGGCCTCGATCGCGGCGATGTCGCGCACGTCGGCCGCGTAGACGCCGGCTTCGGCCTCGCTGCAGCCCTGCGCGGCGGCCCAGGCGCGCACCTCGGCCTCGCGGCGCGCCACCAGCGCGAGGCGGTAGCCGGCGCGGCGGAAGCGCGTGGCCAGCGCCTGGCCGATGCCGCTGGAGGCGCCGGTGATGAAGACGAGCGGTGCGGCGTTCATGCGGCCCTCATTCGGTCGGCCGCGCGCGCGGCGTGAAGACGGCACGCTGCCGGCCCTTCAGCTCGACGACGCGCGCGAGGTTGTCGTACTCCATGCCGTCGGCGCGCACCTCGGTGCTGCCGCGTTTCACCACCACCGGCAGGTGTGAACGCACCCGCTCGGTGTTCAGGAAGGCATGCAGGAACTCGCTGCCGAATTCCATCGTCTCCTGGGCGGTCGGGGCCTCGCGCACCACCTGCGCCGAGCCGAACAGCTGCACTTCGCTGCCGTCGCCGTTGGTCAGCGCACGCAGCGCCGAGGCGCGCGTCACGCGGCCCGCCGTGTCGATGGCGCGGATGCGCGGGTTCTCGATCTCCAGCGTGTCGGTGTCCGGGTAGTGGCGCAGCTCGGCGCCTTCGATCTGCACGCGCATGCGGCCGTCGGCGGAGAAGCGCTGCACGGTGAAGTTCTGCATCGTGTAGTCGGGCTCGTGGCGCGGCGGGGCCAGGGCGCGCTGCGTCTCGGGCTGCGGTGTGATGTTCACCAGCCACCAGGTGCCCAGCGCCAGTGCGCTCATCAGCAGCACCGGCAGGTAGGCCGTCAGCGCCTCCAGCAGTCGCAGGTGCCAGGGCAGGCGCAAACGCCGCCGGTCGCTCGCCGGGGCCGGCGCAAGCACCGCCAGGTCGTCCAGCGTTTCGTTCACGAACCGCCGCCGTCCAGCGTGATCAGATGCCCTTGCAGCAGATCGGCATAACGCCCGGCCGCGGTGAGCAGCAGGTCGCAGCACTCGCGCGCCGCGCCGTGGCCGCCCGGGGCCTGCGTGACGTGGTCGGCGATGGCGCGCACCTCGGCGTGCGCACCCGCGGGCGCGCAGGCGAAGGCGGCGCGCGTCATCAGCGGCAGATCGGGCCAGTCGTCGCCCATCGCGGCCACGGCGTCCCAGGCCACCCCCAGGCGCGCGAGCAGCGGTGTCGCAGCAGCCAGCTTGTCGGCCGCGCCGTACACGGCCTGCGCAATGCCCAGGTCGGCGACACGGCGGCGCACGGCCGGCGAGTCGCGCCCGGTGATCACCACCGGCACGATGCCGCCTTGCGCGAGCAGCTTCAGGCCGTGGCCGTCGAGCGTGCTGAAGGCCTTGAAGGCCTCGCCCTGCTCGCCGATGTAGATGCGCCCATCGGTGAGCACGCCGTCGACATCGAAGATGGCCACGCGCACCCCTTGCGCGGCGAGCAGCAGCTCGGGCGCGAAGCGGACGGCGGGTTCGACGACGGGGCGCGGCATGGCCGCCGCAGTCTAGCCGAGGCCTGCGCGTCCAGTAGGATCGGTGCATCCCCACCGACCGCTCCCATGGCCTCGACGCTCGAACTCGTGCTGCTCTACCTGGTGGCCGCGGTCACTGGCGTGGTGGCTTGCCGGCTGGTCAGGCTGCCACCGATCCTGGGCTACCTGGTGGTGGGCGTGCTGATCGGGCCCAACGCGACGGCACTGGCGAAGGACTCCGCCGCCGTGCAGTACCTGGCCGAGTTCGGCGTGGTGTTCCTGATGTTCGTGATCGGGCTCGAGTTCAACCTGCCCAAGCTCAAGAGCATGCGCAAGCTGGTCTTCGGTCTCGGGCTGGCGCAGGTGATGCTCACCATCCTCGGCTCGGTCGCCGGCCACTACCTGCTGGTGTGGCTCTATTCGTTCACCGCGCAACCCTGGGAGCTGTCGTGGCAGGGCGCGATCGTGCTGGGCGGCGCCATGGCGATGTCGAGCACGGCCATCGTCGTCAGGCTGATGGCCGAACGGCTCGAGCTCGAGAGCGAGCATGGCCGGCGCGTGATGGGCGTGCTGCTGTTCCAGGATCTGGCGGTGGTGCCGCTGCTGGTGCTGATCCCGGCACTGGATTCGAGCGGCAAGGACATGGCCGTCTCGCTCGGCTGGGCGGCGCTGAAGGCCGGCGTGCTGCTGACGCTGCTGCTGGTCGGCGGGCAGCGGGTGATGCGCTGGTGGCTCACGCAGGTGGCGCGGCGCAAGAGCGAGGAGCTGTTCATCCTCAACCTGCTGCTCGTCACGCTGGGCCTGGCCTGGCTGACCGAGCACTTCGGCCTGTCGCTCGCGCTGGGCGCCTTCGTGGCCGGCATGCTGGTGGCCGAGACCGAATACAAGCACCAGGTGGAGACCGACATCCGGCCCTTCCACGACGTGCTGCTGGGCCTGTTCTTCATCACCATCGGCATGAAGCTCGACTGGCGGCCCGTGCTCGCCGAGTGGCCTCTTGTGCTGCTGCTCACGCTGGGACCGGTGTTCGCCAAGTTCGTGCTCGTCGCCGCGCTGTCGCGCCTGTTCGGGGCGGCGCCGGGCACCGCGCTGCGCACCGGCCTGTACCTCGCGCAGGCCGGCGAGTTCGGCTTCGTGCTGCTGACGCTGGGGGCGGCCAACCAGCTGATCGACCCGCGCTGGCTGAGCCCGGTGCTGGCCAGCATGGTCCTGTCGATGATGGCCACGCCGCTGCTGGTGATGTACAGCAACCGCATCGTCATGCGGCTGTCGGCGAGCGACTGGCTGATGCAGTCGGTGGCGATGACGACCATCGCCAAGCGATCGATCAACGCCGAGGCGCACGTGATCATCGCCGGCTACGGCCGCAGCGGCCAGAACCTCGCGCGCATCCTCGAGGGCGAACACATCCCCTACATGGCGCTGGACCTCGACCCCGATCGCGTGCGCCAGGCCGCGGCCGCCGGCCAGAGCGTGGTGTTCGGCGACGCTGCGCGGCTGCAGAGCCTGATGGCCGCCGGCCTGGCGCGCGCCAGTGCGGTGGTGGTGAGCTACCAGGACACCGCCTCTGCGCTGAAGATCCTGCGCCTGGTGCAGGAACACGCGCCCAAGGTGCCGGTGATCGTTCGCACCATCGACGACAGCGAGATGGAGAAGCTGCGCGCCGCCGGCGCGACCGAGGTGGTGCCGGAGGCGATCGAGGGTTCGCTGATGCTGGCCAGCCATGCGCTCGCGCTGGTGGGCGTGCCGATGCGGCGCGTGATCCGCGTCGTGCAGGACCAGCGCGATGCCCGCTACGGCTTGCTGCGCGGCTACTTCCACGGGGCCGACGACGACACCGCCGATGACCTGCAGACGGCGCGCCTGCACAGCATCACGCTGCCGGTGGCCGGGGCCAGCGTCGGCCGCACCCTGGCCGACCAGGCGCTGCACGCCATCGGCGTCACGGTGGTGTCGGTGCGGCGCGCGTCCGGCGCGGTCAGCAAGCCCGACGAGGCGATGGTGCTCGGCCCGGGTGACACCCTGGTGCTGTCGGGGCTGCCCGAGCCGCTGGCGCTGGCCGAGGGCAAACTGCTGGGCCGCCCCTAGGAGTCTTGCCACGATGAAGCGCCGCGTTGTCCTGGCCGGGATCGGCCTGCCCTGGTTCGGCCTGCCGGCGATCGCCGCCGCCGAAGCCGATTCGCCCGTCGATGCCACGGCCGCATTGCGCCGCGGCGGCGTCGCCGTGCTGCTGCGCCACGCAGCCACCGAGCCGGGCATCGGCGATCCGCCGGGCTTTCGCCTGGGCGAATGCGCGACGCAGCGCCAGCTCAGCGAGCCGGGCCGCGAGCAGTCGCGGCGCATCGGCGCCTGGTTCAGCGCACGCGGTCTGACGCCGGCCGAAGTGCGCTCCAGCGCCTGGTGCCGCTGCCTGGACACCGCCTCGCTCGCCTTCGGCCGGGCCCAGGCCTGGACGCCGCTGAACTCGTTCTTCGGCGACCGATCGGTCGAGTCCGCACAGAGCGCGGACTTGCGCAAGGCGCTGGGCACGCTGCCGCCTCAGCGCTTCGAAGTGTGGGTCACGCACCAGGTCAACATCTCGGCACTGACCGGCGTGAGCCCGGGCATGGGCGAGGCCGTCGTGGTTCGCCTGACAGGCGGGAAGGTCCACAATCTGGCGCGCATCCGCTTCGAAGATTGAGCCGTGGCCCACGACGACCTCCCCGAGCAGACCCCCGCCGACTACATCAAGAGCCACATCCGCACCGTGCCGGACTGGCCGGCGCCGGGGGTGCAGTTCCGCGACATCACGCCGCTGCTGTCGAACCCGCGCGTGTTCCGCGTGCTGATCGACCAGTTCGTGCACCGCTACTTCGACCTGGGGCCGACCAAGATCGCCGGGCTGGACGCGCGCGGCTTCATCATCGGCTCGGTGCTCGCCTACGAGCTCAACGTTGGCTTCGTGCCGATCCGCAAGAAGGGCAAGCTGCCCTTCACGACGGTCGAGGAGACCTACGAGCTGGAGTACGGTTCGGCCACGGTGGAGATCCACACCGACGCGGTCGGCCCGGGCGACCGCGTGCTGCTGATCGACGACCTGATCGCCACCGGCGGCACGATGATGGCCGGCATGCGCCTGCTCGAGCGCCTGGGCGCCACGGTGATCGAGGGGGCCGCGATCGTCGACCTGCCGGAGTTGCATGGCTCGGACAAGCTGCGCGCCGCCGGGCTGCGACTGCACACGCTGGTGTCGTTCGAGGGGCACTGAGCCGCGGGCGCTGCGCCGCGGCGGCCGTTCCGGCGCTTCAGCTGAACGGTGTCTGCTTGGCGAGGTTGGCGCGCATGCGCACGGCCATCACGTTGCCCGCGGCACGCAGGATCTCCAGCACCAGCGCCGGTGAACGCTGCGACAGCTCCTCCAGCCGCGGGCCGCGCAGTGCCCAGACTTCGCAGGCCGTCATCGCTTCGACGTTGGCCATGCGCGGCCCGTCGTTGAACAGGCCCGGTTCGCCCACCACGGAGCCGGCACGCAGGATGGCGATGCGGCTGCTGCCGGGCACGCCGCCGGTGACGAACACCTGCAACGAGCCCTGCGCAAGAAAGTACATCGAGCGATCGGCGTCGCCCTGCTTGATCAGCAGGTCGCCGGCACGGATCTCGTGGCGCGTCAGGTACGGTGCGATGACACGCCATTGATCCAGCGTGAGCCGGGCGCGGAAGGCGTCTTCCGCGTTGAGCGTCTGCATGGCCTGGACCAACGGGGCGATGTCCATCGTTTTCCTTGTCGTGGGTATCCGCAAAGCGGTGCTTTGGCAATGATTATCGGCCGCGCACTGCGCGCACTCAACCCGCAGTCAAGCGTTTGAGGCCCCGACTGTCGACGCAGCGCCACCGCCTGTCGCCCGGAGGGTGCAGGTTTACTTCCCGATACAGAAGCGGCCGAAGATCTCGCCGAGCAGGTCATCGGCCGAGAAGGCGCCGGTGATCTCGCCCAGCGCGTTGTGCGCGAGGCGCAGCTCTTCGGCCAGCAGGTCCAGTGCGCCGTCGCGCTGTGCGGCCAGCGCCTGAGCGCGTTCGAGGTGCTCGCGCGTGCGGCGCAACGCCTGCACGTGGCGCGTGCGTGCGATGAACACGCCCTCGGGTTGCGCGTGCCAGCCGGCCAGTTGCAGCAGCCGCTCGCGCAGGGCTTCCAGCCCCTGGCCGCTGCGCGCCGAGATGACGAGCGCGTCGCCGTGCGGCACCGGATTCGCGGCATCGGCCTTGTTGAACACCTCGAGCAGGCGGCCCGATGCGGCCAGGCCCTGCGGCCACCGCTGCGCAATGCGAATGTCGCCGGCGTCGTAGCCCGGCTCGCCAAGCCGTGTGAGGTCACGCAGGAACACCACCGCGTCGGCGCCGGCGATCTCGGCCCAGCTGCGCGCGATGCCGATGCGCTCGACCTCGTCGGCCGACTCGTCCGGGTCGCGCAGCCCGGCCGTGTCGATCACGTGCACCGGCACGCCGTGGATCTGGATGGTCTCGCTGACCTTGTCGCGCGTGGTGCCCGGGATCGGCGTGACGATCGCGAGTTCCGCACCGGCCAGCGCGTTGAGCAGCGAGCTCTTGCCCACGTTCGGCTGGCCCGCCAGCACGACCTTGATGCCTTCACGCAGCAGCGCGCCGCTGCGCGCGCGTTCGAGCACCTCGTCGAGCGCGGCGCAGACGCGATCGAGGCGACCGCGCGCATCGGCCTTTTCGAGGAAGTCGATCTCCTCCTCGGGGAAGTCCAGCGTCGCCTCGACCAGCATGCGCAGCTCGACGAGGCGGTCGCGCAGCAGGTTGACTTGCTTGGAGAACTCACCGCTGAGCGAGCGGCCCGCCGAACGTGCGGCCGACTCGGTGCTGGCTTCGATCAGGTCGCTGACGGCCTCGGCCTGCGCCAGGTCGAGCTTGCCGTTGAGAAAGGCGCGCTCGGTGAACTCGCCCGGACCGGCCAGGCGCAGGCCGGGGAGGCGGGCTTGGCCCTGCGCATCGGTCTCGCCGGCGGCTTCGAGGCAGCGTGCCAGCAGCAGTTGCAGCAGCACCGGGCCGCCATGGGCCTGCAGCTCCAGCACCGATTCGCCCGTGTAGGAGTTCGGCGCCGGGAAGTGCAGCGCGAGGCCCTGGTCGAGCGTCGACCCGTCGGCGGCGAGAAAGGGCAGATAGCTCGCTTGTCGCGGCTGCAGCCGCCGACCACACAGCGCCTCGATGAGCGGCTCCAGCGCGCGCCCCGACACGCGCACGATGCCGACGGCGCCACGACCCGGCGCGGTGGCGACGGCGACGGTGGCGTCGTGGTGGCGGGGG
>CAZVLY010000047.1:0-18353 GCA_964628175.1 uncultured Piscinibacter sp. | reverse complement strand
TCGCTGGCCTGGCCGCCCCGAGGGCGCCGTAAACGTCGATTTCCGCATGCTGTTCGCCGCTTCGAGCGCGAACGCCTGCGGTTCAATGCCGGGATGGCATGGAGCTCGCTTGTCCTTCGGGGCCGGCCGGATCTGTATCCATGCGCAACAAGCGCGCCGCCCAGCACCCCATCGACGCCCGAGGCCCCACCCGCAGCATGTGCCAGCTCTTCGCCCTGAACAGCAACACGCCGAGCGCAGCCACCTTCTCCTTCACCGGGCTGTCGGCCCGCGGCGGCGCCACCGGCGACCATGTCGACGGCTTCGGCCTGGCCTTCCATGACGGCCGCTCCTGCCGGGTCTTCATCGACGAACAGCGCGCCAGCGACGCGGCGCTGGCCGACTTCCTGCGCCGCCACCCGATCCGTGCGCGCACCGTGATGGCCCATGTGCGCAAGGCCACGCAAGGTCCGGTGCGACTGGAGAACTGCCACCCCTTCGTGCGCGAATGGCAGGGTCGGCACTGGTCCTTCTGCCACAACGGCGACCTGAAGGGCTTCGCGCCGCGCCTGAACGGCAGCCACCTGCCGGTGGGCGACACCGACAGCGAGCGGGCCTTCTGCTTCATCTTGCAGGAGCTGCGCCGCAACTTCCGCCGCCGTGCGCTGCCGCACTGGAAACACGTCGCGCCGCTGCTGGCCGAGCTGGCCGGCGGCGTGGCACGCTTCGGCAACTTCAACTTCCTGCTCTCCGACGGCGAGGTGCTCTACGCCCACGCGAGCACGCGGCTGCATGCCCTGCAGCGCCAGCACCCGTTCGCGCAGGCGCAGCTGGTCGACCACGACCTGGTGCTCGACCTGGCCCAGGCCAACGGGCCGGAAGACCGCATGGTGCTCATCGCCACTGAGCCGCTGACGCGCAACGAACCCTGGCGTGCCCTCGCTGCCGGCGAATTGCGTGTCTACGAGGCGGGCGAGGAGGTCTGGCGGCACACGCCGGCACGCCGCGAGGCGCCGGCGGTCCACTTCGCGGCGCGGCTGGCTGCGGCCTGAACGGGCCGCCGAAACGCGACGGACCGGCCAGGTGCCGGCGGCATGAGGCAGACTTCGGCCATGGCCTCCGAACCATCCTTGTCACCCGCCCTGCAGGGCCTGCTGTCACGCCATTCCGTCGGCCTGCGCTGGATGGCCGAGCCCGGCCCTTCACCGGCCCAGCTGCGCCTGGCCATCCAGGCGGCGCTGCGCGCGCCCGATCACCGCCGGCTGCTGCCCTGGCGCGCGGTGCTGATCGACGCGCAGCAGCGTGACGCGCTGGCCGATCGGTTCGAGGCCTTCGCGCGCGCCGTCGGCAAGGCGGACGAGGAGGTGGCCGCCGAACGCGAGCGCGCCTACAACGGGCCGGTGCTGGTGGCCTGGATCGTGCGCCTGACCGACGAGGCGCCCGAGGTGCCGCGGCACGAGCAGTGGATGAGCGCCGGCGGCGCCCTGACGAACTTCCTGACCGCGCTGCACCTGATGGGCTTCGGCGCCAAGACGCTGGCCGGCCGCAAATGCACGCACCCGAGCGTGCGCGATGCGTTCTGCGAGGAGGGCGAGCAGCTCGCCGCCTTCATCTGCATCGGCACGCCCACGCGGGCACCGCAGCCGCGCGATGTCGACGACCCGGATGCCGCCTTGTCCCGCTGGAGCGCGCCCGCGGGCTGACGCCGGCGACCTCAGTGCGTGTTGCGCGGAGGGGCCTGCGTGAAGAGCTTGGCCGCGCGTCCCTTCAGTTCGAGAAGCTCGCTCGGCGTCACCGAGTAGGTGCCGGCCATCGCGTCGACTTCGACGCGGAATTCGACCTCGCGCGTGCCGCTGCTGAGCACGCCGAGCGTGAACTCGTAGTCCTCGCGCTCGGCGGGCAGGCCCTGCGTCTCGAGGTCGTAGTCCTGGTATTGCACCTTGCGGATCTCGCCGCTGGCCAGGTCGAGTTCGCCGGTCGCGCGCACCTCGCCCTCGCTCAGCTCGCTGATGATGGTGATCGGTAGCTTCAGGTCCACGGCAGGGCTCCAGTCGTTCGAGGTCGTGCCCGGCAAAGGCGATGCGATTCTAGGTGCGGCCACGTGCCCCTCGAGAGCAACGCAGAATGCGGCACCATGGACTCCCTCTCGCAGATCGCCCTGGGTGCCGCCGTCGGCGTGGCCACAATGGGCCGCCGCACGGCGGTGTGGAAGGCAGCGCTGTGGGGCGCGGTGGCCGGGACCTTGCCGGATCTCGACGTGCTCATCGACCACGGTGACCCGGTCCGCAACATGGTGCTGCACCGCGCCGAGACGCATGCGCCGTTCTGGCTGACGCTGTTCTCGCTGCCGATGGCCGCCGGCGTCGCGCGGCTGCATGGCGAGTGGGCGCTCTGGCGGCGTTGGTGGCTGGCGATCTGGCTGGCGCTGGTCACCCACCCGCTGCTCGATGCGATGACGGTGTACGGCACGCAGCTCGCCTTGCCCTGGTCGAACCACCCGTTCGGCGTGGGCAGCGTGTTCATCATCGACCCGCTGTACACGCTGCCGCTGCTGGCCGGGGCAGGCTGGGCGATGGGCACGCGTGGCCGCGGCCGGGGCCTCGCGGCCAATGCCGCCGGCCTGGCGCTCAGCACGGCCTACCTGGCCTGGGGCGTGCTCGCACAGCAGCAGGTGGAGCGCGTGGCGCGAGCGTCGCTGGCCGCCCAGGGCATCCGGGCCGAGCGCGTGCTCGTCACGCCGACGGCCTTCAATTCGGTGCTGTGGCGCGTGCTGGCCGTCTCGGGCGACCAGTACCACGAGGGTTTCCGTTCGCTGCTCGACGCGCAGGCGACCATGGTGTTCGACCGTTTCGAGCGTGGTGCCACGCTGGACGCCGATCTGCAGGGCCTGGACGCGGTGCGGCGCATCGCCGCCTTCAGCAAGGGCTTCTATTCGCTGCGCCAGGAGGGCGACCGCGTGCTGCTCAGCGATCTGCGCATGGGCCAGGAGCCGAACTACATCTTCACCTTCGAGGTGGCACGGCGGCACAGCGCGCCGGTGGCAACGATCCCGCCGGTGCAGCTCGGCGCACGCCTGGACCTGGCCCGCGGCCTGCCCTGGCTGTGGCGTCGCGCGCTCGGAGAGCCGCTGCCGCCGCCACGCTGAACACGTATGCCCGCTCGCGCCGTGGCGTCGACATCGACCCTGCTCCACAACGCCCCGGCCGTCGGCTTCGAGCTGCCGTTCGAGATGCTCGAGGCCTGCCACGACCGCGTGCGCCGCAGCCTCGACCTGCTCGCAAGGCTGCTCGTCCATGTCGATCGGCATGGCCACGACGCGCAAAGCCGCTCGGCGGCGCGCGACGTGCTGCGCTACTTCGACCTCGCCGCGCCACACCACCACGAAGACGAGGAGCGGCACGTGTTCCCGCGCCTGCTCGCCAGCGGCGACGCGGCACTCGTGCAGGCGGTGCAGCGCCTGCGCGCCGAGCACGAAAGCATGGCGCAATGCTGGGCGGCATTGCGGCCGGGCCTGGCTGCCTGGGCCGAGCCGGGCGCCGCCGGCCCGGCCGATGCGCCGATGCGCGCACAGGCCGACGCGTTCCTGTCGCTGTATGCGGGGCACCTGAGCGTCGAGGAAGGGCTGGTCTTCCCCGCCGCCCGCTCGCGCTGCGACGCCACCGCGATCGAACTCATGGGCCGCGAAATGCAGCAGCGCCGGCGCGCATCGCCCTGATCGCGACGCGGTGTCGCGGCGCAGCGGCGAGAATCGACGCATGACGCCCGCACCCGCACCGCAGCGCCCACGCTGGCAGCGCGTCGGCTGGACGGTCGCCGGTGCGGCGAGCCTGGCGCTCGGCGTGCTGGGCATCTTCCTGCCGCTGCTGCCCACCACGCCCTTCGTGCTGCTCGCCGCGTTCTGCTTCTCGCGCGGCAGCGAGCGGGTCGAGGCCTGGCTGCTCGCGCACCCGCGCTTCGGCCCGATGGTGGCCGACTGGCGGGCGCGCCGCGCCATCCCGCTGCGCGCCAAGCAGCTGGCCTGGGTGATGATGGCGCTGGGCAGCAGCTGGTCGTGGTGGGTGATGCCTTCCCCCTGGCGCTGGCTGCCGCCGCTGATCTGCCTGGGCGTCGCGACCTGGATGTGGCAGCTTCCAACCGCCGATCCCCGATGAACACGCACGACAGCCACGCGCACCACGAGCACGATCACGACCGCGGTCATGGGCATGCGCACGGCCATGCCCACGCGCATGCGCATGCCCCGGCCAGCTTCGACCGCGCCTTCGCCATCGGCATCGCCCTGAACGCCGGCTTCGTCGCCATCGAGGCCTTCTATGGCTGGAAGGTCGATTCGCTCGCGCTGCTCGCCGACGCCGGCCACAACCTCAGCGACGTCGCCGGCCTGGTGCTGGCCTGGGCCGGCGCGGCGGCTGGCCGCCTGCGGCCCGATGCGCGCCACACCTACGGCTTCAAGCGCGCCAGCATCCTGGCTGCCTTCGCCAATGCGCTGCTGCTGCTGGTGGCCATGGGCTCGCTGGCCTGGGAGGCGCTCGGCCGCCTGCAGTCACCACACTCGACGCAGGGGCTGACCATCATCGTCGTGGCGGCGATCGGCATCGTCGTCAACGGGGCCACCGCGCTGCTGTTCCTGCGCGGCGGCGGCGACATCAACCTGCGCGGCGCCTTCCTGCACATGGCCGCCGATGCCCTGGTCTCGGCCGGCGTGGTGGTGGCCGGACTGCTGACGCTGGCCTACGGCTGGGGCTGGACGGACCCGGTGGCCAGCCTCGTCATCGCCGCCGTCATCATCGCCGGCACCTGGAGCCTGTTTCGCCAGTCGCTGCACCTGATGTTCGACGGCGTGCCCGCGCACGTGAACCTCGTCGAGGTGCGTGAATGCCTGCAGTCCATGACCGGCGTGGCGCAGGTGCACGACCTGCACGTCTGGGCCATGGGCAGCGCGGACGTGGCGCTCACCGCTCACTTGGTGATGCCGGACGGGCCGGCCGACGACGCCTTCCTGCGCCAGGCCGGGCAGACGCTGCAGGAGCGTTTTGGCATCGGCCACATCACGCTGCAGTCGGTGCGTCAGCCGCTGGCGCCGGGATGCGGGGGAGCGTGATGTGGTTCCTACCCCGTTTCAGGGGATGGGCGTTAGAGTAACTTGTCGTTACTGTCCTGACATCGCTCAGGACACCACCATGCTGCCTCGCCCCACCGACACCGTGCACGCCTCCGTCGTCATCTCCGAATTGCCGGCCATGCGCCGCATGCCGGCGCCGACGCCGCTGCCCACGGTGCGCGTGCCGCAGGCCGGGCTGATGGCTAGCCTGGGCGACTGGCTGGCGCCGCGCCTGACGCGCCGCGCCATGCCTTCGCTGCCGCGGCCCAGCGCGCAGGTGCTGTTCCTGCGCGCCTGAGGGGCCGCCCCCGCTACGACGGCAGGAAGTCCAGCGGCCAGGTGACGACCATCTGGTCGACGTCCTTGGCACCGAAGTCGAACTGGCGGATGCGCGCCAGCAGCTTCGCCTCCAGGTCCGTGGCCTTCAGTTCGCTGGACTCGATGCGCACGTCGGTCAACTGACCCGACGGAGCGATCGTCAGCTTGAGCACCACCTTGCCCTGCAGCGACGGATCGTCGCGCAGTGCGCGGTTGTAGATCGCGTAGATCGCGCCCTTGTTGCGCTCGAAGACGAGCTTGATGTCTTCCAGCGAGCGTGCGGCCTTGCCGCTGCCGCCCTTGGCCAAGGAGCCGCCGGCACCCCCGCCACCGCCCACGCCGGTGCCGGTGCCGCCCTTGCCGGAGCTGCCGCCGCCGCCCGGGCCGCCGCCGCCGCCGCCGCCGGCCCCGCCTTCGACCAGCGTGGTGGCGCGGCCCGCGAGGCCGCCGCCGCCGGTGTTGCGGCTGTAGGCCGCGGTGTTGATGCCGCCGCTGCCGCCGGTGGCGTTGGAGGTGATCATGTTGCGCGCCGGCAGGCCCGGGTCGGTGCCGGCACCGACGCCCACGCCCACGCCCGCGCCCACGCCGGGCCCGGCCTTGATGTTCTGATTGAGCTGCACCGCCACCGGGGCGCCGCGCAGTTCGGCGAGCTGGTCCTTCATCGCCAGCAGGCCCACGCCGGCGGCCTTGCGGCGCGCACCCTCGATCTCACCCGGCGGCTTGCCGGCGATCGGCCGGCGCGCCTCGGGCGCCACCGCCTTGGGCAGCGGCTTGGCGTCGGGCAGCGGTTTGGCCACTTCCGGCTTGGTGTCCGTCTTGGCCTGCGTCTCCGACTTGGCCTGCTCGGTCTTGGCCACCGGCTTGGGTGCCGGCGGCTCGCGCTGCTCGAGCACCAGCTTGGCCAGCCGTGGCGGCAGTTCCACCGGTGCGGCGCGGTCTTCCTTCGGCCGCGGCATCAGCAGCAGCACGATGCAGACGATCGCGCTGAGCGCCAGTACGCTGCGCAGGATGCGCTTGAAGCGCGCCTCGTCCTCGGGCGAGATCGCCCAGGGCAGCACCGAGGTGCGGAAGGAGATGGCGGCGGCACTCACGCTTTGCTCGCTTTCTGCGAGACCGCGAAGGACACATCGCTGAAGTTCGCGCGCGCCGCGGTGTACATCACCTTGCGCAGCAGGCTGTACGGGATGCCCTTGTCGCCCATGATGGTGACGGACTGGTTCTGCGGCTCGTTCTCCTTGCGCAGCACGGTGCGGGTGGCCTGCAGGTCGAGCTCGGCCTTCAGCGGCGCGATCAGGTCGCCCTGCGTGGCCATCGCCTCGGCCACCGTCGCCACCTTGCGGCCGGCCACCAGGATGTCGGTGGCGCTGACCGTCACGACGAGCATCTCGCGCGGGCTCTTCTCGGCCGTCGACTGCGGCAGCTTGACGGCCTGCGCCGTCGAGAGGATCTCGACGCCGGTGCTCGACATCAGGAAGAAGATCAGGATCGTGAAGATGTCGATCAGCGCGACCAGGTTCATGTCCAGGTCGGAGTGGTTGCGCGACTTGCGTTCGGCGCGCTTCTGGATCGGGGTCAGTTTCATGCAGACCGCCTATTTCTTGGCGACGCTGATGGGCGCGTCGCCGATCGAGATGTCGGGGAACAGCTCGGCCTGGGTCGTCTTGGCGGGCGTGGCCACCCCGGGCACCCTGGTCTCGCGCACCGAGTCCATCACCTGCACCAGCACCTCGTAGGAGGTGTCGGGCTGGGCGAGCACGGTGGCCGCCTTGGTCTCCGGGAACTTCGCCTTGACCTGCTGCATGAGCGTGGACAGCGAGGCCAGGTCGTAGCCCTGGGGCGTGTTCGGGATGTGCTGGATCAGCCCGCCGATGCGGTCACCCACGTCCAGCGCATCGGGGCGGATCACCACCTCGAGCTTGAGGTCGTCGACCTTGAGCTGCTCGACGCCGGAGTTCTGCGCCGGCAGCGACAGCTCGATCACCGACAGGCGCGTGAACACCGCCGTCGACAGCAGGAACGGAACCAGCACCACGATCACGTTGATGAACGCGGTGACCTCCAGGCTCGCCGCGTGTTTGCGCAGGCGTCGGACGCGCATGGTGGCTTACCTCGCAGCCGGGTTGGATTCGGCCTTGATGCGCTGCACCAGGTTCAGGAAGCTGATCTTCGCCGCCTCCAGGCCGTCGACGATCTCGCTGGTGCGCGCCTGCAGGAAGGCGTGGATGAGCAGGAACGGGATCGCCACCGACAGCGCGAAGGCGGTGTTGTTCATCGCGATCGAGATCGAGGCCGACAGCAGCTCGGCCTTCTCGGCCGGGTTGACGGCCGCCACCGCGGTGAAGCCCTTGATCAGGCCGATGATGGTGCCCAGCAGGCCGACCAGCGTGATCACGTTGGCCAGCGTGGCGATGTAGTGGGTGCGCTTTTCCAGGCGCGGCACGATTTCCATCATGCCTTCCTCCATCGCGTTGTCGATGTCCTCGCGGCGCGCCGGGCTCTGCATGCGCTCCAGGCCGTTGGCGACGATCTTGCCGATCGCGGCATCGGAGCCGGAGGCGACGCCGTGCACCTCCTTGAACTTGCCGCTCTGCAGCAGCGGCAGCACCTTCGCCCACAGCTTGCGGTTCTCGGCACGCGCCCGGTTCAGGAACACCCAGCGCTCGATGGCGATGGCCAGGCCGACCGCCATGATCGTGATGCTGAAGTAGATGGCAACACCGCTGTCCTGAAAGAACTTGACGGCGAAATCGAGGACGCTCATGGGCTTCTCCTGTGACGACTGATTGGGGTGATTCGGATTCAGGGCCGCGCGGGTGCCGCGGCGGCCGGGGGGGTGGTGGTCTTCGACTGCAGCTGGGCGTCGTACTGCAGCTGGCGGCGGAACACGTCGCGGTCGACCGGCGCGAGCGCCTCGTCGAGGATGCTCGCGCCCGGCCGGCCGGCCAGGTCGCCCGGCAGCGGCTTCTTCCAGGGCACGATGTACAGCACCTTGGGCAGCTCGCGGTTGCCGATGATCTGCGTGCGATCGATGTCCGCACGGTCCTGGGCCTGTGCGGCGGCGGCGGCGCAGGCCGCCATCGCCAGCAGCGCCCGGCGGATGGTCCGGTTCATGACTGCTCCTTCTTGGCCGCCGCGGCGGCCGGCGGCCTGCGGTTCTTCAGGTCGGCGACCCACTTCGCGACGGTGGCGTCCTTGCCGCCGGACAGCGCCATGTAGCGCTCGTAGGACTCCATCGCCCGCGCGCCGTCGCGCAGGTACAGGTCGAACAGGATGCCCAGGTTCAGGTGCGCCGCCGCGTAGTTCGCGTCGAGTTCGATGGCACGCTCGTAGGCCGCGCGCGCCTTCGCGAACTGCCCCTGGTAGCGGTAGGTGACGCCGAGCTGGTTGAAGTAGGCCGGCTGCTCGGGGCTGGCCTTCACCGCACGCTCCAGCGCGGCGGCCGACTCGGGCAGCTTGCCGGCGTTGCGGTAGATCACGCCGAGGTTGGCGTGCGGGCCGCCGAGCTCGGGGTTGGATTGCGCCAGCGCCTTGAAGCCGCGCTCGGCATCGTCGCTGCGGCCGGCGCGCAGTGCGCGCAGGGCTTCGTCGAACGATCGCTGCGCGGCGGCAGGCACCGGTGCTTCGACCTTGACGGGTGCCGGCGCAGCCGCGGCCGCCGAGGCGGCCGAGGCCGGCGCCGCCGGCGCGATCGCCTTGGCCACCGGCGTGACCACGGTGTCCTGGATCGCCTTGAAGCCGTCGCCGAGCGTCGAGCAGCCGGCCAGCGCGGCCAGCGCCGCCACTGCCGTCAAGCGGGTGAGCAGATCAGCGGATCGCATCGACCACCCCCTCGGCACGTTCGGTCTTGCCGTAGCGCGCCGGGCGCAGCTTGCCCAGCGCGGTGAAGCTGTTGCGCACCCACTGGTCGTAGATGCCGTCGGCGGCCCGCTTCACATTGGTCTCGTGCAGCTCGATGGCCTTCTCCTCGAACGGGAAGGCCTGCTCCTCGAGCAGCACGTCGTACTGTTCGCGCTCCGCCTTGGAGAGCTTCTTCGGCCGCTCCGACTTGATCATCGACTGCCCGAAATCCTGGTACAGCGAGGCGATGTGGAAGGTTGCCGCGGTGGTGACGTCGGCCACGCCGTAGTTGGCGGCCACCGCATAGGCCTTCAGCGCGTCTTCCATCTTCGCCTTCTTGAGCTTCAGGTTGCGCGCCAGCGGCTCGACCAGCGCCACCTTGCGGTACTCGGCCACCACCGGCTCGGCCATCGCCAGCGCCGCGGTGGCGCCGAGGTAGCGCGTGCGGTCGGTGCGGGCGCCGCCGCCAGCCAGGTCGCCCTGGTAGATCTCCTTCATCAGCACCGCCTCGCGCTTCACGTCGCCGTCGGCCTTGGCGAAACGCGCCATGCGCCAGCGGGCTTCGAGACCGCGCTCCAGCGGCAGCGGGTACTGCTTCAGGTAGCGCTCGTAGGCCTTGGCGGCGGTGACGCGCGAGCCGCTCTTGGCGTCGGCGGCCTTCTCGTGAAGCTCGGCGGACTGCCACAGCGCCTCGCGGGCGAGCTGCGGGTCCTTCTGCGTGGCGGCCACGCGCTCGAACTCACCGGCGGCCTGCGACCACTGCTGCTTCTCGAGGTAGGCCAGCGCGAGCTTGCTGCCCACGTCGGCCTGCAGCGGGTGGTTCGGGAAGCGCTGGCGGAAGTCCTCCAGCGTGCGCGTGGCACCGTCCCAGTCCTTCATGCCGATCATCGCGGCGGCAGCGTCGTACTGAGCGGTGGCGCGCACGGTCGACGCCGGCGCCACGGCGGCCACACGCGTGAAGTGGCCGACGGCCGCCTTTGCGTCGCCGGCGGCGCGCGCCTGCTCGCCCTGCTTGTAGACCGAAGCGGCCAGGCGCTCGGTGAGGTCGTTGCGCGCCGGGTCCTTGTCGGGCGTCAGCGCGAGCACTTCGCCATAGGCCTTCTCGGACTGGTCGAAGCGGCCCTTGTCGAAGGCGTTGTGCGCCACCACCGTCCAGGCCACGCGGCGCTGGGCCGGCGCGGCCGGCGGGTCGAGCTTGATCACCTGCTGCGCCACGTCGGCGGCCAGGTCGCCGTCGCGCAGCGCGAACAGCTTCTCCGAGGCATTGGTCAGCACGGTGCCGGTGCGCGAGTCCTTCGGGAAGGCCTTGGCGAAACGCAGCGCGCTTTCCACGCCGGTGCGCTGCAGCGTCAGCACCTGCGCCGGCGTCGCGCCCTTCTCCTGGTGGGTGTAGCTCAGCAGCGCCGCATAACCGGCGTCGGCCGCCTTCGCATGGTTCGGGTACTGGTAGGCCACCTTCTCGTACTCGACGGCGGCCTCGGCGTAGCGCTTGTCCTCGTAGAGCAGCTCGGCGAGCAGGAAGTTGTTCTGCGCCGTCTCCGGGTCGTTCGGGTACGAGGCGATGTAGGCGCGGTACCAGCGCACCGCCTCCTGGTAGTCGGCGCTGGCCTTGCTCTTCTGCGCCGTGGCGTGATAGTGCCGTGCCAGCTCGGTCAGGTGGGTCTTCACCAGCGGCTGCGCCTTCTCCCAGCCGGCCGGGTTGGCACGGCGGAACTCGCTGCCGGTGCCGTAGCGCGACACGTAGTCCTTCTTCGCGTCCAGCGCCAGCACGGGGAAGCCATTGCGCTGGTAGATGTCGATCACGCGGGCCTGCAGCTGCGGTGCCTGCGCGTGCAGCGGCTGGCGGCGCGCGAAGGCGCTGTAGGTGTCGGCGGCGTCCTTGACGCGGTCCTGCTTGAGGTAGAGCTCGCCGAGCTGCTCGTAGACACGGTACTCGTAGGAGCGCCGCTTGTCGTCGGTGATGTAGGCCGGGATCGACTCGGCACCCTGCAGGTTGGCCAGGCTGATGCTGGTGACGCGGAAGGTGTCCTCGACCAGTTCGCGATCGGCCCGCGACAGGCCGGCGATGGTGTCCAGGCCGCCGTCGCCGTCGGCGCCGGCCACCTTCAGGTCGAGCACGCCGAAGAAGGACTGCAGGCCTTCCTCGAGCCGGCCCTGCTTGAAGCGCGACCAGCCCTGCATGTACAGCGAGCGCTCGTGGTACTGCGTGCGCTGCGACGAGGCCAGCACGGTCGCGTAGGCCTTCTCGGCCTTCGGGTAGTCGCGTGTCGTGAAGAGCAGCTCGCCGCGGCGGAAGTTCGCCTCGTCGCGGTAGATCGTGGCCGGGTAGCTGGCCACCAGCCGGTCCAGCGTCTTCAGCGCCGTCTCCAGCTCGCCGGCCTGCTCCTGCGCACGCGCGAGCTGATAGAGCACGCGGTCGTTGCCCTTGTCGTCGGGGTAGGCCTTGAGGAAGTCCTCGTAGCGCTTCACCGCGGCGCGGTAGTCGGGGCCGTTCGCCGGGCCCTTGCCGTCGGCCGAGCGCGCGTCGGCGATGTCCATCTCCAGGTCGCCGATGCGGCGCATCGCCTCGGCGCGCTGCGGTGCCTTCGGCGCCACGTCGAGGAACTTGCGGTAGGCGGCGATCGTCTTCTCTTCGTTCGCCTCGACCTTCTTGTCCCGGGCGACCTCGACGGTGCGCCCGCCCAGGCTCTTCAGCGTGGGCTGATCGTCGGCGCTGGCGGTCTTCTGGTTCGTGGCGCAGCCGGCCAGGCCGGCGAGCATCAGCGCGACGAGCGGCAGCAGCGCGTGGTCACTTGGCCGCATCGTCTTCCTTCCGGGGGGGCACGGTGGCGCGGTCGTACATCTGCGCGACGGCGAAGCGGGCCTGCTGCGAGTAGGCGACCATGCGGTCCTTCTGGCGCGTCAGTTCGGCGACGGCCAGTTCCTGCACTTCCTGCTGCTGGTCCTTGGAGAGCGCGGCCACGCGCGGGATCAGCGCCTTGATGCGCTGCGTCAGCTCGGCGATGCGCTTGGCGAAAGCCTCCTGCCGCGCCGGCTCGTCGCGTTGCGCCTGCGCGATCGCGGCGTCGTGCAGGCGCGCCTGGGCGAGTTCGCTGTCGATGATCTTCAGGTCCTTCTGGGCTTCCCAGACACGCGCCGGGTACTCCTGCGCGAGGCGCCAGGTCAGCGCGCCGGCGGCCAGGCGGGCGCGCTGGCGCGTGCGCTCGGCGTCGGCATCGCTGCCCAGCGACTTGATGCCGCTCTGCACGCCGGCCAGCAGTTCCAGCAGCTCGCGATCCTTGACGTTGGCGAAGGCGGTGGCGTCCTGTTCGCGCTCGGCGCGTTCGACTTCGCCGGCGATGGCGTCGCGCCGCTTGCCCACCGCATCGAGGTCGACCGCGCTGGCCTTGGCACGCACCTGCGGCAGCCGCTCGGCGTAGGCGCGGCGGCGGTTGTCGAGCATGTCGCCGAACACGCCGAGCTTGTCTTCCCAGTCCTTCAGGTTCTGGCCGAGGAAGCGCAGATCGCGGTAGTTCTTGAAGGCTTCCTGGAATTCGTGGCCGGCCAGCACCTGGTTCAGGTGACTGGCGTGCGGCATCTCGGGCAGCTCGCGGATGTTCCAGAACCAGCCCATCTCCTCGCCCGGGTTGCGTTCGAGCAGGCCCTCGAGCAGCTTGCCGGCGCGGATGGCGGTGATCGACTCGTCGAGGTTGCCGCCTTCGCGTTCGTAGGCGGCCAGCGCCTCGTTGTAGCGCTCGGCAGCTTCGCCGAACGAACCCAGCTCGGCGTAGGCGTAGGGCACGGCGATGCGCGCCTCCAGCACGGCCGCGTCGCTCGGGTCGCGCGTGGCGAGTTCGGTCCAGGGCACCAGCGCGAGCTGCGGCTCCTTCAGCGAGGCCGCGGCCCAGCCGAAGCCCAGCAGCGCCTTGTTGGCATGGATGCCGCTCAGGCGCACGCGCTCGAGCGTGCGGCGCGCGTCCTCGGGCTTGTCGTTCTGCAGCGCGGTGAAGCCCAGCGCCACGTTGGCCTTGTCGCGCAGCGAGCGCAGCTCCTCGGTCTCGGCGGGTGCCAGGCCGATGGCGTCGAGCAGCTCGGTGCCACGCTGCGCGTCGCCGCTCTTGATCAGCGCCACACCCAGGTTGTAGCGCGCGTACTGGCCGATCGGGCTGTCCTTGGCCACGCCCTCGAGCAGCGCCGCCGCGCCGGCGTAGTCGCCGCTGGCCATCAGCAGGTTGGCCTGCAGCAGCAGGCGGTCTTCCTCGAGCGCGGGCGGCAGGTTCTTCTCGATGCGCGACATCGCGTCCGAGGCCTGCGCGATGAAGCCGCGCTGGTAGCGGATCTTGGCCAGGTAGAACCAGGCGCGGTCGCGCACCGAGGGGGCGGCGCCCTTCTCGATGAGCTTCGCGAAGATCTCGCCGGCTTCCTTGTGCAGCCCGTACGACAGCAGCATGCCGCCGCGCAGGATCTCCGCCTCGTCGGCATGCTGTGCGACGCGGTCGAAGTGCTGCGAGGCCATCATCGTGGTGATCGACGTGAAGAAGCGGTCCTGGAAGAAGTGGAACAGCGCGTCGCCGTAGTAAGGCGCCTCGATGGCACGCGCCTTCGGGTTGGGCGCCACGTCCGAGTAGGCCGGAAACGTCGGCGTGCCGGCCAGGGCGGAGGCGCAGGCGGCCGCCAGCAGTGCGGCGGCGCCGAGGCACCCCGCCTTGCGCAGCGAAAGCGTCGGGAACATGCGCACGTCTACTGCCAGATCTTGATGTCGAACTCCGGCTGCAGCTTGCCGGACGAGTCCTTGATCTGCAGCTCGATGTACTTCGGATCGGTGCCCTTGTCGAACTTGACGGTGGCGCCGCGCTTGTAGTCGCGCACGTGCGGGCCCTGGCCGGTGAAGAAGGCCACGATCTCGTGCGTGCCCGCGCGCAGGTTGCCCAGGTACACCCGCTGCACGCCGCCGCGGTGCAGTGCCTGCACCTCCAGCGGTGTGTAAAGGTAGTTGGCGACGACCTTGTCGTCCAGCTTGATCTGCACCGAGTCGAGCGAGAACAGCTTGCCCACGTCCATCGAGACGAACAGCGCCACCTGCGTGTTGGCCGGGAACAGCAACTCCTCTTCGAGCACCAGAAGGTCGCGGTTCAGGCGGATCACGTCGCCCTTGACCTCCTGGATGCGGCCGTCGAGCGTGCTCGGCGCGGGGGCGCTGGCCGGAGCGGCCGCTGCGCCTGCAGCGACGGGCGCCGGTGCCGACGCCGCAGCGGCCGGAGCCGCCGTCTGGGCGGCGCAGTGCAGGGCCGCCAGCGCGAGCACGAGGCCCGCGGCGAACGACCGGTGGAAACGATGGATGAACGACATGGCGCCGGTTCTTTCGAGATCAGTAGGTGGCCGTCACGTACAGCTGCAGCAGGTTGGCGTTGAACTTGTATGCCTCGCCCGTGCGGATGTCGGTGAAGTTCTTGTAGTCGAAGCGGATGCGCTCGATGGAGCCGACGATCTTCATCTCGTACTGGCCCGGCACGCGCCTGGCGGTGTAGCTGAGCTTGCCGCCCAGGCCGAAGCTGCGGAAGGCGCTGAGCTGCCGGTTGCGCGAGATGTAGGTCGTCTCGGAGGTCGCGTTGTCGCTGTAGAACAGCGCATCGTTCTGCTTGTAGAAGCGCGTGAAGCCGTCGGCCAGCCAGTCGCTGCCCACGTAGCGGCTGTAGCCCGCTTCCAGCGTGTGCGCCTTGATGGCCCAGGTGTCCCAGAAGTAGCGGTACTCGGCGCGCGCGGCGTTGCGGTCGCCCAGGTCGCCGATGACGCGCAGCTTGAGCGCGCGGCTGGTGCGCGTGCGCGGGTTGCGCTCGGGCACGGTGGCGCCGAACACGCGCGCCGCGCGGTAGGGGTTGCCGAGGTAGCCGTCGTCGGACACCACCTCGAGGTTGGCGCTGGCCAGCATCGAGGGCGTCAGCACCTGGGTCAGCCCGAGGCGGTACTGCCAGTGCTTGGCGTAGTCGCTGAAGCTGGCTTCGTTCTTCTTCGACACCTTGTCCAGCGCACGCGTGTAGCCCAGCGCCAAGGTGGTCATGTTGCCGAAGAACTCGTGCGACACGTCGAGGCTGAACGCATCGGCGACGTAGTCGGGTTCCTTGCTCTGGTAGACCGACAGCGACATCAGCGAATCGCGGTGCGCATAGTCGATGCCCAGGTCGTAGGAGGTGCGCTTCTCCTTGAACGGGCTGGCCGTGGTGACGACGTCGATCGAGGCATTGCTGACCGCGTCGACGTAGTACGAGCCCGACAGCGACACCTTGTCGGCCAGGCTCTTGCGCACCAGCAGCGCCGGGCCGTCGGCCGTGACGCCGCCGCCCTTGTAGACGTGGTACAGCGCCTCGGCGCGGTTCTCCGGCAGCTCGATGGCCTTGGCGCCGCCGACGGCCAGCAGGCTGCCGAGCAGACCGGCCAGGCGCTTGAGCAGGCCGGGCAGGCGCGATGCGATGCGGGCTTCAGTTGCAGCCACAGCCGCCTCCTTGCGCGCTGTTGGCGCCGCGTGCGGCCTCGCGCACGACGAGCACGTGCTCGCGGTGGCGGCCCGACAGCGGATCGGCCGAGCCCTTCATGATCGGGTCGGCCAGGCGCTCGCGCTCGTAGGGCTTGACCCAGGGCTCGGGCATCTTCGGCATCGAGAACGAGGAGCAGCCGCTGAAAGCGGCACTGCAGGCCAGCACGGCCAGCGGCAGGGCACGGGGCATGTTCATGACTTCAGCAACTCGCGGACCTGCTGGTCGTAGGTCTGCTCGTACCCTTCGCGGTAGCCCTTGTGCAGGTGGCGCAACTGGCCGTCGCGGTCGATGAGCAGCGTGGTGGGCATCGTGCTCAGGTCGTACAGGCGGCTGACCTTCTTGTCGGCGTCGAGCAGCACCGGGAAGGTCACGCCGAGCTTCGTCGCCGTGTTCACCGCGTTGCGCGGGTCCTCGTCGATGTTCACGCCGAGCAGCACGAAGCCCGAGCTGCGGTACTTCTCGTAGATCTTGTTCAGGTGCGGCATCTCGATCTTGCACGGGCCGCACCAGGTGGCCCAGAAGTTGACCATCACGACGCGGCCGCGCTGCTCCTGCAGTCGCAGGTTGCCGCCTTCGGTGGTGCGCAGCGTGAAGTCGGGCGCGTTGCCGCTGCCGACGGCGGCGCGCGCGGTGCCCAGGGTGCAGGCGGCCAGGGCGGCGCCGATCAGGCTGCGGCGCTGGCGCGAGGTCGGGGAGCTCGGTCCGTGGGTCATGGCGTGGATCAGAAGTAGTAGGCGATGCCGGTGGTCAGCTCGAGGTTCTGCGTGTTCTGGCGAACGTTGAGCAGGTCGTAGCTGAAGATGTGGTCGCGCACGTCGACGCGCATGGCGAAGCGGTCGCTGAACAGCACGCGGAAGCCGAAGCCGACGTTGAAGGTCTGGCGGCGCTGGTTCGCGAACTTGGTGCTGCCCACGCCGCCGATCAGGTAGATGGACGACGCCTTGGCGTACTTGTTGCCCAGGAAGATCTCGCCGGGGAAGACGTTGTAGCCGGCCGAGACGTTGTAGTAGCTCAGCTTCTTGTCGGTGTCGGCCAGCGGGCCGGCGCCGGGGAAGATCTCCTCGAAGGTCTTGTCCGTGACCTTGCTTCTGGCGTAGACCGACTCGACGAAGAAGTCCTCGCTGAGGTGGTAGCCCAGGCGCACGCCGGCCACGGCGCTGGCGCCGAAGCTCTGCGTCGCGTAGGTGCCCACCAGCGCGCTGACCTCGAAGTCCTTCGACGGGAACTTCGGCAGCGGCACCTCGCGGCGCTGCACCTCCGGCACGATGACCTGTTCGTTGGCGGGCTGCTGGGCGGCCGTGCTCTGCGCGAAGGCGGGTGCGGCCAGGGCGATGCCGAGCAGCGCGGCGAAGGTGAGGGCAGTCTGTCGCATGGATCGATCTTGTGGTTGTGGCGCTCAGAAGAAGAAGGAAATCCCGCCGGTGATGGCGCGGTATTCGCCCGAGCGCGTGTCGTTCAGGAACGCGGTGTAGATGGAGTAGTCGGCGCGCAGCACGAAGCGCTCGGTCATGTAGTAGCGCACACCGAGCGAGGCATTGGAGAGCTTGGCGTTGGTGGGCGTGGCCGCCACGAGGCTGGTGTTCGGGATGTTCTTGAAGTTGCCCACCCCGACCGCGAAGAAGGGCGAGATGCGCTGGTCCGACCAGGGCTCGAGCTGCAGGTTGACGTGCCAGAAGTTGGTGCCCGAGAAGATGCCCTGCACCTGGCCGAGCGTGGCCTCGATGCCGATCGACTCCGACAGCTTGTAGCCGGCCCAGAACTTGAGCATCGGCTCGGCCTTGAAGTGGCCCCAGCCGGCACCGAACTCGGCGCGGCGCTGCAGGAAGTCATCGAAGGCGATCTCGCGGAACGACCGGCTGGCGCCCGCCTCCGTGAGCGTGGTCACCAGCTGGCGCCGGTGCACCCAGCCTTCCTTGCCGCCGTCGGTGCGTACCTTGTACCAGTCGGTGTAGCGCAGGTGGACCTCGATCCACTCCGCGCGCGCGGCGACGAAGAAGATCGGGTAGCCGCGGCCCGGGCCGGTGCGCAACTCGATGTAGGGGTCGGTCACCTGCAGGCGCTGGGTGCTCGGCGCCTCTTCCTCGGCAGCTGCGGGCAGCGCGGCGCTCAGGCCGAGTACCAGGGCACACAGGACGCGGATGAGTCTGGGCGTCGGCATCCTCATTGGTTGCACACGCCGGCCGTGAACATGCTGTTGCCCGCGACGCTGAACTCGTCCTGCCCCTGCGGCATCGGGCGGCTGATCCAGTAGGCGATGCGCGCGGCATTGGTGTCCTGCGCATCCGGGAAGATCTGGCCGCCGCCGTGCAGCACGGTGAGCAGCGGCTTGGCCAGCAGGCGGCTCTGCGCGGGTGAACCGATCACCGTCGCGCCCTGCGAAGAATAGAAGTTCTTGTACATGTCCGTCGCGCGGATCGCGTCCGCGTCCGGCGGGTCGGCCACGGGCACCTGCGCCGCGCCGCGAATCAGGCGCAGCGCGCCGCCGGTGCCGGTGCCGGTGTCATGGCAGCCGCCGCTCGAGCAGGTGTTGGTCGAGATCACGCCACCCTGGTTGACCTGCAGGCTGGTGTCGTAGATCTCGTTGATGCACTGCTGGAAGTAGATGA
>CAZVLY010000046.1:0-18614 GCA_964628175.1 uncultured Piscinibacter sp. | reverse complement strand
GAGCGGTCCGCCGCCCGCGACCGCGGAGGCCGGTGCCCTGGGTGCGGCGGCGCGTGCCGGGGCCGATGCGGCGGCGGGCGCGGCGGGCGCCGAGGCCGCGGCGCCAGGCGCAGCCGCTGCCCGCGCGGCCTGCAGCTGCGCATACCGATCACGCTGCACCGGCGTGAGGAAGCTGCCCACCCGCTCGCGCAGCTCGGCCTGCAGCTTCTCGCGCGCGGCGGGCTGCTCCGCCTCGGCCAGGTCGCGCGCGGCGGCGAAACGCGGCCGCATGTCGGCCAGCACCTGGTCGAGCCGGGTCTGCTGGGCGGCGTCGAGCTGAAGTCCCTCGATCAGCCGCTCGCGCAGCGCGCCGGCGCCGCCGGACTGGGCGTGCGCGCCGGGCAACCACTGCCAGGCCGCTCCGGTGCGGGCGCCGCTGCCGGCTTCCGCGGCGGAAGCGCCGGCGGCGGCCGGCTCGACGCCGGCGATGCGAACGCGCCGTGCCGCGTTGGGCACCTTGAGGACGTTCTCGCGCGTCTCGGTGACGATGCGCACGTTGGCCGTCATGCCCGGCAGCACCGTGCCGCCCGGGTTCGCGAAGCCGACCACCACGGTGTAGGTGACGACGTTCTGCGACGACACCGCCGCCTTGCGGATCTGGCTGACGCGGCCTTCGAAGCTGCGGCCGGGGAAGGCGTCGATGGTGAAGCTCACCGCCTGCTGCGGCTTGACGCGCGAAATGTCGGCCTCGTCGATCGAGGCCTCGACCTGCATGTCCTGCAGGTTGCGGGCGATGATGAACAGCTCCGGCGCCTGCAGGCTCGCCGCCACCGTCTGGCCGACGTCGACGCTTCGCTTGATGACCACACCGTCAACCGGCGAACGGATCTCGGTGCGCTCCAGGTCGACCTTGGCCTGCGCCAGCGCGGCGTCGCGCTGCTTGACCACCGCCTGCGCGCTGACCGCCTGGGCGCGCGCCACGTCGGCCTGGGCCTGGGCCACCTTGAGCGATTCGGCCAGCGAGGCCGCTGTGTTGCGCGCGTTGTCGTAGTCGGCCTGCGAGATGAAGTTCTTTGCCAGCAGGTCCTGCCTGCGCTGCGCGTCGCGCTGCGCGTTGTCGGCCTCCAGCTTCGCCTTGGACACGCCGGCCATCACCGCCGCCACGTTGGCCTGCGCGTTGAGCACGGCGGCGCGTGCCGACTCCAGGTCGGCGCTGGCCTGGCGCACCTTGTACTCGAAGCTTTCCGGGTCGATGCGCGCGATCAGCTGGCCCTGCTTCACCTCGGTGTTGAAGTCGGCGCGCATTTCCTTGATCTGCCCCGACACCTGGCTGCCGACGCTGACCTGCGACACCGGGTTCACCGTGCCCGAGGAGGACACCGCCGCGATCAGCGTGCCGCGTTCGATCTTCGCGGTGCGGTAGCTGGTGGCGGAATCGCCATCGCGCTGCGTCCACCACCCGGCGACCCCGGCGGCGCCGAGCACGACCACGCCACCGATCCACCACCGCTTGTGCTTCATGGCGGCGAATTCTAGGCAGGGCGCCCTTCGCAGCCGGTCCGGATACGCGGCGTTCATGCTTCTTTACGGCGGCGTGGCATGCTTGACCCACCTCGGCCGGGCCGGTACATTACTGACCGGTCAGTCATTATGTCCATTCCCAGCCTTTCCACCGCCCCGCCCCATGCACCGCGACAGCGCCGCAAGGAGGCCCGCCCGCAGGAGCTGATCGACGCCGCGCTCGAGCTGTTTGCCGAAAAGGGCTTCGCGGCGACGCGCTCCGAAGAGGTGGCCGCCCGCGCCGGCGTGGCCAAGGGCACGCTGTACCTGTACTACCCGAGCAAGGAAGAGCTGCTCAAGGCGGTGATCAGCCAGCGCCTGTCCAGCGAGATCGCAGCGGTGGCGGAGTACTCGGCGAAGTACGAAGGCTCCTGCGCCTCGCTGCTGACCGAGGTGTTCACGCAATGGTGGAGCCGGGTGTTCGACAGCCCCACCTCCGCGGTCTTCAAGCTCGTCATCACCGAAGTGCGCAACTTCCCCGAGATCGCCGAGTTCTACCGCAGCGAGGTGGTGGGCCCGGCCACGCAGCTGGTCGGCACCATCCTCGAGCGCGGCGTCCAGCGCGGCGAGTTCCGCCCCATCGACGTGCCCTCGGCGGTGCTCTCGCTGGTCTTCCCGATGGTCATGCTGTGCCTGCACAAGCACTCCCTGGGTGCCTGCGCGCCGGCGGTGGAGATGGTCGACCCGCATGCCTTCATCCGCCAGCACGTGCAGCTGGTGCTGCACGGTCTGCGGGCCGACACGGCCCCGGCGGCGCGGAGCCGCGCATGAAGCGGCACCTGAAGTGGATCCTCCCGCTGCTGGCCCTGCTGATCATCGGCGCGCTGGTGGCCCGTGCGCTGCTGGCACGCAAGGCCGAACAGGCCGCCGCCGCGCCTTCGGCGCGCTCGACACTGGCGCTCGATCTCGCGCCGGCCGACGTGGTGGTGGCGCGCACCGTGCCGCTGGGCCGCACGCTGGAGGTCTCCGGCGGGTTGAAGGCGGTGAACAGCGCGCTGGTCAAGGCGAAGGTGGCCGCCGAGCTGCGCAGCCTCACCGTCCGCGAAGGTGACCGCGTCAAGGCCGGCCAGGTGATCGGCCAGCTCGACACCACCGAACTCGACTGGCGGCTGCGCCAGGCCGAGCAGACCGCCTCGTCGGCCCGCGCGCAGCTCGACATCGCCAAGCGCACGCTGGAGAACAACCGCGCGCTGGTCGCGCAGGGCTTCATCTCGCCGACCGGCCTGGAGACCTCGGTCTCCAACGAAGCCGCGGCGCAGGCCAATCACCTGGCCGCGATGGCCGCGGTGGAACTGGCCCGCAAGGCGCGCGCCGACGGCACGCTGGTCGCGCCGATCGCCGGCCTCGTCGCGCAGCGCATGGCCCAGCCGGGCGAACGTGTCGCCGTGGACGCGCGCATCGTCGAGATCGTCGACCTGTCGCGGCTCGAACTCGAAGCCGCCGTGGCGCCGGAAGACGTGGTCGCGCTGGCCGTCGGCCAGACCGCCTCGCTGCAGGTCGACGGCCTGGTGGAGCCGGTGCCGGCGCGCATCGCGCGCATCAACCCGAGCGCGCAGACGGGCAGCCGCTCTGTGCTCGTCTACCTGTCGGTGGACGGACAGCCGGCGCTGCGCCAGGGCCTGTTCGCGCGCGGGCGCATCGCCGTGTCGCAGAGCCAGGTGCTGGCGGTGCCGCTGGCCGCGGTGCGCACCGACCTGTCGCAGCCCTACGTGTTGCAGGTCGAGGGCGGCAAGGCAGTGCTGAAGACGGTCACGCTCGGTGCCCGCGGCGATGTCGGCGGCCAGCCCTGGGTGGCCATCGCCGGCGGCCTGGGCGAGGGCGCGACGGTGCTCACCGGCACCGCCGGCTCGGTGCGCGACGGCACGCCGGTGCGCCTGGTCGGCCCGGCCGCCGTCTCGGCCGCCCGCTGACGCCGGGACCGCGCAGCATGTGGTTCACCCGCATCTCGATCGGCAACCCGGTGATGGCCGTGATGGTCATGCTCGCCTTCGTGGTGCTGGGGCTGTTCAGCTACCAGCGCCTGGCGGTCGACCAGTTCCCGAACATCGACTTCCCCACCGTCGTCGTGCAGATGGACTATCCCGGCGCCTCGCCGGAGATCGTCGAGTCCGAAGTCACCAAGAAGGTCGAGGAGGCGGTCAACACCGTCGCCGGCATCAGCTCGCTGTACTCGCGCTCCTACGAAGGCAGCTCGGTGGTGATCGTCGAGTTCAACCTGGACATCGACGGGCGCAAGGCCGCGGAAGACGTGCGCGAGAAGGTCGCGCTGATCCGCCCGCTGCTGCGCGACGAGGTCAAGGAGCCGCGCATCTCGCGCTTCGATCCGGCCAGCCAGCCGGTGTTCAACGTGGCCATCCTGTCGGCCGACGGCAAGCGGTCGCCGCAGGAGCTGACCACCTGGGCGCAGCAGGTGCTGCAGAAGAAGCTGGAGAACGTGCGCGGCGTCGGCTCGGTCAGCGTGGTCGGCGGCCTGCAGCGGCAGATCAACCTGTACGTGAAGCCGGCGGCGCTGGAGGCCTTCGGCATCGGCGTCGACCAGATCGTCGCCGCGGTGAAAAGCGAGAACCAGGAACTGCCGATGGGCGCGATCCGCTCGGCCGAGCAGGAGCGCGTGGTGCAGATCAACGCGCGGCTGAAGCGCCCCGAGGATTTCCGCGAGATCGTGGTGGCCCGCCGCAACGGCAACCCGGTCAAGCTGTGGCAGCTGGCCGACGTGACCGACGGGCCGCAGGAAGTGGAAAGCCTGGCCCTGTACAACGGCCAGCGCACCGTGCTGCTGTCGGTGCTGAAGTCGCAGGGCGAGAACACCATCGCCGTGGTCGACGGGCTGATGAAGGCACTCGACGATGCCAAGGCGCTCACGCCGCCGGGCGTGAAGGTCGAGGTCAACCGCGACAACTCGCGTTCGATCCGCGTCTCGGTGGCCAACGTGCAGCGCACGCTGATCGAAGGCGCGGTGCTGACCGTGCTGATCGTCTTCCTGTTCCTGAACAGCTGGCGCTCCACCGTCATCACCGGCCTGACGCTGCCGATCGCGCTGATCGGCACCTTCCTGTTCATGTACCTGTTCGGCTTCACGATCAACGGCATCACGATGATGGCGCTGAGCCTGTGCGTGGGCCTGCTGATCGACGATGCGATCGTGGTGCGCGAGAACATCGTGCGCCACGTGCAGATGGGCAAGTCCGCCCACCAGGCGGCGCTGGACGGCACGGCCGAGATCGGCCTGGCGGTGCTGGCCACCACGCTGTCGATCGTGGCGGTGTTCCTGCCCATCGGCTTCATGGGCGGCATCATCGGCAAGTTCTTCCACGAGTTCGGCATCACCATCGTGGCGGCGGTGCTGATCTCGATGTTCGTCAGCTTCACGCTCGACCCGATGCTCTCGAGCATCTGGCACGACCCGCAGGCGCACGGCGTGCACCGCGGCCCGCCGGTGACGCTGTACGACCGCACGATCGGCCGTGTCACGCTGCAGTTCGACCGCCTCACGCAGTGGCTGTCGGATGCCTACCAGCACATCCTGGGCTGGTCGCTGAAGCACAAGCTCAGCACGCTGCTGCTGGCCTTCGCCACCTTCGCGGGCAGCTTCTTCATCATCCCGCTGCTCGGCGCGGAGTTCGTGCCCAAGGCCGACTTCTCCGAGACGCAGGTCAACTTCTACACGCCGGTGGGCTCGTCGCTCGAGGTCACCGAGATGCGTGCCAAGCAGGTCGACGCCGCGCTGCGCGAGCTGCCGGAGGTGCGCTACACCGTCACCACCATCAACAGCGGCTTCGCGGCCGGCAAGATCTACGGCTCCACCTACGTGCGCCTGGTCGACCGCAAGGACCGCCAGCGCAGCGTCAACCAGATGGTGCTGCCGCTGCGCGAACGTCTCGCGCGCATCCCCGGCATCACCGTCACCAACATCGGCCAGACCGACCTGGGCGGCAGCAAGAGCCTGCAGTTCTCCATCCAGGGCACCGATCTCGCCGAGCTGGCCCGCCTGTCGCAGACGATCACCGCGAAGATGCGCGAGATCCCCGGCCTCGTCGACCTGGACAGCACGCTCAAGCCCGACAAGCCGACGGTGGCCATCGAGGTGAAACGCGACGCCGCCGCCGACGCCGGCCTGAACGTCAACGCGCTGGCCGGCACGCTGCGCACGCTGGTGGCCGGCACCACGGTGGGCAACTGGCGCGCGCCCGACGGCGAGAACTACGACGTCAACGTGCGCCTGACGCCGGCCGGCCGAGATGCGCTGGGCGACCTGCAGCGCCTGCCGATCACCGTGGCCGCCGCCGCCGACGGCTCGCCGCGGGTCGTGCGGCTGTCGCAGGTGGCCGACATCACGCCCTCCACCGGGCCGAACCAGATCAACCGTCGCGACCTGAACCGCGAGATCAACATCGACGCCAACGCGCTGGGCCGCAGTTCGGGCGACGTGTCGGCCGACATCAAGAAGCTGCTCGACGCCGTCGCCTGGCCGCCGGGCTACCGCTACGTGTTCGGCGGCTCGACGAAGAACATGAACGAGTCTTTCGCCTACGCGGTCGGCGCGCTCGGCCTCGCGGTGGTGTTCATCTACATGATCCTGGCCAGCCAGTTCCGCAGCTTCCTGCAGCCGCTGGCGCTGATGAGCTCGCTGCCGCTGACGCTGATCGGCGTGGTGCTGGCGCTGCTGATGTTCCGCTCGACGCTGAACATGTTCTCCATCATCGGCATCGTCATGCTGATGGGCCTGGTGACGAAGAACGCCATCCTGCTGATCGACTTCGCCATCCGCTCGCGGCGCGGCGAGCACACCGGCGAGCACGGGCTGGACCACGACATCGCGCCGATGGGCCGCGAGGAGGCGCTGCTGCACGCCGCGCAAGTGCGGCTGCGCCCGATCCTGATGACGACGCTGGCGATGGTGTTCGGCATGGTGCCGCTGGCCTTCGCGCTGACCGAGGGCTCGGAGCAGCGCGCACCGATGGGCCAGGCGGTGATCGGCGGGGTGATCACCTCCTCGCTGCTCACGCTGGTCGTCGTGCCGGTCATCTACTGCTACCTCGACGACCTGTCGAACTGGCTCAAGCGCAAGCTGCTGCCGCGCCCGCCTGCGACAGGTCAAGCGGCCGGCCTGGCACCCGCCGAATAAAATCAGGGGTTACCCGGAGGACTCCACCATGAACATCGAACAAGCCCGCTTCAACATGATCGAGCAGCAGATCCGCCCCTGGGACGTGCTCGACCCCGCCGTGCTCGAACTGCTGACCGTGGTCAAGCGCGAGGACTTCGTGCCAGCCGCCTACCGCGCGCTGGCCTTCGTTGACACCGAGGTGCCGCTGCCCGGCGGCCAGTGCATGCTGGCGCCGCGCGTCGAGGCACGCCTGCTGCAGGAGCTCAAGCTGCACAAGCACGAGCGCGTGCTCGAGGTGGGCGCCGGCTCGGGCTACATGGCCGCCCTGCTCGCGCATCGCGCGCAGCATGTCACCACGCTGGAAATCCTGCCCGAACTCGCCCGTCTGGCAACCGACAACCTGAAGCGCGCCTCCATCGTCAACGCCACGGTGCGCCAGGCCGACGGCTCGCGCGGCCTGGCGGCCGAAGCGCCGTTCGACGCGATCGTGCTGTCGGGCTCGGTGGCCGAGGTGCCGCAGGGCCTGCTCGGCCAGCTCAAGGTGGGCGGCCGGCTGATCGCCATCGTCGGCCAGCAGCCGATGATGCGCGCCACGCTGGTCACGCGCAGCGGCGAGCATGCCTTCGCCAGCGTCGAACTGTTCGACACCGTGGCGCAGCGCCTGCAGGGTTTCGAGGAACCCACGCGCTTCAGCTTCTGACCATGAGGCAGATCGCCGTCACCGAGGTGAAGCGCTGGCTCGGCGACGCCGGCCCGGCGCTGCTGCTGGACGTGCGCGAGCCGTGGGAGTTCGGCCTGGCGGCCATTCGGCTCGACGGCGCGTCCACGCTGAACCTGCCGATGAACGAGGTGCCGCAGCGGCTGGCGGAACTCGATCCGTCGCAGTCCATCCTCTGTATCTGTCATCACGGGATGCGATCGGCGCAGGTCGTCGCATTCCTCGAGCGATCGGGCTACGACTCGGTCTACAACCTCGCTGGCGGCATCGATGCCTGGTCGACGAAGGTCGATCCGGCGGTGCCTCGCTATTGAGCCTCGCCCCCGCGTTCCAGAGCCCATTCCCAGAGGATCCATCATGTCCGTCGAGCGTTCCCGCCTGCCCTTCGCCCCTGCCGCCCTGGCGCTCGCCCTGGGCCTCGTCTTCGCGGGCGGAGCGCGCGCGCAGAGCCTGCAGGAGCTGTACGAAGCGGCGCGCGGCTACGACGCCACCTTCCAGGCCGCTCGTGCGCTGCTCGACTCGGCGCAGTACCGCGCCGAGCAGGCCAAGGCGTTGAACCGTCCGTCGGTCGGACTGCAGGTCGCGGCCACGCGATCGACCAGCGACACGCCCTACTCCAGCACGCTGAATGCCGACACCAACTCGGTGAGCGCCGGCGTCAGCGCCTCGCAGAGCCTGTTCAACCGCGCCAACAGCGCCACCATCGACCAGGCGGAGAAATCCCTGGCCGTGTCGCGCGCCGAGTTCGAGACCGCCGAACAGGACCTGATCGTGCGCGTCGCGCAGGCCTATTTCGACGTGCTGGGCGCGCAGGACACCCTGGGCACGACGCGCGCCAACAAGACCTTCATCAGCGAGCAGCTGGCCTCGGCGAAGCGCAATTTCGAGGTCGGCACGGCGACCATCACCGACACCCGCGAGGCCCAGGCCCGCTTCGACCTGGCCACCGCGCAGGAGATCGCCGCCGAGAACGACCTGCGCACCAAGAGCATCGCGCTGGACGTGCTGGTCGGCCGCAGCAACGTCGCGCCCAAGGGCCTGGCCGTGCCGGTGGCGCTGCCGCCGGTGCAGCCGCCGGTGGTCGACGAGTGGGTGCTGCGCGCCGACGCCGAGCACCCGACGGTGCGCAAGGCCGCACTCGGCCTGGACGTGGCGCGCCTGGAGACCGAGAAGGCCCGCGCCGGCAACCTGCCGACCGTGGCGCTGAACGGCAGCATCGGCAAGGGCCGGGTGTCGACCAGCGGCGACCTCGCCGCGCCGCCTTTCTCGTTCAACAGCTCGGGCAACTCCACCAACACCAGCATCGGCGTGACGCTGAACATGCCGCTGTTCGCCGGCTACTCGATCCAGAACCGCATCAAGGAGACGCTGGCGCTGGAGGAAAAGTCGCGCAACGACCTCGACGCCGCCCGCCGCGGCGTCGCCCAGGGCACGCGACAGGCCTTCTACGGCGTGCAGTCGGGCCTGGCGCAGGTGAAGGCACTGGAAGCGGCCGAGTCGTCGAGCCAGCTTGCGCTGGAAGCCACGCAGCTCGGCTACAAGGTCGGCGTGCGCGTCAACCTCGACGTGCTGAACGCGCAGACCCAGCTGTTCAGCACCAAGCGCGACCTCGCCAAGGCACGCTACGACGTGCTGCTGGGCAGCCTGCGCCTGCGCCAGGCCTCCGGCCAGCTCAAGCCCGACGACGTGGCGGCGCTGAACCAGCTGCTGGCACGCTGAGTCGAGCCGCCTGCGCTGCGCAACGGCGCAGCCGCTTCACTTCGGCGGCTCAGTCCGCCGCCAGCGGGCCGCGCACGTCGGCCACGCGGCCGAGCGCGTCCAGGCGCAGCAGCAACTGCAACTCGGGCTCGCCGGCAAAGCCGGCGTCGATCGCCTGGGCCGCCTGCAGCAACTCGCCCAGCGCGGCCTGCGACGCATCCTTCTCCAGCGGCGCGGCCACATCGAGCCCCTTGGCCTGCAGCGTCCGGCCCAGCGCGGCATCGGCCTCGACCGCGGCGCGCAGGCCGTCCATCGCGCCGCGCAGCACGGCCGCCGCCGACGGCGCCGCCTCGCCCAGCGCCAGCCGCAGCCCGTGCCAGCCGGCCAGCATGCGGGCGGCGCAGCGTGCCAGGCGCCGGCGCGCCTCGTACTCCTGCCAGAGTGCGGCCCACTCGGCGGCCGCCCGTGCGTCGAAAGGCTCGCCGGCGAGCTGCGCCTGCAGGCGGCCGCGCAGGGCACCGACCGTGTCGATCGCCGCGCGCCACAGGGCCTCGGACTGGACGCAGAAGTCGGCCACGCGGGCGACGAACACCGGCTTGCGGATCACGCCGGCGTGGTTTTCCTCCACCTCGCGCAGGTAGCGGGTCAGGTCCTGCAGCAGCGCCTTGAATCGATCGTCGCCCGGCGCCGGTCGCCTGAGCAGCACGGCGGCTTCGGCCTGGATGGAGCCCACCCGCGAGCGCAGCCCCCCCAGGTACACCGGTGCGCAGCGCAGCGCGAGCACGATCGCCGCCAGCGGCGCAGCGCGCGCTGCATCGAGCGATTGCGCCGGCTGCGCGCGCAGCGTGCCGCCGGGCGCCGCGGCGATCTCGCCGCGGGCCAGCGCCAGCGCGGTGCCGGCACGCAGCCGAAGGCAGTACAGATCGGTCTCGGACGGCGGCATCGCCGGCGCCAGCAAGGACGCATGGGCGAGTGCGGCCGCCAGGGTGTCGCGCTGCATCGGCGTGCAGTGCACGAGCGGCGCATGCTCCCAGGCCGAGACGGCGGCACGCTCCAGCGTCAGCACCGGCTCGGGCGCCCCATCGCGCAGCTCATAGCGGCGCGCCCGCGCCACCACCAGGGTGGTGGGCGGCTTGACCGCGGGCGGCGCCACCAGCGCGGCCACCGGGTTGCGCTGCGGCGCGCCGGCGGCCGGCTGCGGGGCCAGCACGTTGGCCGCCGAGTGGCTGCCCGGCGACGCCGCAGCCGGCTTCGCGGCACCCTGCGGCGCCGGCAGGGCCGCCGCATCCGGCACCTCGTCGGCCGGCTCGGACGGCCCGACTCGCGGCTGGCGCAGCAGCATGACGGCGAGCACGGTGCAGACCACCGCGAGCACCATCACCAGCCACCAGAGCGCGTCACCCGTCATGTCGATCTCCCGATCGACATCGTGCCACGAACGAGGCGCTGTCGTGCGGTCGGCGAGGCGGGTACCAGCAACGTTTCTTGACCACCGGCACACCCGGGCTTGACGCTGCGGCGCCAGGCTTGCCCACCTGACGCTGAACCTGCCCATGGCCGCATCCGCTTCCACGATGTCCGCCGCGATCGCCGCGCACCGTTTCGGCCTGGGCGAGGCCGATCTGGGCACGCCGGGCACGGATCCGCGCGGCTGGCTGCGGGCCCAGATCGGCCCGGCCGACCCGGCCCGCGGCGAGGGTCTGCTGACGACGGCGCAGGCGGTGCAGCATGTGCGCGACGAGACACGGGCGCGCCGCGAGGCGCGCCGTGCAGCACCGGGCGAGCAGCCGGCCGCGGACATCGCCACCGAGGGTTACCGCGCCGTGATCCTCGCCGATGCCCGCTCGCGCCTGCTCACCGCCGCCACCAGCGCACGGCCGTTCGCCGAGCGGCTGCAGTGGTTCTGGGCCAACCACTTCACCGTGTCGCTGGCCAAGGGCAGCACGCGTGGCCTGGTGGGCGCCTTCGAGCGCGACGCCATCCGGCCGCACATCGCCGGCAGCTTCGAGCAGCTGCTGTGGGCCTCGACCACGCACCCCGCGATGCTGCGCTACCTCGACAACCAGCAGTCGGCCGGGCCGCATTCGCGCGCGGTGTCGGTGGCGGCGCGGCGTGCCCAGGCGATGCAGGAGGGACCGCGCGTCACCGGCCTGAACGAGAACCTGGCGCGCGAGGTGCTGGAGTTGCACACCCTGGGCGTCGACGGCGGCTACTCGCAGGCCGACGTGACCGCCTTCGCCGCCGTGCTGACCGGCTGGCGCGTGGCGGCGCAGGGGCCGGGCGACGCCCAGCCCTTCGACCGCGCCTGGCACGAGCCGGGCCGCAAGACGCTGCTGGGCCGCAGCTACCCGGAAGGCCCCGAAGCGCTGCGCGCGGTGCTCGCCGACCTGGCCCGGCACCCGTCCACCGCGCGCTTCATCGCCACCAAGCTGGCCCGGCATGTCGTCGCCGACGATCCGCCGCCGGCGCTGGTCGCTCGCCTGGCCGAGCGCTACCGCCGCAGCGGCGGGCAACTGGCCGAGCTGTACCGCGAACTGATCGACAGCGCCGAGGCCTGGAGCGACGCGCCGGCCAAGCTGAAAACGCCAGAGGAGTTCGTCGTCTCCAGCGTGCGTGCGCTGTCGCTCGGCGCTCGCCTGCAGGACGGCGGCCCCCTGCCGCAGATGCTCGCCGCCGGCAGCAGCGCACTCGGCCAGCGCACGCACGCCGCGCCGTCACCGGCCGGCTGGCCCGACCGCGCCGAGGAGTGGCTGGGGCCCGAGGCGGTGTGGAAGCGCATCGAGTGGGCCACGCGCGTGGGCGACCGCCTCGGCCGCCAGCTCGATGCACGCGAGATTGCCGCGCGCTGCCTCGGCCCGCGGCTGAGCGAAGCCACGCGGCTGCAGATCGAACGCGCCGCCGACGGGCCGCAGGCCCTGGCGCTGCTGCTCATGTCCCCCGAGTTCCAGCGCCGCTGAGCGCTTCAGAAGGACTGCCCATGACCACCCCCTTCGACGCCCGCCGCCGCGGCCTGTTGCGCGCCGCGCTCTCGGCCGCCAGCCTCGGCCCGGCCGCCACGCTGAGCCTGGCCGCCACCCGCACGCCGGGCCAGGGCCGCTTCGTGCTCGTCATCCTGCGCGGCGGCATGGACGGCCTGTACGCCGTGCCCGCGGTGGGCGATCCGGAGTTCGCCGCGGCGCGCGGCCCGCTGGCGCAATACGCCTCGGCGCCGCTGCCGCTGGACGCCACCTTTGCGCTGCACCCGAGCCTGGTGCAACTGCACGCGATGTACGGCCGCGGCGAGATGCAGGTGGTGCATGCCGTCGGCCTGCCCTACCGCGAGCGTTCGCACTTCGATGCGCAGAACCTGCTCGAGTCCGGCGGCAACCGGCCCTTCGAGATCACCACCGGCTGGCTGGGCCGTGCGCTCGGTGCCGGTCCGTCGCGCGGCATCGCGCTGGCCACCACGGTGCCGCTGGTGCTGCGCGGGCCGGGCGCGGCCGACACCTGGGCGCCGTCGACACTGCCCGATCCGTCGGCCGATCTCGTCACGCGGCTGGAGCGCCTGTATGGCAGCGACCCGGCGCTGGCCGGCGCGCTGGCCCGTGCGAAGGCGCTGCACTTCGACGCCAGCATGATGGCCGAGGTGAATGCACCGAAGGATGCGATGGGCGGTGGCGCGCGCCAGGGAGCCTTCGTCACGCTTTCGCAGCGCGCGGCGGAATTCCTCTCGCACGCCGGCGGACCGCGGGCCGCGGTGCTCGAGCTCGGCGGCTGGGACTCGCATGCCAACGAAGCGGCGCCGCAGGGTGCGACGGCCAACGCACTGCGCGTGCTCGACGGCGGCCTGGCGGCGCTGCGCGAGGGCCTGGCGAGCAGCGGCGTCTGGCGCGACACGGTGGTCGTGGTGGCCACCGAATTCGGCCGCGAGGTGGCCGTCAACGGCACGCAAGGCACCGACCACGGCAGCGCCGGCGCCGCCTTTGTGCTCGGCGGGCCGGTCAACGGCGGCCGCGTGGTCGCGGACTGGCCGGGCCTGGGCCGCAAGGATCGCTTCGAGGGCCGCGACCTGCGCACCACCACCGACCTGCGCGCGCTGCTCAAGGGTGTGCTCGCCGATCACCTGCAGGTGGCGCGGCGACAACTCGAGGCCGAGGTCTTCCCCGGCAGCGACGCGGTGCGCGCGCTGCAACTGCTCGCCTGAAGCTGCGGGGCCGATCAGCCCTGGGCAGCCGCCTTGCGCGCCAGCGCCTCGATGGCCATCACGTAACCGTCGACACCGAAGCCGACGATGATGCCGGCGGCCACCGGCGACAGCCAGGAGTGGTGGCGAAAGCTCTCGCGGGCGTGCACGTTGCTGATGTGCACCTCGATCACCGGCACGTCGATGGCGCGGATCGCATCGTGCAGCGCCACCGAGCTGTGCGTGTAGGCGCCGGCGTTGAACACCACGCCGGCCACACCGCCGGCCTTGAAGCCGCGGCCGGCCTCGTGCAGCGCATCGATCAGCACGCCCTCGTGGTTCGACTGCCGGCACTCGACCGCGAAGCCGAGCTTCTGCCCGGCCGCGGCGCACTGGGCCTCGACATCGGCCAGCGTCGTGCTGCCGTAGGTGGCCGGCTCGCGCGTGCCGAGCAGGTTGAGGTTGGGGCCGTTGAGGACGAGGATGGTGGGCATGGGGCTCTCGCGGTCAGGCCGGTGACGGCACCCGCGTTTGTACCTCAGTCCAGAGCGCATCCACCCGGTCGGCCATGCGAACGGCGGCGCCGCGGTGCTCGGCGGCGAAGGCGCGTGAACGTGCACCGGCCTCGGCCATGCGCGTTGCGTCGCCGAGCAGCGCGAGCGCCTGCGCCAGGCCCGCCTCGATGCCGTCCACGCGCCATGCGGCACCGGCGGCCTCGGCCAGGCCGGCCGCTTCGGCGAAGTTGAAGGTGTGCGGCCCCATCACCACCGGGCAGCCGCAGGCGGCGGCCTCGATCAGGTTCTGCCCGCCCAGCGGTGCGAAGCTGCCGCCGAGCAGCGCCACCTGCGCCAGCCCGTAGTACAGCGGCATCTCGCGCATCGAGTCACCCAGCCAGGCGTCGGCGGCCAGCGCCGCGGCGCCCGGCGCATCACCCCATTCGCTGCGCCGCGAGATCGACAGCCCGCTGGCACGCATCAGCGCGGCCACCTCGTCGAAACGCTGCGGATGGCGCGGCACGATCACCAGCAGCGGCGCCGAAGCCAGCGTGCGGCGCGCACGCGCCCAGGCCCCCAGCAGCGGCGCCTCCTCGCCTTCGCGCGAGACGGCGAACAGCAGCACCGGCCGCGCGAGCGCGGCACGCCAGGCCTGGCCTCGCGCGAGCAGCGCGGCGTCCGGCGCCAGGTCGTACTTGAGGTTGCCGCACACGCGCAGCTCACGCGCGCCGGCGCTGCGCAGGCGCTGAGCGTCGGCCTCGCTCTGTGCGAGCACCAGCGACAGCGCCTCGACGGCCGGGCGCAGGATGGCGTCGAAGCGCTCGCCACGCTGCCGGCTCTTCTCGCTCAGCCGCGCGTTGGCCAGCACCAGAGGCACGCCGCGCGCCTGCGCGGCCGGCAGCAGATTGGGCCAGACCTCGGTCTCCATCAGCACGCCGATGGCGGGACTGAAATGCGTGAGGAAGCGCTTCACCGCACCGGGGGTATCGAAGGGCAGCCAGGTCTGCCGGTCGCCTGCGCGCAGCAGGTCCTGGCCGGCGGCGCGGCCGGTGGCGGTGCTGTGCGTGAGCAGCAGGCGCAGGCCAGGGCGGCGCTCGCGCAAGGCAGTGACCAGCGCCGCGGCGGCGCGCGTCTCGCCGAGCGAGACGGCATGCAGCCACAGCCAGCCCGAGCTCGGCGCGTCACGGTAGTGGCCCAGGCGCTCGCCGATCGCCTCGCGGTATGCCGGCTCGGCGCGGCCGCGCCACCACAGGCGCAGCAGGTACAGCGGCTGCGCCAGCACGAGCAGTGCGGAGTACAGCGACCGGGCGGCGCGGCCGCGCCACGGCAGCGTCACGAGGCCGCGACCAGCACGTTGCTCCAGGCCAGCCAGGTCGCCTGGACAGTGGGAATCGGCTTGCCCTCCAGCGCCACCTGGTGGCGGTGGCCGTGGCTCGGCTGCGGGCCGGTGCGCCAGGCGGTCGGGAAGTTGTAGAGCTGCACGTGCGGCATGTCCAGCGCCACGGCGATGTGGCTCAGGCCGCTGTCCACGCCGATCACGCCCTGCGTGAGCGCGAGGCGATCGAGCACGGCGTCCAGGCCGAGCGAGGGCCAGACGTCGACGAAGAAGGCCTTCTCGAACTGCAATCCGGCGGCAATCATCTCGGCGCGCGTCTGCTCCATCTCGTTGCCCTGCGGCAGCGCGATGCGCCAGCCGGCGTCGATGACACGCTTGCCCAGTTGCACCCAATGGTCGGTGGGCCAGAGCTTGTCGTCGCGCGAGGTGCCGTGCACGAAGGCCACCGTCGGCGTGGCGGTGCGGAAGATGCGCTGCTTCGGGTTCAGGCCGTACTTCGGTGCGCCCTCCGGCGGCTTGCCGAGCACGGCCGCCACCAGCGCGCGCGAACGGTCCATTGCATGGATGTGCGGCTCCACGCGGATCGCATGGTCGACCAGCCAGCCGGCCGGCGCCTCGTAGCTCGAGCCTTCGGTCTGGTTGCCCAGGCCGAAGCGCGTGCCGCGCGCCAGCCGTGCCACCAGGGCCGACTTGGTCAGGCCCTGCAGGTCGATGATGGCGTCGTAGCTCTCCTGCTGCAGCGCCGCGCGGAAGGCGCGCCACTCGGCGCGCACGCTGGGCATCCACCAGCCGCGGCGCCAGCGGCGCAGCGAACATTCGATGACGCGGTTCACGCCCGCCACCCGGCGCACCAGCGGCGCGAAGGCCGGCTCCACCACCCAGTCGATCAGCGCATCGGGATGGGCGGCGCGGATGTCCTGCACCGCCGGCATGGCGTGCACCACGTCGCCCAGCGAGGAGAGCTTGACGATGAGGACCTTCATGCGCGCGGGACGTGGCTCAGTGGGCCGCCGCGGCGACGCGGGCGTCGGGCTTGACCGCGCGCAGCGCGGCCATCACCTCGGCCTCGATGCGCTTCAGCGCTTCGGGCGTGTGGCCCTCAAAGCGCAGCACCAGCACCGGCGTGGTGTTGGAGCTGCGGATCAGGCCGAAGCCGTCGTCGTACTCGACACGCAGCCCGTCGATGGTGACGATCTCGCGCGCGGCGGGGAACTTCGCGGTCTCGAGCAGCTGCTGCACGACGCGCTTGGGCTCGCCCTCGGCACAGGCCACGTTCAGCTCGGGTGTGCTGTGGCTGGTGGGCAGCGCGTCGAGCACCCGGCTCGGGTGCTTCGAGCGCGACAGGATCTCCAGCAGCCGCGCCGCGGTGTAGGTGGCGTCGTCGAAGCCGTACCAGCGCTCGCCGAAGAAGATGTGGCCGCTCATCTCGCCGGAGATCGGCGAGTCCAGCTCGCGCATCTTCGCCTTGATCAGCGAGTGCCCGGTCTTCCACATCAGCGGCACGCCGCCGGCCTTGCGGATCGCGGGGGCCAGGCGCTGGCTGCACTTGACATCGAAGATCACCGTGCCGCCGGGCCGGCGCTTCAGGATGTCGGTCGCATAGAGCATCAGCTGGCGGTCGGGGTAGATGATGTGGCCGTCGACGGTGACCACGCCCAGGCGGTCGCCATCGCCGTCGAAGGCCAGGCCGAGTTCGGCGCCGGAGGACTTCACGGTGCGGATCAGGTCGGCCAGGTTCTCCGGCTTGCTCGGGTCGGGGTGGTGGTTGGGGAAGTCGCCGTCGACCTCGGAGAACAGCTCGATCACCTCGCAGCCCAGCGCACGCAGGATCGCCGGCGCCGAGGCGCCCGGGATGCCGTTGCCCGAGTCGACCACGATCTTCATCTTGCGCGAGAGCTTGCAGTCACCGGCGATGCGGGCGAGGTACTCCGGGCCGATGTCCATCGCTGCCGAGCGCCCCGTGGCGCGGGTGTAGTGCTGCGTCTCGATGCGCCGGCGCAGCGCCTGGATGGCGTCGCCGTAGATGGCCTTGCCGGCCAGCACCATCTTGAAGCCGTTGTAGTCCTTCGGGTTGTGGCTGCCGGTCACCTGGATGCCGCTGCTGCAGCCGTGCGCGCCGCGCGTGGCCGCCACGTAGTACAGCATCGGCGTGGTCACGGCACCGAGGTCGACCACGTCCAGGCCGGTGGACGCCAGGCCGCGGATCAGCGCGGCGGCCAGGCCGGGGCCGGACAGTCGCCCGTCGCGGCCCACCGCCACGGCCCGTTCGCCGGCCTCGAGAGCCTCGCTGCCGAAGGCCCGCCCCAGGTGTTCCGCGAAGACCTCGTCGATGCTCGCGCCGACCACGCCGCGGATGTCATAGGCCTTGAAGATGCTGGGGTCGACGTGCATGGAGGGGTCTGGGTTGAGAATCGGCGCATTGTAGGGAGGCCGCGCCTGGACACGTCACTGCTCGTCATCGCCTTCGGCGCCGCCCTCGCCGGCTTCGTGCAGGGCCTGTCGGGCTTCGGCTTCGGGCTCACCGCGATGGCCGTCTGGGCCTGGGCGCTGGAGCCTCGCCTGGCGGCGGTGCTGGCCGTGCTGGGCGCCTTGACCGGCCAGGTGCTCGCCGCAGCGACGGTGCGCCGCGGCTTCGATGCGCAGCGCCTGTGGCCCTTCGTGGCCGGCGGACTGGCCGGGCTGCCGCTGGGCCTGTGGCTGCTGCCGCGGCTGGACGTGCCGCTGTTCCGCGCCCTGCTCGGCGGCCTGCTCGTCGTCTGGTGCCCGCTGATGCTGATGGCGCCGCGCCTGCCGCGCATCGAGCGCGGTGGGCGTCTCGGCGATGCGGTCTCGGGCGTGGCCGGCGGCGTGATGGGCGGGCTCGGCGGCTTCACCGGCGCGATCCCGACGCTGTGGTGCACGCTGCGCGGCTTCGACAAGGACACCCAGCGCGCGGTGATCCAGAACTTCAACCTGGCGATGCTGACGGTGACCTTCGCCGCCTACCTCGCCGGCGGCATCGTCACCCGCGACATGCTGCCGATGATCGTGCTGGTACTGCCAGCGATGCTGGTGCCGGCGCTGATCGGCATGCGCATGTACATCGGCATCAGCGAGATCGCCTTCCGGCGCATCGTGCTGTGGTTGCTCACCGCCTCCGGCGTGGCGCTGCTCTCGGCGGCGCTGCCGGTGCTGCTGCGGCGCTAGCGGTGCTTCACGCGAAACGGCCGTGCAGGAACCAGCCGGCGGCCTCGCGGCCGGGCAGCCGCGCGCGGTAGATCCACACCAGCGCGCCGTCGGCACCCTCGGCGATGAAGTAGTCGCGCTCGGCCAGGGCGTGGTCCCACCAGCCGGCCTCGATGCGCTCCGGCCCGCTGAGCAGTTGCAGCGCGCGCCCCGCCAGCAGCGGCTGCGCGGCGCGCTCGGGCAGCGGCTCGGGCGGCGCGAGCAGCCACACCGGACGCAGCGGCGCGGGCGGCACCGCCACCGCGGCGCCGCGCTGGCCCACGCGCGCCGCATCGACCGGCCGGGTGGCGCTGGCGCACTCGGGCCGGTGGTCGTGCACGGCCTGCAGGCGCTGC
>CAZVLY010000045.1:5243-18767 GCA_964628175.1 uncultured Piscinibacter sp. | reverse complement strand
CCGCCGCCGGTGCCGCCGATGCCGCCGGAGGATCCGCCGCCGCCGCAGGCGGCCAGCGTGAAGGCCGCGGCCCCCACCACCCAGGTCACGAGCTTCCTGATGTTCATGTCAATCTTCCTTCCTGTGAGCGGGAACCATCGGTTCCTCGAAGTAATAGATGCCCACGCCCACGCGCATCGCGGGCTGGGCGCTGTGGTCGGTCTTGTCGCTCTGCTCGTGTACGGCGAGCCAGCGGTCAAATTTCTCGAGCAGTTCCTGCGCCTGCGCGGAACTCAGCTTTCGGAAGGCTGGAAGTTCCGAGGCGGGGTAGTCCGTGTACATGACCTTGCGCTGGAAGCGCGGGTCGGTGTCGGCGTGCTGGAGGTTGTGGTCGATCGTCGAGATCAGGTCGGCCACGTCGCTGCCGAGGATGCCGAGTTTCTCGGTCTCCCCGCTGCGCGGCACGTAGCCCGACGTGACCAGCTCCAGCTTCTGGTCGTCGCGCTGGCGCACCGAGCCGACGCGCAGCAACTCGTCCAGCACCGCGCGCGCCGGCATGTCGCCGCTGTAGCGGCGCACCAGCATGGCAAAGCTGTGCGGGCCTTCGAGCGGGTCGAGGGCACGCGGCGTGCCGTGCTCGTCGTGGAACTCGGCGTCCCGAGCCCAGCCGGTCAGCACACGTGCCGCGCGGTTGTAGCCTTCGTCGCTGGCGGCCCGCTCGGGCGCCGTGTCGGCGACCAGGCGCTGCACGTCCTTGCGCGTCAATCCGGTGAGGATGGACGCGCGGGACAGCGTAGGCTTCTTGCCGGGAATGCCGAAGTCGTCCAGCGCCACCTGCACGTAGGTGTGCTTGGCCAGTTCCTCGAATGCGGCGAACGGCACGTGGTGGCGCAGCAGCAGTCGGCACAGGGGCCTCAGCAGCTTGAGCACCGCGGCGTTCACGGCAATGTGGATTCGGTTTTCGGCGTCCATGTTTGGGATTATTTTCCCAAGTGATGAGGTCGTCAAGCGTTTTCTCTCAACAGATTCGCATCAGCGTGTTTCGCGGAAATCCGCCGGCATGGCGGTCGCCAGGCCGTGCTTGTCGATGCGGTAGCGCAGCGTGTCGCGGCTGATGCCCAGGTCGCGCGCGGCGCGGCTGACGTTCCAGCCGCTGCGCTCGAGTGCCTGCATCAGCGCGTCGCGCTCCATGGCGGGCAGGGTGCGCGCCGCCACACCGTCGGCGTTGGCTGCCGTGGCGGCCACCAGGCTGCGCGGCTCCTCGCGCAGGCCGAGGTCGTCGACGCCCAGCGTCTGCCCATGGCACAGCAGCACGGCCTGCTCGAGCAGATTGCGCAGTTCGCGCACGTTGCCCGGCCAGGCGTGATTCATCAGGGCCCGCTCGGCGTCGGCCGTGAAGCCCGGCACGGCCCGGCCATAGCGCGCGGCGTGGTGGGCGACGAAGCTGCGCGCGAGCAGCAGCACGTCGGTGCCGCGCTCGCGCAGCGGCGGCAGCTCGAGCTGCACGACGCGAAGGCGGAAGTACAGGTCGGCGCGGAAGCGCCCTTCGCGCACCAACTGGTCCAGCGGCCGGTGCGTGGCCGCGACGATGCGCACGTTGACGCGCTGCTCGCGCACGCTGCCCAGGCGGCGCACGGTGCGCTCTTCCAGCAGCTTGAGCAGCTTGGCCTGCAGCGGCTGCTCCATGTCGCCGATCTCGTCGAGGAACAACGTGCCGCCTTCGGCCGTCTCGACCAGGCCGAGCTTGCGCTCGCGCGCATCGGTGAAGGCGCCGCGCTCATGGCCGAACAACTCCGATTCCAGCAGCTGGGCCGGCAGCGCCGCGCAGTTCAGCTCGACGAAGGGCTGGTCCCGGCGCGGGCCGTTGAAGTGCAGCGCACGCGCGACGAGTTCCTTGCCGGTGCCCGTCTCGCCGCGCAGCAGCACGGCGGGTGCCTCGGTGTCCTGCAGGTTCGCCTCGGCCTGCAAGAGCTGGCGCAGCAGCGCGTGGAGCTTGCGCATGCCGGGCGATTCGCCCTGCAGGGTGCTGAGGTCGGCGCCTTCGCCGTCACGCCGCCGGTAGTAGGCCAGCGCGCTGTCCTTGCGGCTCTCCGAGGTCGCGCGCTGGAGCAGCATGCCCAGCTTGGACAGCGCCACCGGCTTGGTCAGGAAGTCCAGCGCGCCGGCCTTCATCGCGTCCACCGCCATCTCGACATTGGCGTGACCGGTCACCATGATCACCTGGGTCGCCGGACTGTGGGCACGGATGCGCTCCAGCGCCTGCAGGCCGTCCATGCCGGGCAGGTTGAAGTCCAGCACCACGGCATCCGGCGCGAAGCTGTCCATGCGCGCCAGTCCTTCCTCGGCCGAGCCGGCGCACTCCACCTCGTAGTCGTTGCGCTCGAGGTAGGTGCGCATGTTCTTCGCGAGGATCGCTTCGTCCTCGATGATCAGGATGGCGCCGTTCATGGATCGATCCCCGGTTCAGGTGGATGAGGCCAGGCGCAGGCTGATCGAGACGACCGTGCCCTTGCCCTGTTCGCTGGCGATGTGCAGCCGGCCGCCGTGGCGCTCGAGCACCCGGCGGGCCAGCGCCAGGCCCACGCCCATGCCGTTGGCCTTGGTGGTGAAGAAGGGGCTGCCGGCCTGCGCGCGCTGCGTGCGGCTCATGCCGTGCCCGTTGTCCTGCACGCGCAGCGTGAGCAGCCGACGGCGCTCGTCGGGCGTGGCGCTGACGGTGATGCGGCCGCCGTCCTGCACCGCGTCCAGCGCGTTGGCCAGCACGCTGCGCAGCACCTGGCCGACGAAGAGGGCGTCGCCGCGCACGGCGGGCAGGTCGTCGGCCAGCTCGGCCCGGGCACGCACCTGGCGACGTTCCAGTTCGCGACCGAACTCCTGCAGACAGCTCTGCACCAGCGGCGCCACCGACAGCGGCTGTGCCGCGCCCTCGTTCGAGCGCGTGTAGGACAGCAGCTCGCGCAGCCAGGCGCCCAGGCGGTCGGCCTGTTCGACGATGTCCTGCGCCGCCTCCTGCGTCGCTCGGGCATCGCCCGGGCGCGGCGGGCCGCTGGCGCTGTCCACGATCAGCTCGGCCGAACTTCGCATGGCCGCCAGCGGGTTGCGGATGCCGTGCGCCACCACCGAGCTCATCTCGCCGACGACGGCGAAGGTCTCGTTCTCGACCAGCTGGCGCTGCTGTGCCTGGATCAGGCCGTCGGCGCGCCGCACCAGGCCGAACAGCGCCGCGAACAGCAGCAGGCCGAAGCCGATCGCCCCCAGCGCGATGAAGTGGCGCAATTGCGCGAGCAGGTGCATCAGCCCGCGCGGGTTCTTGTAGAACTCGATCGCACCGATCACCCGGCCGCTGCGGGACTCGGTCACCGGCACGTAGATCTCCACGAACAGGTCGTCGGGCTGCGTCAACGCCTCGTACTCGCTCTTGCCGTTGACGCGCTCCTCCTGCGTCTTCTTCTCGACCACCACCGCGCCGCGCAGGGCGAGATCGAGCTCCTCGTTCGGGCCGAACTGGCGCCCGATCAGCGTCCGGTCGCTGGACCACAGCACGCGGCGCTGCCGGTCGTACAGGTTGGCGCGCAGCATGTCGGGCATGCGCGCCAGGTGCTGGAACGCCTCCTCGACATCGGCCGACGGCGCTTCCTTCGGATTGGCGACGTAGTCCTGCATCGCCGTCTCGACCAGCATCAGGCTGTGCACGAAGTCGCGCGTCAGCGCGCCCTCCTGCAAGAGCATGCGCTGGGTGACGAACCAGCTCAGCAGCCAGACGCTGGCTGCCGCGATCACGGTGATCGCCGCCATCGAGACGACGCCGAACCAGCGCGTCAGGCCGAAGCCGACGGGGTTGCTGCCATTGGGGGTGGAGTGGGTCACCTGGCCCCCAAACGCTGGGCCATTTGCCCCACCCGAATCACCTGCGAAGCCGCCGCATGGGCGCGCAGCGACGGCAAATCAACGGCTTGCGTGCGCATGGTGGGCTGGCCTGGTTCTTGTTAGTACTTGGGACAATTTTCCCAAATCTAACCGAAACCTGCAAGAGGCCCACCGTGAAGCGAATCCTCGTCTACTCGCACGACACCTTCGGCCTGGGCAACATCCGCCGCATGCTGGAGGTGGCGCGCCACCTGGTGCAGTCGTCCAGCGAGGTGTCGGTGCTGGTGATCACCGGCTCGCCGATGCTGCACGCGTTCCGCATCCCGGACCGAATCGACTACGTCAAGCTGCCCTGCCTGTCGCGCAACGTCGACGGCCGCTACGGCGCGCGCACCCTGCCGATCACGCTCGAACAGACGGTGCGGCTGCGCGCCAACCTGATCCGCTCGGCGATCGCCGACTTCGAGCCCGACCTGATCCTGGTCGACAAGAAGCCGTTTGGCGTGGAAGACGAACTGGCCGGGGCGCTGGAGGCGATGTCGTCGTACGCCAAGCGCCCGAAGCTCGTGCTGCTGCTGCGCGACATCCTCGACAGCGCCGAGTCGACCACGCGCGTCTGGCGCAAGAACGGCTACTTCGAAGCCATCAGTGCCTACTACGACCAGGTGCTGGTGGTGGGCTGCCCCGAGGTCTACGACCTGCGCCGCGAGTACGACTTCCCGCCCTTCGCCGCCGCCAAGGTGCGCTTCTGCGGCTACATCGCCCGCGAAGCCGGGCGCCAGCCACGCGAGCTGGTCCGCCGCACGCTCGGCGTCGCCGCGAACGAGCCGCTGCTGCTGGTCACGCCGGGCGGCGGCGAGGACGGCCACGAGCTCGTCTCCAACGTGATGCGCGCCCTGAACGCCATGCCGGCGCAGCAGCGGCCGCGCACCCACATCGTCTGTGGCCCGGAGATGGGCGAGGCGCGGCGCGCCGCCGTGCACCAGGCCGCGCAGGCCCTCGCCAACACCAGCGTGCAGGACTTCTGCGACGACATGATGTCGCTGATGTCGGCGGCCGATGTGGTGGTTGCCATGGGTGGCTACAACACCGTGTGCGAGCTGCTCACGCTGCGCAAGCGCGCGTTGATCGTGCCGCGCGTGAAGCCGGGCGTGGAGCAGAGCATCCGTGCCGAACGCATGGCGGCGCTGGGCTTCCTGAACATGCTGCACCCCGACCTGCTGAGCCCGACCACCATGCTCGCGGCACTGCAGTCCGAGATCGCCGCCTGGCGAGCCCAGCAGCAGCCGGTGGCGCTGCGCCGACTCGACGGCCTGGCGCATGTCAGCGCGGCGCTGTTCGAGGCAATGGGTCACCGCGCCGTGGCGCCGCGCCCTGCCGGCGATGCCGGGCGCAGGCCGGCTCGTCACCACCGTGCGCCGGCCGGTGCGCGCGGAGTCCACGCATGAACACGACCGCGACCGTGCGACCGATCGGCCTGCTGGTGAAGCGGTTCCCCAAGCTGTCCGAGACCTTCGTGCTCGAGGAGGTGCTGGGGCTGGAGCGCCTGGGTGTGCCGCTGCGTCTGTACACGCTGGCCGCGCCCTCGGACGATCTGACGCACCCGGTGGTCGCACAGGTCAGGGCGCCAGTGCTGCAGGTGCCCGCCTCGCTGCGGGATGATCCCGGCCGGCTCGCCTGGCGCCACCTGCGCCTGATCGCCCAGGCGCCCTGGCGCTACGCCGCGGCGCTGCGCGCCGCCGCCGGCCGCGGCCGGGCTGGCCTGCGAGATTTCGCGCGCGCCGGCTGGCTGGCCGGCCAACTGCACGACGACGGCGTCGCGCACCTGCACACGCATTTCATCTCGTCGCCGGCCGACGTGGCCGAGCTGGTGTCGGCGATGAGCGGCGTGCCGTTCTCGATCTCGGCGCACGCCAAGGACATCTACCTGTCGCGCGCGATCGACCTGCGCCGCAAGATGAACGCGGCACGCTTCACCGTCACCTGCACCGAATTCAACTGCCGCACGCTGCGACGCGCCGCGCCCGATGCCAGCGTGCACCGCATGTACCACGGCATCGACGCCGGCGTGTTCCACCCGTCGCGGCGCGCCGTGCCCTCGCTGGTGCCGCTGCTGCTCAGCGTCGGCCGGCTGCGCGAGAAGAAGGGCCTGGACACGCTGATCGAGGCCTGCCGCCTGCTCAACGGCCGCGGCGTGCCGTTCCGCTGCGAGATCGTCGGCTACGGCGAGGAGCAGGAGCGGCTGGCCGCGCTGATCGACACGCACCGCCTGGGCGACCAGGTGCAGCTCATCGGCAAGCTCACGCGCGAGCAGGTCATCGAGCGCTACGCGCGCGCAGCGGTGTACGTGCAGCCCAGCCGCGTGGCCGCCGACGGCGACCGCGACGGCATCCCCAACGTGCTGCTCGAAGCCATGGCGATGGGCGTGCCGGTGGTGGCCACGCGCATCTCCGGCATCCCCGAGCTCGTGCAGCACCACCACAACGGCCTGCTCGTCGCGGCCGAGGACCCGGCGGCGATGGCCGACGCGGTGCAACTGCTCATCGACGCACCGGCGCTCGGCGCGCAGCTCGGCCGCGAGGCGCGCCGCACGGTGACGACGAACTTCGACAACGACCACAACCTGCGCGTCGTGCTCGGCCTGCTCGAGGCCGGCCATGTGCACGACGAGGCGCCCTGCGCGCTCGCCTGAGGACCACAGCATGCGCACCGACCGCGTCGCCTACGTGATGAACGGCTTCCCGCGCCTGTCGGAGACCTTCATCACGCACGAGATCCACCAGCTCGAACGGCTGGGCATGGCATTGCGCCTGTACTCCGTCAAGCGCGAGAACGAGCCGCATGTGCACCCGGTGGTGGCGGCGATCCGTGCGCCGCTGAGCTACCTGCCGCGCGCCAGCTCGCTCACCGGCTCGACCTTGCCGGGCTGGCTGGCCGAGAACCTGCCCGCCTTCGGCCGCGCGCACCTGCGCGTGGCGCTGCGCCACCCGCTGCGCTGGGCCGGAGCGCTGGGCACGGCGCTGCAGCTGGCCTGGGCGCACCGCGGGCGCGACGCGCAGGGCCGGCTGCGCCTGCGCAAGGTGTTCATCAAGGAGTTCCTGCAGGCCGGCGAGATCGCCGCCGACGTGATGAAGCAGGGCGACGTCGGCCACCTGCACGGCCACTTCTGCCATGGCGTGGCCACCATCACCTGGCTGGCGGCGCGCATGAGCGCGCGCAGCTACAGCTTCACCGCGCACGCCAAGGACATCTACCAGGCCGAGCTCAACCCCGGCGACCTGCTCGAGCGCAAGATGCACGGCGCCCGCTTCGTCGCCACCTGCACCTGCGCCAACGAGCAGGTGCTGCGCGCGCGCCACCCGCGGCCCGACGAGGTGCACACGATCTACCACGGCCTGGACACCGACTGGTTCAAGCCGGCGGCCGACACGGCGCCGCAGCCGCGCCCGCTGATCCTGTCGGTGGGCCGCCTCGTCGAGAAGAAGGGCTTCGACCAGCTCGTCGAGGCCTGTGCGCGGCTGCGCGACGCCGGCCTGGACTTCGAGTGCCTGATCGTCGGCGAGAGCGGCAGCGCGAGCGCCGCCGTCGCGGCGCTGATCGAGGCGCGCGGCCTGAACGACCGCGTGCGCCTGCACGGCCCGGTGACGCAGGCCGAACTGCGCGGCATCTATGCACGCGCCAGCCTCTTCGCGCTGCCCTGCCAGGTGATGGAGGACGGCGACCGCGACGGTTTTCCCAACGTGCTGGCCGAGTCGATGGCGATGGGCGTGCCGGTGGTGAGCACGGCGATCTCGGGCATCCCGGAGATGATCGACGACGGCGTGCATGGCCTGCTCGTCGAGCCGCGCGATCCGGCCGGGCTCGCGCAGGCGCTGCGCCGCGTGATCACCGACCCCGTGCTGCAGCGCCGCCTGGCTCGGGCGGGGCGCGAGCGCATCTGCGAGCGTTTCGATTCGCGCCGCACCACCGTCGCGCTGCGCGACCTGTTCGTCGCGCAGCTGCAGCGGGCGCAGCGAGAAACCCCGGCGTTGCGCGCCCAGCGGGTGGCCCCATGAGCAGCGTGCTCGACACCGTGCAGGCGCCGGCGGCCGTGGCCGGAGATGCACTGTTCCTGGCACCCTGGCGCATGCTGGACGACGCGGCGCTGCTGGCTCACTACCAAAGCGATCGCGGCGTGCGCTTCGAGCCGGTGCTCGACCCCGAGGAAGTGCGCCCCGAGCGCATCGCCGCGCTGATGCAGGGAAGCTTCGAGTTCAACGGCGAGACGCACACCCTGGCCGAGCCGATCGGCTGGCTCACCAACCCGAGCGACGACGTCGAGTGGCACATCCTGCTGCACAAGTTCTACTACGCGCCCGGCCTGGCGCTGGCCTGGCAGCGCGGCGGCGAGGCGCGCCACGTGCAACGCTGGGCCGGGCTGATCGACGGCTGGATGCGCAGCGTGCCGCCGGGCTTCATCGCCGCCGACGTGACCGGCCGGCGCGTGCAGAACTGGATCTACAGCCTGCACGGCTTCGTGATGACCGACCGCGCCGGCCGCGCGGGGGTCGATCCTGCGTTCTTCCGCCGCCTCCTGCGCTCGCTGCACGAGCAGGTCGAGTTCCTCTGCGAGAACATCACGCCCAAGCGCAACCACCGCACGCTGGAACTGCTGGCGATCTTCCTCGCCGGCGTGGTGTTCCCGGAGTTCGAACGGGCCGCGCACTGGCGCGCGTTCGCGCTGCGCGAGACGCTCGCCAACCTGCACGCCGACCTGCTGCCCGACGGCGTGCACTGCGAGCTGTCGACCGACTACCACCACCTGGCGCTGCGCAACTGGCTGCAGGTGCGCCAGCTCGCCGCGCACAACGGCGCGGCCGTGCCGCCCGGCATGGACGAAGCGCTGCAGCGCGCGCTCGCCTTCGGCCTGCACGTGCACCAGCCGCACGGCGGCCTGCCCAGTTTCTCGGACGGCGACGCGCGCGGCTTCGGCCCGCTGCTGCTGCAGGGCGCGCGGCTCTATGGCGACGAGTCCCTCGCCTTCGTCGCCACGCAAGGCGTGCAGGGCCGCAGGCCGGCACAGCGCAACGCGCATTTCGGCGCCAGCGGCTACCACGTGCTGCGCAGCGGCTGGTCGCGCGAGGCGCAGCACCTGGTGTTCGACTGCGGCCCGCTGGGCGAGGGCAACCACGGCCACTTCGACGCGCTGTCCTTCGAGCTCGCGGCGCACGGCCGGGCGCTGATCGTCGACCCGGGCCGCTACACCTACAGCGAGGCCGGAGCGACCAACTGGCGCGTGCACTTCCGCAGCACGGCGGCACACAACACGGTGTGCGTCGACGGCCGTTCGCAGACGCGCTACGAGCCCAAGGCGATCAAGGAGGCATCGCGCCACGCGCCCGGCTCGGTGCGCCACAAGATCGCCGGCCCGGCGCCCGACTGCACGCTGCTCGAGTGCATCGACGGCGCGCGGCTCGACCTGCTGCACGGCCGCTGCGCGAGCCACGCCTACGACGCGGTGCACGAGCGCTGCATCGTCTTCGTCGACCGCCGCTACTGGATCGTCGCCGACACGCTGCGCGCACCGACCGCCCATGACTACGCGCTGAAGTTCCAGCTCGGCGCGGCGGCACAGGGTCAAACGCGGCTCGGCGACGAGGGTCTGCTGGCCAGCCCGGGCCTGCTGATCGCGCAGGCCGTGCGCGCCGGTCAGCGCCGCGCGCTCGCGGACTCGTGGGTCTCGTCGCTGTATGGCCACAAGCAGGCCGCGCCCGCGCTGGTCACGCAGGCGCAGGGCGCCGCGGCCGACTTCGACACGGTGCTGCTGCCGTTCAAGGGCGAGGCGCCGACGCTGAAGCTCGACGAGCGGCCGGTCCAGGGCGACGAGGGCCAAGTGGCCAGCGCGCTGCACATCGTGCTGTCGATCGACGGCGACGAATGGCAGGACGGCTGGTTCCATGCCCGTGGCGTGGAGGCACGCTCGTGGGCCATCGGCGGGCTGAGTTTCCGCGGCCGCTGGCTGCACTGGCGCTGCTCGGCCGACGGCCGTGTCGTGCGCGCCGTCTCGCACGCCGGTGCCACGCTGCGCGGCCCTGCGGGCTCGGTCCGGCTGCTCATCGAGGAGAGCGTGTGAGCTCCGACGGCGGCCTGCCCGACGACCCCGCGCTGCCGCAGCTGCGCAGCGCGCTGGACGGGTCCGTGATGGCCGTGCACTTCGCCGACATGCTGCGCAGCCACGGGGCGAGCGTCGAGGCCTGCAGCGTCGAACGGGTCAAGTACCGGCCGCGCCGCAACTGCACGCTGTCGTACCGGCTGCAGCTGCGCGACGAGGCCAGCGGCCGCTGCCACGAGCAGCGCGTGGCCGCACGCCTGTGCCGTGCCGACGAGATCGGCCCGCGCCATGCGCGCGCGGCCGCTGCGGCGCACTGGGTGCCATCGCCAGCCGGCCCGGAGGTGTGCCGCCTGCCCGCGCTGGACATGCTCACCTGGTGGTGGCCGAACGACCCGAAGCTGATCGCGCCGGCCGTGCTTTCAGACACCCGCGGCCTGCGCGAGCGGTGGCTGCCGCCGCTGCTGTCGGTGCTTGCCTCCGACGCGGCGGTGCTGACGGGCCACGAGCTCGCGGTGGTGCAGTACGTGCCCGAACACCGCCTCACCGCACGCGTCGACCTGCACTGGCAGCAGGGCGGGCGGGCGCTGTCGCAGGCCGTCTATGCCAAGTCCAGCCGCGAGCCGGACGGCGCCAGCGCCCACGCCATCCTGCGCACGCTGCAGTCGTCGGCGGCCTGGCATGCCGGCCGGCTGAACACGCCGCGCGCGCTGCTCTGGCAGCCGCAGGCGCAGCTGCACTGGCAGCAGGGCGTGGGCGGCCAGGCGCTGCTCGACCTGCCGCCCGCGCAAGCCGCGCTGCTCGCGCCGTCGCTCGGCGCGCAGCTCGCCGCGCTGCATGGCATCCCGGTGGCGCTGACCCGCTCGATCACCGCCGAGGCGATGCGCACCCGGCTGGCCGAGGTGCAGGCCCTGCTCGCCGACGCGCTGCCGCAGTCGCAGGCCGACCTCGCGCGCGCCATGCGCCGCCTGGCGCGTGGCCTGCACTGGGTGCAGGGCCAGCCGCTGGCCACGCTGCACGGCGACCTGCACCCGCGCAACGTGCTGGCCGATGGCCGCCACCTGTCACTGATCGACCTCGACGGCCTGCGCCGCGGCCCGGCGCTGCTCGAACTGGGCAGCTGGTGGGCCGACGGCATCTACCGCGCCGTGCTCGAAGGCGACGCACCGCTGCGTGATGCGCCCGCCTGGCAGGGGCTGCTGGCCGGTTATGCCCAGGGCGGCGGCACGCCGCCGGCCTCGGCCGCGCTGGCCTGGTCGGCGGCGTGGAACCTGCTCACCCAGCGTGCCTGGCGTTGCGTGGTGAACCTCAAGCCCGGGCGCTTCGCGATCGCGCCGCGGCTGGTCGCGCTGGCCGCCGAGCTGGCCGACGCTGCGTTGCCGGAGGCCGCATGAGCGAAGCCTCGCCCGGCATCGACACCTGCCTCGACCCTGTCGCCATGCGCGACCTGCTGCAGGCCTGGCTGCCCGGCGGCCACGCCATTGCGCAGGTGCGCATCGGCAAGGTGCGCCGCAGCGCCTCGCGGCACCGCCACCCGAACCCGCTGACGCTGGTCTACGAGACCGAGCTGCACGCCGGCGGCTCGCGCCGCTACTACGCCAAGGTGTACCGCCAGGGCGCCAGCCTGCAGGCCCTGCACGGCAGCGCCGCGCTGCCGGTGCCGCCGCTGGACATGCTGCTGTGGGCCTGGCCGGCCGACCCGGCGCTGCCGCAATTGCCGGAGCTGCTCGACGGCCGGCGCGCGCTGGCCTGGCTCGACGGGCCCGACCGCGAGACGCCGGCCGAGGTCGAGCTGCTCGGCTACGAGCCCGAGCAGCGCGCCACGCTGCGCTACACGCAGGGCGATCGGGTGGTCTACGCCAAGACCTTCAGCGACGACCGCGGCGTGCGCATCCACGAGCGCTTCGAGCACTTCTGGTCGCTGGCGCAGCAGGACGACGACGCGCCATGGGTGGCACAACCGCTGGGCTGGCAGGCCCGCACGCGCAGCGTCTGGCAGGGGCGCGCGCCGGGCGAGCCGCTCGTGCAGGTGCTCGGCAGCGTGTTGCCGCGCCGCCTGCCGGTGCGGCTGGCGCGGGCCATGGCGGTGCTGCATGCGCAGTCGCTGCCGACCGAGGCGGTGCACGACCAGGCGCACTGGCTGCGCGAGGTGCGCCGCCGCGCGCAGAAGATCGGGCGCGCCATGCCGGCGCTGGCCGGGCGTGTCGCGGCGCTCGCCGACGCCATCGAGCGCGCCGCGTTCACGCTGCCGCTGCCGGTGGCCGGCCTGATCCACGGCGACTTCCACGCCGGGCAGGTGGGCGTGCAGGGCGACGCGGCGCAGCGCATCGTCTTCCACGACTTCGATGAATTCGCCCTGGGCGACCCGATGGAGGATCTCGCCGCCTTCGTGACGCGGCTGCCCCTGGATCGCGCGCCGGCCGAGGTCGGGGCGATGCTCATCGCCGCCTACGCGCAGGAAGCGCCGGAGCGCTTCGGCCGCCGCCGGCTGCAGTGGCACCTGGCCGTGCAGTTGCTGCTGCAGGCCAGCCGTGCCTTCGTGTTCCAGATCGACGGCTGGCGCGACGAACTCGAGCGCCGCCTCGCCCGTGCCGAGGCGCTGTGCGCGCCCGGCTTCCAGGAGACCCGATCATGAGTTCCCCCGCCCGCCCCGGCTCGCGGCTGCGCGCCCTGGTGCGCGAGTGCCTGGCCGAGCAGCGCCTGGCCATCGTGCTGGCCACGCTGGCGCTGGCCGGCGTCGTGCTGGCCGACGTGCTGGCGCCCTGGCCGCTGAAGATCATCTTCGACCACATCCTGCTGGCCCGGCCGCTGCCGGCCACGCTGGCCTGGCTGCAGCCGCTGCTCGCGCTGGGCACCTGGCCGGCGCTGGCGGTCTCGGCCGGCGCCATTGCCGCCATCGCGCTGGTGGCCGGCGCGCTGTCGTACCTGCAGCTCTACACCAGCGCGAAGCTCGGGCACCGCATCACCTGGCGCTTGCGCGTCGAGCTGTTCGCGCAGCTGCAGCGCCTGTCGCTGGCCTTCCACCGCGACAGCCGCAGCGGCGAACTGATCACCAAGGTGGCGGGCGACACCAACCTGCTGCGCGACATGTTCTCCGACTGGGCGCTCACGCTCGGCCGCCACGCGCTCACGCTGCTGGCGATGCTGGCGGTGATGTTCATGCTCAACTGGCAGCTCGCGCTGGTGGTGGCCACCACGCTGCCGCCGCTGCTGGGCGTGATCTTCTGGCTGAACCGGCGCGTCAAGGCCACGGTGCGCGAGCAGCGCCGCCACGAAGGGCGCATGACCTCGCGGCTGAACGAGGTGCTCAGCTCGATCGCGCTGGTGCAGGCCTTCGGCCGCCAGGGCTTCGAGGAAGACCGCTTCCGCCGCGAGATCGAGGCCAACTACGACAGCGGCATGCGCAGCACGCGCAGCGCCGGCGCCATCGTCAAGGCGATCGCCGTGGTCAGCGCCGCGGGCACCGCGCTGACCGTGCTGCTCGGCGCGCGCGAGGTGCTCGCCGGCCGGCTCACGCCGGGCGAGCTGCTGGTGTTCGTGACCTACGTGACCAGCCTGTACAAGCCGGTGCGCGACCTCGGCCGCCTGGC